>NZ_JBFAPO010000023.1:0-160625 GCF_040676755.1 Dactylosporangium sp. NPDC049525 | reverse complement strand
GCGGGTGCGCCGCATCCTGCCCCGCCGCACCCGAGCGCGCCGCATCCCGCCTCGCCGCACCCGAGCCCGCCGCACCCGAGCCCGCCGCACCCGAGCCCGCCGCACCCGAGCCCGCCGCACCCGACACCGCTGGCGCCCGGGGTGCCGGAGGCCAGCGTGCCGCCGCCACCGCGACCGGCGCCGCCGTCCATTCCGCCCGCCGGGCACCTGATGCAGGCCGCGACCATGCCCGCAGCCATGCCCGCCACCGTGCCCCCGATCGCGCAGCCCGGCGCCGGGCAGTCCGCGACCATGCCGCCCGCGCGGGCGACCGGCGCGCCGTCGGACGCCGTGACCGCGGTCCAGCCCGCCGTTCCCGCCGTCGTGCACGCGGCGCAGCAGAGCGTGTCGAGCGCGCCGCACGAGAGCGGTGGACCGGACGGGCAGGCGCCGCCCGTACCGGCGAAGAAGGGGCGCGACGGTGCGCCACATCCCGCGTTCCCGGACGCGACCGCCCGGACGATGCGGATCCTGCCGATCGCCGCCGACCTGCTGCCGCTGGAGATCACCGAACTGCGGCGCCTGCGCATGGTGCGGCGGCTCGTGATCGCGGGCGTGGCGGCGTTCATGGCGCTGCTGTTCGCCTGGTACGTCGCCGCCGACGGCAAGACCGACCAGGCGCAGACGGAGCTCAACGCCGTGCAGGACAGCAGGCGCGACCTGAACCGGAAGAAGGCGACCTACACGGAGCTGGAGCAGATCCGCCAGCAGCGCAAGAACATCACCGCCCAGCTGGGGATCCTGATGGAGCTGGACCTGCCCTGGTCGGCGCTGCTCACCTCGCTGCAGAAGGCGGCGCCGAAAGGTGTCGCGTTGAAGAGCGTGACCGGCGCGCTGGACGCCGCCGAGGCCAGCCCCGGTGCCGGCGGCGACGTGATCGGCACGATCACGCTCACCGGCACCGCCCCGACGAAGAAGGACGTCGCGGCCTACGTCGACACCCTCGGCGGGGTCACCGGGCTCGCCAACCCGTTCCCGAGCGACGCGAACGAGACCGACGAAGGGCTGAACTTCACCATCCGCGTCGACGTCACCAAGGCATCGCTCGGCGGGCGGTTCACCTCGCCGAGCGCGGCACCGAGCGCGTCGGGAGGCAACTGATGCGACCCGAACGGCTCTGGCTGCTCGGCGGCGCGCTCACCGCGATCGTCCTGCTGGCCTTCGGCTATTACTTCGTCATCGCGCCGCGGTATCAGGAGGCCGAGGACCTGCGTACCCTCGCCAACGACACCACCGTCGAGGTGTCGAAGCTGCGCAGCCAGATCGCGGACCTCGACACCCAGAACAAGCGCATCGAGGAGTACCGCACCCAGCTGACGGCGGACCTCGCCGCGCTGCCGGAGACGGACTCGGTGGCGGCGCTGCTGCGCGAGGTGCAGACGGCGGGCGAGCTGAGCGGGATCACCGTCAGCGGGATCAGCGTCGGCACCGCGACCGAGGTCAGCTCCAAGGGGCCGCTGACGGTGCACGCGCTGCCGATCAGCCTGACCGCCGCCGGTCCGGCCGCGAAGATCAACCCGTTCCTCGACCAGCTGCAGAAGGCGCAGCCCCGGGCGCTGCTCATCGTCAACGCGAACGTGGCCGCGGCCACCGGCGACCGCACCACCATGACGCTCACCGTCCAGGCGTTCTACGCCACCGGGAAGTAGCGGACGCCATGCACC
Source organism: Dactylosporangium sp. NPDC049525 (assembly GCF_040676755.1). Classification (NCBI taxonomy): domain Bacteria; kingdom Bacillati; phylum Actinomycetota; class Actinomycetes; order Micromonosporales; family Micromonosporaceae; genus Dactylosporangium; species Dactylosporangium sp. NPDC049525. Next base: position 158,922 of record NZ_JBFAPO010000023.1, on the reverse strand, counting down.
GGACCCCTCCCTCCGACGCCGGGTTCAGCCTGGTCGAGACGCTCACGTCGATCGCGATCATCGGTGTGGTCATGACCGCGCTGACGACGTTCTTCGTCTCCACGACCACGACGCTGAACAAGGAACGCGGCCTGCAGACGGCGGTGCGGCTCGCCCACGACGGCGTCGACCTGGTCAAGTCGCTGCCCGGTTCGAGCATCGTCTCCGGCCGCGGCGAGAAGGACGTGGTCGAGCAGTTCCGCCAGCTCAAGGCCGGTGACATCCCAGGCCTCGGCAGCCTGAACCTCCAGGGCCTGCTGGACACGATGACACCGGCGTCGGACTCGAGACTGGGCCCGCTGGCCGCCAGCGTGGCGCCGGTGCTGCCGGTCGCCGCGGATCCGCAGACGTTCAACAACGCGACGTTCAAGCGGTACTACGTCGTCGGCTCGTGCCAGATGCCGCTCGGCGGGACCGTCTGCAGCCTGCTCTCGCTGCCCGGCGTCCTGCTGAAGTTCTACCGGGTCGTCGTCGCCGTCACCTGGGACAACGACCGGGGCTGCGCGAACACCGGCGGCGTCTGCTCCTACGTGACGCAGACCCTGGTCAGCGCGGCGCCGACGGACCCGATCTTCAACCCGAGCATCACGATCACGCCGCCGCTGCCGGACAACCCCGGCAACCAGGCGGTCGACGAGATCGGGGTGCCGATGCCGGCGCCGCTGGTGATGACTGCGACGACGGCGTACCCGCCGCTGACCTGGTCGGCGGAGAACCTCCCGCCGGGCGTGACGATCACCCCCGCCGGCGTCATCAACGGTACCCCGACGGCCGCCGGCATCTACGTGGTGCGGGTCGTCGTCACCGACGCCGCGTCGAACAACGACGCGTCGTTCAACTGGACGGTCGCGCCGCTGCCGGTCCTGGCACCCGCGGCCCAGACCTGGGACGCCGGCGCCGCCGCCTCCTACCAGGTGCCGCTGACCGGTGGGCTGCCCCCGTACGCGTGGACGGCGACCGGCCTGCCCGCCGGCCTGACCATCAACGCGGCGACCGGGCTCATCACCGGCACCAGCACGGCGACCGGCGCGGCCGCGGCGGCGAACGTGACCGTGAAGGTGACCGACAAGAACCTGAAGACCCACTCGGTGACGTTCAAGTGGAACACCAAGGTCGCCGTGCAGTACCCGAACGCGGCGACGCCGATCAGCCTGACCAAGGGCGCCCTGTACAACGGCGCGGTCAGCGGGTACGGCGGCTCCGGCACCTACACGTGGACGGCGAAGGACCTGCCGCCCGGGCTGGCCGTGTCCAGTGCCGGCCTGGTCAGCGGCACGGTGAACGCGTCGTCGCGGTACCTGGTGACCCTGACGGTGACCGACAGCCTCGGCGCCACCAACTCCGTCCTGGTGCCGGTCAACATCACCACCCCCGCGGGGCAGCTGCAGGTGACGTCGCCGGCGATGACGCCGACCCCGGACCGCACCAGCGTCAAGGGCACGGCGATCACCGCGCTCGGGCCGGCCGCGGCCGGCGGCACCGCCCCGTACACGTGGGCGGCGGCGGGCCTGCCGACCGGCCTGACGTTCAGCAGCACCACCAACAAGATCACCGGTACGCCGACGACGGCCGGCAGCTACCCGGTCACCCTGACCGTCACCGACAAGGTCGGCGCCAAGTCGATCTTCATGTTCCTCTGGACGATCACATGAACCCGTTCCAGCGCGTGCTGTCGCGGCTGCGCCGCGACGACGGCATCACCCTCGCCGAGATGGCCGTGACGACCAGCATCATGTCCGCGGTCATGGCCATCTTCACCACCGGCGTGGTGCAGCTGTTCAAGGCCGGCAACAACAACGAACTGGTGGCGATGACCGAGTCGCAGCTCAACACCGCGTTCCTGCGGCTGGACCGCAACCTGCGCTACGCGTCGGGGATCTCGGTGCCGCGCACCAGCGGCGGCAACAAGGTGGTGGAGTACGTCAACACCGACACCGCGTCCGGCAACCCGGAGTGCGCACAGCTGGAGCTGAACCAGGCCAAGAAGGTGCTGCGCCGGCAGGTGTGGCCGCAGACGACGAAACCGACCGGCCAGTGGGTCGTGCTCGCCAACGAGGTGATCGCCGACGAGAGCTCGTTCGAACTGCTGAAGGCCGGCACTGACACCGGCTTCCAGCGGCTGAAGATCGTGATCGTCGTGGCCAGCAACCCGGGCACCGGGTACACCAGGTCGAGGACCGACGTCACGTTCACCGCGCTGAACAGCACCCGGGGCACCGTCACCGGCGACGTCTGCCCGGAGGCACGCGCATGAGCTTCCTGCGACGGTTCCGGCGGGACGAGCGGGGGTCGCTGCCCCTGGCCATGATGCTGACGCTGGTCGGCACGTCCCTGTCCACGCTCATGGTGCCGGTGGTGATCGGCCAGCTGCGCGAGACCTCGGCGACGATCGACCGGGCGAAGGCGCTGCACGCCGCCCAGGCCGGCATCGACATGGTGATCGGCGGGATCCGCGCGTCGGCGGGCAGCATCGCCAACCTGTGTTTCCTGCCGGCCAGCCAGACGCTGCTGGGCACGGTCGGCGCCGGGCTGGCAGGCAGGTACCAGGTCTCGGTCGCGTACCAGGACGCCGCGCACAAGCCCCTGTCCTGTCCGGTGCTGCCGGCCCCGCCGTCCTACGCGGTGATCACTTCGCTGGGCACGACCGAGGGCTCCACCGGCCCGGTCAACCCCGTCGACGCCCGGACCCGGACGCTGACCGCCACCTACGTCTTCCGGTTCACCAACGCGAACATCGAGGGCGGCCTGGTCCGTCTCTACGGCGGGACGTACTGCCTGGACGCCGGCTCCGGCTCGCCGGGGGTCGGCACGATCGTCACCACCCAGCCGTGCAACCCGGGCAGCACCCGGCAGACGTTCGCGTACACGAAGTACCTGACGATGCAGCTGGTCTCCTCGAAGACCGCGGCGAACCCGCTGGGCATGTGCATCGACTCGGGGGCGAACCCGGTCTCCGGCGCGCTGCTGCAGTTCCAGGTGTGCGGCACGTCGACCACCGTGCCGTACTTCCAGCGGTGGAACCTCAACGACAGCTCCAACTTCCAGGCCACGTCGTCGACCGGCGGCCTCGGCACGTTCTGCATGCACGCGAAGGCCGGCAGCACGAAGGGCGCGTTCATGGAGGTCGTCACGTGCGGTGGCGCCGCGGACAACACGCGCACGTTCGCGCCGGACGCGAGCGTCGGCGCCGGTGCCGCCGCCGCGCCCTACAACCTCGTCAACTTCAAGCAGTTCGGCCGGTGCGTCGACGTCACCAACTTCGACACGACCCTCGGGTACCTCATCGTGTGGCCGTGCAAGCAGGCGCCGAACCCGCTCAGCGTCGCGTGGAACCAGCGCTTCTCGGTGCCGCTCGCCGTCAACGAGACGGGCACGGTCAGTGGCCGCATCACCACGTACGACAACACCAAGACGAACAAGACCTACTGCCTGACGACGTTCAAGAAGGACACCAACCCGCACTTCGTCACGATGAAGCTGTGCCCGGCCCTCACCGACCCCAAGTTCGACCAGGACGCCGTCGAATGGAAGGTGTCGTATCAGGAGGGCACCTACGGGACGAGCTACGTCATCAGGGACTTCCAAGGCCAGTGCCTGAGCCCCACGAACCTGGACGACCCGAAGCTGCCGACCGAGGACATCTTCAAGGGCAGCACCGTCGTCAGCAAACTCACGGCCACCGAGTGCGACGGCTCGAAGCTGCAGAAGTGGAACGCGCCGGCGAACATCGAAGATCCGACACCCCTGAAGAACATCGGGGAGAAGTGACTACCCCGTAAGGGACCTCCTGATCCCCGGCGTCCCCGGAGATCAGGGTCGGGTCCGTGCTTCGCCTGGATGGCGTGCGGTCCCGCGGTGACGAGGCTGAACCCATGACCATCACCTGGGAGAAACCCGCGCTGCGACGCGTGGGCCTCGGCCGGCAGGTCGGCATCGTGACGGCGGCGGTGGCCGCGTACTTCGGGGTCCGCGGCGCCACGGAGGCGGCCACGGACCGCGCCCTGGCCAACGCCGCGACCGTCGTGGACTTCGAACGGTCCGTCGGGCTGTTCCACGAGGCGTGGCTGCAGTCGACGTTCGCGGGCACCCCCGCCGTCGCGACGTTCTTCAACTGGATCTACATCTGGGGTCACTGGCCGGTCATCGTCGTCACCCTGATCTGGCTGGCGCGCACCAACCCGGAGATCTACTTCCGGACCCGCAACGCGATGCTGGTCTCCGGCGGCATCGGGCTGGTCATCTTCACCCTCTTCCCGCTCGCGCCGCCGCGCCTGGCCGAGCTCGGCCTGGTCGACACCGTGACACAGTCCTCCGACGCGTACCGGGTGCTGCAGCCGGCGATGTTCACCAACCAGTACGCCGCGATGCCGAGCCTGCACGTCGGCTGGGACCTGCTCATCGGGCTGGCGATCCTGGCCGCGGCCCGGGGTCCGTTGCTGCGGGCGTTCGGCGCGGCGATGCCCGTGCTGATGGCGTCGGCCGTGGTGCTGACCGCGAACCACTACATCGTCGACGCGATCGCCGGCGCGACCCTCACCGCGACCTGCTGGTTCGTCCTGCGGGCCAGGGAACGGCGAGGTCCCAGCGGCTATGCCGGATGGGACGGCCTGACCGTTCGCTAGGGCCTACGCTTTGCACATGGAACACCTCGACTGGGAACTCACCAGAGAGCACCTCGGGTTCCCGGCAGACGTGATCCCGCTGCAGTATCAGGCGTTGCTGCTGTCCGACGACCGCCGGATGGAGGCGTTCGCCGACGCGATCGCGCACGCCGTCCGGCCCGGGACCCGGGTCCTCGACCTCGGCTGCGGGACGGGTGTGCTGTCCTACTTCGCCGCCCGGCAGGGCGGGACGGTCATCGCGATCGAGCGGGAGCCGCGGGTCTTTGCCACCGCGGAGACGGCGCTGCGGGCCTCGGTCGGCGACGCCGTCACCGTCCTGCACGCCGACGCCCGCGACTACCTGCCGGAGGAGCCGGTCGACGTCGTGCTGTGCGAGATGCTGCACGTGGGGCTGCTCCGCGAGCGGCAGATCGAGGTCATCAACAGCTTCAAGCGCCGCTACCTGCGCCACATCGGCGGCCCGCTGCCACGGTTCGTGCCGGAGGCGTGCGTGCAGGCGATCCAGCCGGTCGAGCAGGACTTCACCTACTTCGGCTACACCGTGCCGGCGCCGGTGTTCCAACTGCCGGAGAGCCTCCAGCCGCGCACCGTCGAGGCCGCCCCGCCGCAGGTGTTCCAGCAGTTCTTCTACACCGATCCGCTGCCGCACCACTGCACGGGCGACCTGCGGTTCATCGCGGAACGCCCGGCCCTGGTCAATGCCGTGCGCGTGGTGACGAAGAACCTGCTGTCGCTGCTGTTCGAGCCGCCGGGCAGCGTCGACTGGACCATGAACTACCTGGTGGTGCCGCTGCGCGAGCCGGTCGAGGTGCTCACCGGCGACGAGGTGCGGATCCGGTTCGACTACTGCCCCGGCGACGAGATCACCGTCCTCGCCGACAGCCTCACCGCTTCGGTTCCGGCCCACGCCCGCTGATGCTGTTGCACTGGTTCACGGTGCTCGCCGCCTTTACCGCGCTCGGCGGCCTCTGGTTTTTCGTCGCGGGGCGTCGCTCCCCCGACCGGCGGCGAACGTTCGGCCTGGTCGCGTCCGTCTCGGGCACGCTGCCGTGGGTCTGGATGATCCTCACCCCCGCCGACGCTTTGTCCAGGGTCCAGCTCGACCCGATCGCGGGGCTCGGCGGGGTGCTGTCCTCCGGTCCCGGCGAGGCCACCGTGCAGGTCGTCGGCAACCTGCTCGTGTTCGCGGCGTTCGGCGCGTTCGCCCCGCTGCGCTGGCCGCGGCTGACCTTGTGGTGGGTGCTGCTGCTGGCCGCGATCGGCTCCGCCACGGTGGAGCTGCTGCAGTACGCCTTGGAACTGGGCCGGGTCAGCGCCACCGACGACGTGCTGATCAACACTCTGGGCGCGGGACTCGCCTACGTGGCCGGCCGGGTCGTCCGGCCGGCCACGCACGCGTCACGCCGTGACGCGGAACCGCTCGTCGGTCACCGGGACGCTAGGCCCGGGTGATCCGCAGCGAGGAGATCGCGTCGTTGTTGCCGGTATTGATCATGTTCGGGTTGTCGGCGGTGAAGGTCCATTGCGTTCCCGCGAAGCCGCTGTGCTGGAACGCGACGACGGTCCAGCCGGACGGCACCCGGATGGAGGAGATGTTGTCGTTGGCGATCCCGGCCGCCTGCAACTGCGAGAGGTCGTAGTTGCCGACGCCGAGCGTGACCGCCGAACCGCCGTAGTTGATGTCGCCGTAGAACGTCGGGCCGCCGCCGGTCTGGCCGCCGGCGCCGAGGCCAAGGGTGGACGCGGTGCCCGACAGCGACTTCACGCCGTTGTTCTGCGTGCCGGTCAGCGTGGTCGCCGAGTACGACGACAGCAGCTTCGCGGTGCGCTCCACCACGTAGTTCGTGTTCGCCGCGGTGGCGAAGCTGATCTCCGACGCGGTGGAGGTGGTGATGATCGCGTTGTCGGAGGTGCGCCGGACCCGGACCTGCTGGGTGCCCCACGGGTTGACCACCCGGGCCTGCTTGCCGTGCAGGCTGCGCAGGCCGACGTACTTGACCTCGCCGCCCTCCCGCTCGGAGGAGACCAGGAAGCCGTCCTTGGCCAGCAGCGTGAACTTGCCGACGAAGCCGCCGAACGTCGGCGCGGCCGGGAACACCCGGATCTTGTCGTTGTAGCTCTGCATCAGCGACTCGTTCATCGCCACCAGGTGGATGCCGAGGTACTCGAAGACGCCGTTGGTGTTGTTGGTCATGCCGTTGGGGTAGTTCTGGTAGCGCTGCAGCATGGTCTTCATGCCGTTGTAGGCCTGGTCACCGAGGCCGAGGCGGGCCGCCTGGGCGTGGTCGTTGGCCCACACGTTGCTGTACGGGTTGGGCCGGCTGTTCCATGTGTTGAGCGCGGTCTGGTAGTCGCTCGCGCCGATGCCGGTGCGGTCGTACGGCCAGATCAGCTCCGCCGACACGTTCTCGCCGTTGCGCTGCTGAGCCGGCGCGGGCGGGTCGTGCGGCAGCCAGGCGCCGTTGGACACCTGGTAGGGGTGCATCCGGTTGACCAGGTCCTGCCACTGGGTGCGCAGCCCGCTGTCGACGTTGAGGTCGGTGGCGACCTGGATGGCGATCGGGGCGAGCAGCCGCACCGCGGCGAGGTCGGTGATCGCGTTGCGCACGTCCCAGTAGGTCTCGTGCGCGTTGGAGTTGGGCATGACCCACTCGTTGTTCTGCAGCTGGAACCGGTTCTGGTAGAAGCGCAGCACGTCCCGCATGTACGGGTAGACCGTGTTCTGCAGGTACGCGGTGTCGTTCGTGTACCGGTACTGCAGGTACATGTTGTAGGCGGCCTCGGTGCCGGTGGAGTAGATGTCGTTGACGTAGTCGCTGCCGACGGTGCCGCGGGCGTTACCGTCCCAGCCCATCGTCTCCGGCACCCACAGCGCGTTGCCGACCCCGTACCGTGTCTGCGTATACGCCGTCAACGCGCCCTGATTTCGGCTGTACAGGCGGTTGAACGTCGACATCATATCGGTATGGTTCGATGCTAGGAACGAATTGTAGACGTCTCGCTGGTTCCAGTACCAATACCCGTTGGACCACTTGGTGTTGTCCTGCGTCGCGCGGAACACCCCGTTGATGAAGTGCACCGGGTAGTTGCCGAACCCACCGGCGGCGATCATGTAGGTCGACAGGTAGTAGGCGTTCTCCAGGTAGTCCGCGTCGTTGGTGCCGCCGTACTGCACGAACGACTTGCCCCAGAAGCTGTGCCACCAGTTCTTGTAGTTGGTGAACGTGGTGCCGTAGCCGGTGGACTTCACCGAGGAGAGCTGGTTGCGCGCCGCGGTGACCGAGTCCCGGTTCGGCGCGTTGATCCGCGACGCCGCGGTGAACCAGATGGTGTAGCTCGACGACGGCGTGATCGTCAGCCGGACGCGGGTGCCGTTGACGGTCGAGGACGTGTAGCCCGCGCCCTCCACCGACGCGGCGAGCGTGTAGCCGAACCCGTTGGGGTCGGCCTGGCCGCGGGAGATGCCGATGCCGCCCGCGTCGGCGAAGGTCGACGCGGTCTTCCAGGTGGTCAGGTTCGGCACGTCAGCGGAGTTGGTGACCGCGTTGAGGTCCCACAGGCTCAGCTCGAGGGTGATGTTCGAGACACCCGTGCGCGAGTCGTCGACGTGGATGCCCATGACCTCGGAGTTGGGCGAGCCCATGATCGTGACCGTGCGGTTGGTGTCGTACTTCGTCGTCAGCGTGCCGTCGTACAGCGACAGCCGCTGCTGGAACGTCGAATACCCGGTGTTCATCGCCGGCGTGGTGGTGAGGCTGACGTTGCCGGCCGCGTACGCGGACTGCTCCGACAGGTCGACGCCGGACACCTGCATCGTGAGCTGGTTGGCGTTCCAGACCATCGCGCCGGTCCGGCCGTTGCCGACGGTCAGGCCGTACAGCGGGTTCGTGTTCGGCGAGTTGTACACGACGTCGTGCTTGGACAGGTACGAGCCGTAGTTCACGTCCAGGACGCCGGAGCTCGAGTTGAACGCGGCGTCGGTCGTCGAGGCGTTGGCGGGCCCGGACTGGACGACGGTGACCAACAACGTGCCGGCCAGTGTGGCGGCGGCGACGGCGGGCATGAGCGCCCGGCGCCAGGGGGTGGGGGACATCGCTGCTCCTTGTCGGAGTACGTGAGACCGATGACGCTGGCATCCTTCAGGGCTCGCCGAAGACCCGGCGTGTCACGCATCCCGACGATCGGGGCAGATATACATGGGATGTATTCCGGTCGTCGAACACGGATCTCGCGGCGGCGACCTGACAGCTGAGGCCCCTGCGGTGCTTCTGGCGGTTGCACCTATCGACGGGTTACGGACACGCTGGGCGAAACATAGGATGACAGGAAGGCGATGTCAATACGCGCAGCCAACTCCGGCATGCCGACCGTCAGGCTGCCCGCAGCCCGGCCGGATCGCCTGCACGGACTTCCGGAAAAGAATCGCCCCTATACAGTCGGTAGGTGACCACGGACAACCCGTTCTTCGCCGCGAGTGACCTGCCGTATCAGCTGCCGCCCTTCGACCGCATCGAGACGGGGCATTACCTGCCCGCGTTCGAGCGGGGCATGGCCGAGCAGCGGGCCGAGGTCGAAGCCATCGCCACCATGCCGGAGCCGCCGACGTTCGACAACGTCCTGGTCGCCCTGGAGCGCTCGGGCCGCGTGCTGCAGCGCGTGTCGGCCGCGTTCTTCAACGTCACCAGCTCCGACACCAGCCCCGACCTGCAGCAGATCGAGTCGCAGGTGGTGCCGCTGCTGTCCGCGCACGGTGACGCCATCATGCTGGACCCGCGGCTCTTCGCGCGCATCGAGCAGCTGTACGCCCAGCGCAACACCCTCGCCCTGGACGCCGAGTCGGCGTGGCTGCTCGAGCGGTACCACACCGAGTTCGTCCGCGCCGGGGCGCGGCTGTCCGAGCAGGAGCACGTCCGGCTGCGGGAGCTCAACGCCGAACTGGCGGCGCTCGCCACGGAGTTCGGCAACAACGTGCGCGACGAGATGAAGGCCAGCGCCGTCGTCGTGCAGGACGCCGGGGACCTGGCCGGGCTGTCCGCCGACGCGGTCGCCGCCGCCGAGGTCGCGGGCCGCGACCGGGGCCTCGAGACCGGCTACGCGCTGAACCTGATCCTGCCGACCGCCCAGCCGGCCCTGGCGGCGCTGCACAACCGGGCGGTCCGGGAGCGGCTGCACACCGCCTCCGTCGGGCGCGGCTCCCGCGGCGGCGAGCACGACACCACCGCGTCGGTGCTGCGCATCGCACGGCTGCGGGCGGAGCGGGCCCGGCTGCTCGGCTTCGAGCACCACGCTGCGTACAACATCGCCGACAACACCGCCCGCAGCGTCGACGCCGTCCAGGAGATGCTGGCGAAGCTCGCCCCGGCCGCGGTCGCCAACGCCCGGATCGAGGCCGAGGACCTGCAGGAGGCGATCGGGGACGCGTTCACCCTCGAGCCGTGGGACTGGGCGTATTACACCGAGCAGATCCGCCGGGACCGCTACGCGATCGACGAGACGGAGCTGCGGCCGTACTTCGAGCTGGAGCGGGTGCTGCGCGACGGGGTCTTCTTCGCCGCCGGGCAGCTGTATGGCATCCGGTTCGAGGAACGGCCGGATCTTCCCGCGTACCACGCCGACGCCCGGGTCTTCGAGGTCTTCGACCGTGACGGCGGGCCCCTCGGCCTGTTCATCGGCGACTTCTTCACCCGGTCGTCGAAGCGTGGCGGCGCCTGGGCCAACGCCCTCGTCCCGCAGTCGCGCCTGTTCGGCACCGCGCCGGTCGTCGTCAACAACCTCAACATCAACCGGGCTCCCGCCGGCGAGCCGACGCTGCTCACCCTGGACGAGGTCCGGACCCTGTTCCACGAGTTCGGTCACGCGCTGCACACCCTGTTCTCACAGGTGCACTTCCCGAAGTTCGCCGGCACCCGGGTCCCCCGCGACTTCGTCGAGTACCCGTCGCAGGTCAACGAGGTGTGGATGCTGTGGCCGGAGGTCCTGGCCAACTACGCCACGCACCACCGCACCGGCGAGCCGCTGCCGCAGTCGGTGGTGGAGCGGCTGCAGGCGGCCGAGCAGTTCAACAAGGGGTTCGCGACCACGGAGTACCTGGCCGCGACGCTGCTCGACCTGGCCTGGCACACGCTGACCGTCGAGGAGGCCCAGGCCGTCACCGACGTGCTCGCCTTCGAGGCCCAGGCGCTGGAGCAGGCCGGGGTGGCGGTGCCGTTCGTGCCGCCGCGGTACCGGACCGCGTACTTCGCCCACATCTTCAGTGGCGCCGCGTACAGCGCCGGTTACTACTCCTACATCTGGAGCGAGGTCCTCGACGCCGACACCGTCGACTGGCTCACCGAACAGGGCGGCCTGCGCCGGGAACTCGGGGACACGTTCCGTGACGGCCTGCTCGCCAAGGGCGGCAGCGCCGACTCGATGGAGGTCTATCGCGCCTTCCGCGGTCGCGATCCGTTGATCGAGCCACTACTCAAGCGACGTGGGTTGATCAGCGTTCCTTAGGTTTTGTTAAGACGTCTTCCGGATGGGGCGCCGCGTCCATAAGCTGTCGCGGTGCGTGGCGCCACCCCCCGGCGTAGGCGCGCTGCCGCACGTCGCCTGCATTTCAGCAGGATGGCGATGCTTGCCGCGATCAGCCTCGTCGCCTCATTGATCAGCGTCGGCGTCTCATGGGCGATTTTCCCCAACGAGCCGGCGACGGTCACCGACGACACCTCCTTCGACGCCGCCAAGTTCTACGAGACGCATGCCCGGGCCAGCGCCGCCCGCGGCGTGGAGCTGGCCTCGGCGCCAGGGGCCTCCCTGGTGCCCAAGCCGGTCGCCGGGCTCACCCAGGCGGCGACCAACAACGCGTTCATCGTCATCGAGGTCGGCCGGCAGATGGGCCTGCCCGAGCGCGCGTACGTCGTGGCGATCGCGACCGCGCTGCAGGAGACCTACCTGAAGAACCTGGCGAACCCGAAGGTGCCCGCGTCGTTGAAGCTCCCCCACGAGGGCACCGGCACCAACTACGACTCGCTCGGCATCTTCCAGCAGCGGGTGAGCATCTGGGGCACGGTCGAGCAGCTGATGGACCCCGCGTTCGCGTCGGCGAAGTTCTACACGAAGCTGATGAAGGTCTCCGGCTGGCAGTCGATGAGCGTCACCGGCGCCGCCCAGGCGGTCCAGCGCAGCGCCTTCGCCAACGCGTACGCCAAACACACCACGACCGCCCAGAAGATCGTGGACAGCCTGACGGACTGAGCCCACCCGGGTCCCCGCCTGATCGTCTTCGCCGGGACTGGTCCAACCAGTTGATGTGTGAGACAGTCGCGGCGTGACCCTGACGCCGGCTCCGCGCAGCTCCGTGTCCGACCACGTGTTCGCGCAGCTGCGGGACGCCGTGCTCAGCGGCGCCTACGCGCCGGACGCGGCGCTGCCGAGTGAGCGCGAGCTCGCCGCGACGTTCGAGGTGAACCGGCATGCCGTGCGCGAGGCGCTGCGCCGGCTCCAGCAGCTCGGCCTGGTCAAGGTCAGCCAGGGCGGCGCGACCAGGGTCCTGGACTGGCGGGTGCACGCCGGGCTGGACCTCGCGATGTCCAGCGGCGACATCCTGCCGGTCAGCACGCTCGTGCGCGACATGATGGAGATGCGCGCCTGCGTGGGGGCCGATTCGGCCAGGTTGTGCGCGCTGCGCGGTACCCCCGCGGCGAAGGCACTCGTGGCCACCTCGGTCGACGCACTCGCGGCCGCGGCCCCGGACCTGGACCGCATGGGCGAGGCGAACGTCGCACTGTGGCGGGCCGTCGTCGCGGGCAGCGGCAACATCGCGTACCTCCTCGCGTTCAACAGCCTCGTCAGCGGCGCGCTGGCGGTCGGTCACGTCCCGCCCACGCTGCGCACCGCCGAGCTGCTCGACGTCGCCGGGCACCGCCGGCTCAGCGACCACATCACCACCGGCGCCGCCGCCTCGGCGTTCGCGCAGGCCCAGGCGCTGCTCACCGCCCCCATCCAGGCCGTTCAGGCCGTTCAGGCCGTTCAGGCGCGAAAGGAAGCTCGAGCATGATCCCCGCCGTGCTCTACGCCGTGCCCGCGTTCCTGCTGCTCATCGTCATGGAGGCGGTGTCCTACCGCTTCCTGCCCGACGACGACGAACGCGGCTACGAGGTCCGCGACACCACCACCAGCCTCTCCATGGGCCTCGGCAGCCAGATCATCGGCGTGCCGTGGAAGATCGTCGTCGCGCTCGCCTACGCCGGCCTCTACGTCCTCACCCCGCTCAAACTCGACCCGCACAGCCCGTGGACGTGGGCGCTGCTGTTCTTCGCCGACGACGTCGCGTACTACTGGTTCCACCGCCTGCACCACGAGGTCCGCCTCTTCTGGGCCGGCCACGTCGTGCACCATTCCAGCGTCTTCTTCAACCTCTCCACGGCGCTGCGGCAGAGTTGGACCCCGATGACCGGCACCCCGTTCTGGCTGTTCCTGCCGCTGCTGGGCATTCCGCCCTGGATGGTGTTCCTGCAGCAGTCGATCAGCCTCGCCTACCAGTTCTTCCTGCACAGCGAACGGGTCGGCCGCCTGCCATTCTTCGTTGAATGGTGCTTCAACACCCCGTCGCACCACCGCGTCCACCACGGCGCGAACCATGAATATCTGGACCGCAACTACGGCGGCATCCTCATCATCTGGGACCGCCTCTTCGGCACGTTCGAACCCGAACGAGCCCGCGTCGTCTACGGCCTGACGAAGAACATCGGCACATACAACCCGCTGCGCGTGGCCACCCACGAATACCGCGACATCTGGCGCGACGTGCGCACCGCATCCAGCTGGCGGCACCGCATGCGCTTCGTGTTCGGCCACCCCGGCTGGCAACCTTCATGAGGCTCGCGCTCTGGCTCTTCGCTTTCGCTGCCTCTGCTGAACTCATAGGTGTCGCATTTTCCTGGCACCCGCTGCAGTGGATCGCCAAGCCGCTGCTCGCCCCGTTGCTGCTCTGGTACCTCGTGCGCAAGGACGGCCGGTCCCTCCTCATCGGGTGGGGCCTGGTCTTCGCCTTCGCGGGCGACGTCGCCCTCCTCGTGCCAGGCACCGTGCCCTTCCTGCTCGGCATGGCCTGCTTCCTGGGCACCCAGATCTGCTTCCTGCTCGCCTTCCTGCGCCGCGCTCCCCTGCTCGGATTTGCCGCAGCCGGCTACGCCGTCCTGTGGGCGGTGCTCAACATCCTGCTCTGGCCGTCACTGGGCCCGCTGCGCGTCCCGATCCTGGTGTACAGCCTCGCCCTGTCCGCCATGGCCGCCGCGGCGGCCGCCGTCTCCCGCACCGTCGCTGCGGGCGCCGCGCTGTTCCTGCTCTCGGACCTGCTGATCGGCCTCGGCGCCGCCGACCTCGACTTCCCGGGCCGCGACCTGATCGTCATGACCACCTACATCGCCGCCCTGCTCCTCATCACCACTGGCAGCACGTCTGCGGTCGCTGGGCGTGATCGCGCTGGACGCGAGGGTGTGCAGGTTTGAGAATGAGGGGGTAGCGCCTACCGGGGGGAGGCGGCACGTGCCACGACCGTACTTTTCTTTGGAAGCACCGGATTCCGGCTCGACGGCGACGCCGGGGTCGATCGATCTGGACGCTCGACTGGCCGCGTCGACGGCTGCTTGGCAACGCCGGCGCGAGGAGAAGCTGCGGGTGCGGGCCGAGTTCGCGGAGGCCCGCGCGCACGGACTGGCCGCCCGTCACGCAACGAAGCTGGCCCGGTTGCGGACAGTTCGGCTCTTGGCGGACCTGGATGCGCGTGCGGACTCGCTGGCTGTCGCGGCCAGCCCAGCCGTTGCGGCCAGCCCAGCCGTTGCGGCCAGCCCAGCCGTTGCGGCCAGCCCGGTCGTCGCGGCCAGCCCGGTCGTCGCGGCCAGCCCGGCCGTTGCGGCCAGCCCGGCCGTTGCGGTCAGCCCGGCCTCGCGCGGCGCGGCGGGCTGCCGCTCGGCTGCAGCGGTGCCTGCGTCGACGTCGGCACGTCCGGCACCGGCCCGTCCGGCATCTGCCGGCCCGGCGCCGTCACGCCAGGCACCCGCGCGCTCTGCGCCGCCCCGCCGGGCAACCGCGCCCGCGGCGTCCACGCAGTCGACGGTTGTCGACCCAGCGCGCACACGACCGGCGTCTGCCGCCGCAGCGCCTGCGTCCATGTGCCCGGCACCCGCGCCCTCCGCGCCCGCGCACTCGACGGTTGTTGACCCGGCGCGCACACGACCGGCATGGGCCACGGCGGCGCCTGCGTCCGCGCACCCGGCACCCACGCTCTCGACGCCCTCGACGCCTCCAGCGCCCGCGCGCTCGATGGTTGTTGACCCGGCGCGCACACGACCGGCACGGGCCACGGCGGCGCCTGCATCCGCGCGCCAGGCACCCACGCCCTCCGCGCCTACGCTCCCGGCGCCCGAGCTTCCGGCACCCACGCGTTCGACGCCTGTCGGCGCAGCACACACACGACCGGCGTCTGTCGCTGCGGCGACTGCGTCCGCGCACCCGTCACCCGCGCCCTCCGCACCCGCGCCATCGACGCCCGAGCCTCCGGCGCCCACGCACCCGACGTTTGTCGGCCCAGCATGCAAACGACCGGCATCTGCCACCGCGGTGCCTGCGTCCGCACACCCAGCACCCGCGCATCCGACGCCCCCGACGCCTCCGGCGCCCACGCGCTCGACGCCTGTCGGCCCAGCGCGCACACGATCGGCGTCTGCCACCGCGGCGCCTGCGTCCGCGCACCCAGCACCCGAGCCGTCGACACCCGCGCACCCGACGTTTGTCGGCCCAGCGTGCACACGACCGGCGTCTGCCGCCGCAGTGCCTGTGTCCGTGCACCCGGCGCTCGCACGGCCGGCACCTGGGCGCTTGGCCTCTGCCGACCACGTCTCTGCGCACCAGGCACCCGCGCGGCGAGTGCCTGCACGTGTCTGCCCGGCGCCGTTGGCCGAGGCTGACGGCGCAGGCGATCTGGCGGCACCCGGGCGTCCAGCGCAGCCTGGGCCGGCACCGAAGACTCGCGCCGCGCCGACCCCTACCTCGACACGGACCCTAGGCGAGGGGTCCGGTGTAGGAGGCGCGCAGGCGCAGGCGGGTCGGCTGCGCGTACTCCTCCATGGCATGAGCGAGCCAGCCGGCCGTGCGGGCGACGGCGAAGATGGCTTCGCCGGCGCCGCGGGGCATGCCGGCGAGGGTGGTGAGCAGGCCGAGGGCGAAGTCGACGTTGACGTGCGGGAGGCGACGGCGGCGGGCCTCGTCGAGGATCGCGTCGGCGACGGCGAGCGCCGGATGGGCACGACGGTCGGCGCCGGTCGGAGCTGCGGCGCGGATGCGGTCGAGGAGGGCTGCGGCGCGGGCGTCGCCGGAGCGGTAGACAGCGTGGCCGAAGCCTGGGATGCGTTCGCCGCGGCGCAGGCGCTGACCCATCACGGCGGCGGCGAGGGACGGGTCGGTGGCCTCGGCGAGCATCGCCTCGACACCGAGGGAGGCACCGCCGTGCAGCGCGCCGCTGGTGACACCGAGACCGGCGGCGACGACGGCGTAGGGGTCAGCGCGGACGGAGGCGGCGACCCGGGCGGCGAGGGTCGAGGCGGCGAGCTCGTGGTCGGCGAGCAGCACCATCGCAAACCGCAGCACATCGGCAAGCACGGGATCGGCATCCGGCGCGGCGAGCTTCTCCCACAGCCGCCACGCAATCGCTCTCCGGTCCACATCCTCTTCCGGCACCCAGCGCCCGGAGTCGCCCGCAGAGTCAGGAGACAAGTCGAAGCTGGGCGCGGATTCCCGACCAGGCGCAGATTCGAGAACCGCAGACCGTGCGGAATCGAAGCCAGAGGACCGTGCGGAGTCCAGGCCCGGCGCGGAACCGAGGCCAGAGGGCCGTGCGGAGTCGAGGCGAGACGCAGCGGCGGAGTCGGAGGTAGCGGCCGGAAGGGTGGCAGGTAGGGCGTCGACGAGGCCGGCGATCAGGGTCTGGCCGGTGCGGATCACCGCGGCCGGGTCCAGGGTCAGGCGGACCGGGTCGGCGGCGGCGAGTGTTGTGGTGATGACCTGGAGGCGCTCCAGTGGCAGCACCCCCGGCGGGAGGAGCTCCTGGGCGGCGCGGGCGGCGGCCACCGCGACCGGATCGGCGACCCATCCAGCGCCCGCCGTGCCGACCGGCGCCAGGTCCGGCGTGTCAGACCCGCCCGCCGTGACAGAACCAGCCAGCGCAACAGACCCGCCCGCCGTGACAGAGCCAGCCGCTGTAGCAGAGCCAGTAGGCGGGGCAGAGCCAGCCGGGGCGGGACCGGGCGTTGCCGGGGTGGGGGTGGCGGTGGGTGGGGGTAGGGCGGTAGGGGCGCCGGTCCAGAGCCAGGTGGCCGTGGCCTCGAAGGTGGCGGTCTTGGCGAGGTCGATGGCGTCGCGGCCGCGGTAGTACGCGCGGTCGGGGCCGAGCAGGGTCACCGCCGACTCGATCACCAGCTCGGACGCTGCTCCGGGGCGGCGGCGGGGGCGGCCGCGCAGGGCGAGGCGCTCGATCTCCTCCGAGTCGAACACGCTGCGACCGTCGTCGCCCTTGCGGCGGGCGAGGACGCCGCGGCTGACATACGCATAGAGGGTGGCCGGTTTCACACCGAGCCGGCGGGACGCCTCGTCCGCCCCGATCCACCTGGCCACCAACGCCTCCTACTTGATTTTCGTCAACGTTGACACACCAGACTGTCAGCGGTCAACCTCGAAGGCATGCCACAGATTCACTTTCTCGACGTCACCAACCGTGACGGGGTGCAGACGGCTCGGACCGGGCTGTCGAAGTTCGGCAAGACGATGGTCAACTTCTACCTGGGGCGGCTCGGCGTCGCGCAGTCGGAGATCGGCTTCCCGTTTCTGTTCCACGAGGTGCCGTACGTGCGGGCGCAGACCGCCCTGCAGGCCGCCGGCGCGTTCGGTGACCTGCGGCTGTCAGGCTGGTGCCGGGCCGTGGCCGGCGACGTCGAGAAGGCCGCCCCGCTCGGGCTGCGGCACTACAACCTGTCGATCTCGACGTCGGATCAGATGCTGCGGGGCAAGTTCCGGGGCCGGCTGGACCGCGAGGCCGTCATCAAGGAAATGGTCGCCGCGGTACAGGCAGCGAAACAGGCCGGTGTCGAAACCGTCGGCGTGAACGCCGAGGACGGCTCGCGGACCGATGACAGCTTCCTCACCGAGTTTGCCCTCGCCGCGCGGGAGGCGGGCGCCGATCGGGTCCGGTACTGCGACACCATCGGCGGCGACACGCCCGGCCGGATCGGGGAGCGCTTCGCCGCCCTCGCCAGCGCGACGGGGATGCCGGTGGAGACGCACTGCCACAACGACCTCGGCATGGCCGTCGCCAACTCCCTGGCCGGCGCGTTCGGCGACCTGGCGGCCGGGCAGGACGCGTGGATCAACACGTGCGTCAACGGGATCGGCGAGCGCTCCGGCAACGCGGACCTGGTGAGCTGCATTTTGGCGCTGCAACACGGCTTCGGCGTGCCCGGGAACGCTCGCATCGGCGACCCGATCGACCTGACCTGGGCGCGGCGGTTCGCAGCATGGGCGTCGTACGCGTTCGGGCAGCCGCTGCCGCAGCACCAGCCCGGCGTCGGGGTCAACGCGTTCGCGCACGAGTCGGGCATCCACGCCGACGGTGCGTTGAAGGACCACCGCAACTACGAGCTGTACGACGAGGACGCCCTCGGCCCGTTCCCCGCCGACCGGCACACCGGCAAAGGACGGCTGGTGCTCACCGGCGAGTACGGCGGGATGGCCGGCTTCCGCCACGTCATGGACGACCTCGGCCTCGAGGTCAAGCGCGAGGAACTGACGTTCAAGCTGGTCCAGCTGTGCAACGCGGCGACAGGCCGGCCACTGACGGACGACGAGCTACGGCTGATCGCCACGTACCCGGACGAGCTCGCGCTGCTCTATCCGGGGTACACCAGCTAAAGCATCCGGGTACACCAGCTAAAGCATGCCGTGTTCGATGATCCAGTCGAGTGACGCGGTCTCCTCGTAGGAGAACTCCAGGGAGACGACCACGGCGAAGCGGCGGTCGATCTGATAGCCGGTGTACCGGTGGATGGCGCAGTCCATCCAGATCGGGATCCGCGACGCCGGGTTGGCGAGGACGGCATGCTTTCCGCAGCGATGCTCCATGGGCGGCAACGCTAACGACAGCACCGTGAATACATCAGCCTGCTGCCTGATACTCCATATGGTGTACGAGACGGTGCCTCCGCGCGGACGACGACCTGGCCCGCTGCCACGCCTAGCGTTCGACGGCATGACGAAGAAGCAGATGGTCGCCGCGTTCGCCGCGGTCACGTTCATCGCCGTGATCAGCGGCTCCGGGGACCGGCTCGCCGAGGGGTCGCTGCCCTTGGCCACCTGGCTGGCGATGCTGGTGTGGGCGCAGCTGCGGTGGCCGCTCACCGGCCTGGTCGCCGGGATCTGCAGCGTCGTGGCGATGCGGGTCGCCGACCTGACGACCGGTGGCTGGCTGTGGCCGGTGACGCTGCTGTACGTGTCGGTGGTCATCGGCCCGCGGCCGCGGCTGCGGCTGGTCGTCGGGATCGCGGCGATCCACGCCGTCGTGGCGTTCAACCTGGACTGGACGGTGCTGCAGCACAGCGCGAGCCGGGCGATCGCCGGCGTCGGCCCGGACGTGCTGTGGCTGACCGCCGCGCTCGCGGTCACCGTGGCGATCGGCAACTGGCGGCGCTGGACGCAGACCGCGTTCCAGCAGCAGCGCGCCGAGATCGAGCAGCAACGTACCGAGGAACGGCTGCGGGTCGCGAGGGAGGTGCACGACACGGTGGCGCACACCCTCGCGGTCGTCGGCGTGCACCTCAACGTGGCCGCGGACGCCCTGGACACCGCGCCGGACGAGGCCCGGGCCGCGCTGCGGCTGGCGCAGGACGTGCGGCGCAAGGCGATGGGCGACCTGTCCTCGCTCGTCGGCGTGCTCCGCGACGACCGGCACCCGACCGCCGAACCGCTCGACCTGGAGACGCTCGTGGCACAGGTCAGGGCCGCGGGGCTGGACGCGCGGCTGCACGTCGACGGTGCTGACGCCGCGCTGCCGGTACGCACCGCCGTCGGCCTCATCGTCCGGGAGGCGCTCACCAACACCGTGCGGCACGCCGCGGCGCGCAGCGTCACGGTCACCGTCCACTATGGACCGCTGACGGAGGTCACGGTCGCCGACGACGGCACGGGATCCCCCGCGCCGTTCGGGCACGGGCTGACCGGGATGCGGGAGCGGGTCGAGGCGCTCGGCGGTTCGCTCACGACGAACGGTGCCGGGGGCTTCGCCGTACACGCGACAATCCCGTCATGACCGTGCGCGTGTTGCTCGCCGACGACCAGGCGCTGGTCCGCGCCGGATTCAGCAGCCTGCTGCGCCGCACCCGGGACATCACCGTCGCCGGCGAGGCGTCCACCGGCGACGAGGCGGTCCGGGAGGCCCGGCGGCTGCGGCCCGACGTGGTGCTGATGGACATCCGGATGCCGGGCCTGGACGGGATCGCGGCGACCGGGCAGATCGTCGCCGACCGGGACCTCGCCGGCACCCGGGTCGTCATCCTCACCACGTTCGAGACGGACGAGCACGTGTTCGCGGCGCTGCGGGCCGGCGCGAGCGGCTTCCTCACCAAGGAGGTCGAGCCCGACGAGCTGCGCCGCGCGGTGCGGGTCGTGGCGGCGGGCGAGGCGCTGCTGTCGCCGAGCGTGACGGCCCGGGTGATCGGGCAGTTCGCACACCGCCCGGCCGCCGGGCCGTCACCGTCTCAGGGCCGGCTCGCCGTCCTGACCCCGCGGGAGGTCGAGGTGGTCCGCCTGGTCGCCGCCGGACTGTCCAACGACGAGATCGCGCGGGACCTGTTCATCAGTCCCCTGACCGCGAAGACCCACGTGACGCGGGCCATCGCGAAGGTCGGGGTGCGGGACCGGGTCCAGCTGGTCATCCTGGCTCATGCCGAAGGACTGGTGTCCTAAGGCTTGTGCTGGTCGATCCCGAAGCCGTTGCACTGGCGGCCACCGTTGATGCAGTGGGCCACGAGGGCCGCCTGGCGGGGTGCGTCCCAGCCGTTCATGAAGTCGTAGTGGAACGACGAGCCGTTGCCCGACGAGTACGCCAGGCCGGATGTGTTGCCGCCGGGCAGCTTGTACGGGACCTTCATCTCGAACATCGGCAGCGGCACCGGGTTCCCCGCCGGGCAGACCCCGCCGACCGGCCACACCACGTGCGACTTGTGATCGGCACTGTCCAGGCTCCGGCCGTCCCAGCAGCTCGGCGCCTGCATCCGCACGATCAGCGACGAGCCTGCGGGGCACGACGGCGGGATGGCCTTGCCGAGGTAGTCCCCGCAGTTCCAGGTGCCGCTGAACTGCGCCGAGTCCTGCAGCCGCATGTCGCCGACGATGAGCCGGAACCCGGCCGGGAACGGCTGCACCGTCCGGTAGTCCTTGACCCCGGACTTGTAGTAGATCGTGACCCTCTCCGGCTTCACGACGGCGCCGTTCTGGGTCAGGGTCGGGAACCAGTAGGACGACGCGTCGAGCGTGTCCTCGCACGAGGTCCTGCCGCGCAGGAGGCTCTGCGGCGTGGACGTCGCGTTCGAGGCCGGGTTGCCGACGAACGTGTGGTTGTGCGCGGCGCCCGCGAGCCCGGGGAAGACGATCGGGTCGTCGCTGAGCCGGTGCGTCTCGGTGCAGTTGGCGTGAAACTCGCGGTACTGCGCCTGCGGTGGCTTGTCGGTGAACGTCTTGACCGGCGACGCGGTCGCGGTCGGCACCGGCGACGACGAGGACGGCGCCGGGGCCGGTGACCCGGCGGGTGACGGGGCGGCGCTGGACGGCACGGCCGACGACGGCGCCGGTTGGGAGATCACGACCGGCCCCTGGTTCGGATCGCACGCGGCCAGGAACAGGCCGGCTGCCAGCAGGAAACCAAAGCGTCTGCGCACGGTTGCGGTGCCTTTCGAATCGATGGTGCCACCCACCGTGCGAACCTATGACCGCCCCGCCTCCGCGGTCATGAGTCGAAAGTCCCAGCGCTCCACCGGAGCATCGCCTCGGTGCGGCTGCCGACCTGGAGCTTGGCGAACGCGTTGTACAGGTGGTTCTTCACCGTCTTCTCGGTGAGCCGCAGCCGCTCGGCGATCGCCGCGTTGGACAGCCCGTCGCAGAGCAGGTCGAGCACGTCACGCTCGCGGTCCGTGAGGCCGAAGCGGTCCCGGGCCACGCGGCGGGAGCCCTGCTCGCGCAGCGCCGACGCGGCCACGGACGCGGCGACCGGCGACAGCCAGCCCTGCCCGGCGGCGACGGCGCGGACCGCGCGGAGCAGGTCCGGCGGGTCGAAGTGGCCGTGCACCAGGTAGCCGCGGGCGCCACCGCGCAGCATCGAGGCGATCACGTCGGGGCTGGCGTCGCTGGTGAGGGCGAGCACCGCGGTGTGCTGGGCCAGTTCGTCCACGATGGACAGTCCGTCGGCGATCGGCATGCGGTAGTCCAGCAGGGTCACGTCGGGGCGGTGCCGCAGCGCGAGGGTGAGCGCGTCGCGGCCGTTGCCGGCCTCCCCCACGACGCGCACGTCGTCGCTGAGGGCGAGGACGCCGCGCAACGACTCCCGCACGATCGGGTTGTCGTCGACGAGGAGCACGGACGTCGTCACGTCGTCACACCGGCACTGCGGCGGTGACGGCGACCTGCTGCACTTGCACCGTACCTCCCCCTACCAAATCGCCGACAATCCCGTATACCACCCGATCACCTATTGTATTCAGTCGACCTCCAAGGGGGTGACCGCCACGATCTCGGTGCCGCCGCCCGGCACCGCGGAGACCCGCAGGGAGCCGCCGACGTTGCGGGCCCGCTCGGCCATGCCGACGATGCCGAGGTGGCCGTCGGCCTGCAGGGCGGCCAGGTCCCGCGGCGTGAACCCGCGGCCGTCGTCGCGGACCCGCACCTCCAGGCGGCCGCCGGCGGCGCGGACCACGACGTCGACGCGGCCTGCGCCGGCGTGCCGGGCCACGTTCTGCAACGCCTCGGCAAGGATACGGAGCATCTCGTACCGGACCTCGACGCCGGGTTCGACCGGCTCCGCGTCGACACGGACCGGGATCCGCGCGCGGTCCGACCAGTCCCAGGCGGTGGCCCGCACGGTGTCGGCGAAGTCCCGGTCGAGCCGGTCGATGCGCAGCCCCTCGAGCAGCTCCCGGGCCTCCCGCGCGGCCGCCTCGGCGCCGCGGGAGACGGTGCCGGCGAGCTGCTCGGCGAGGGCCGGGTGGCGGCGCAGCGACTGCGGCAGCGCGAGCGCCGCGAAGGACACCCCACGCAGTGTCTTGGCGACCGAGTCGTGCAGCTCCCGGGCGAGGCGGGCACGTTCGGAGGCCGCGGCGGAGCGCTGCGCCGCGCCGATCACCTCGACGGCCAGGTCCAGGTGGCGTTGCAGGGCGGTGGTCGCGGCCGCCGCGCCGATCCCGGCGAGCACGCTGATCATCGGGAACGCGACGATGAACGCGGCCACGTCCGGCGGTGGGTCGTTGGCGCGCAGGACCGCGGCCGCGGCGGCGAACCCGAGCGACGCCTGACCCGCCCACAGCGGCAGCGCCCGCATGCCGAGCAGCGCGCCGCCGAGCGCGGCGGAGCCGGCCACGTAGCAGAAGAACGCCATCCCGCCCCGGCTGAGCAGCAGCACCGCGACGGCGACCGCGAGGTCCGCGGCGAGGGCCGGCCACGGGTGGCGGGTCACCGCCGGCCAGCGCGTCAGGACGCTCACCTCCGCGACGGTACCGGCGGCGACCGTCACGAGAACGGCGACGACCCGCCACCAGTCCTCGACGAGCAGCAGCCCCGCGGCCGCGGCGGTGGACGCGATCGCCGCCCTGCCGAGCAGCACCGCGCGGGCGATCGCGGCCGGGGCCGCCCGTGGGTCCATCAGCGCAGCTGCAGGTCGTCGACGAAGAAGCGGTACGCGTTGGGCAGCATGTCGGTTGCGACGACCAGGTCGATGCGGCGGACCGGCTGCCCGGGGGCGAGCTCGCGCAGGTCGAGATCGAACGGGGTCCACACGTCGACCGGGGCGGTCAGCACCACCGGTGCCGCGCCCGACGGCGCCGTCGTCGCGGACACCGTGACCCGCAGGACGGTGCCGTGGACCCGGCCGCCGTAGACGCGGAACGTGAGGCGGGTCGCGGTGACCGGCCCGGCGGCGACGAGGGCGACCGAGGCCGCCTTCTCCTTCGGCTCGACCCGCAGCGCGACCTGGTCGGTGCCGGGCACGACCCCGTTGGTGACCACCTTGACGCCGGTGCTCTGCACCGTCCACCCGGTGCCGACCGCGGCGCCGTAGACGCTGCACGACGGCCGGCTGCTGCCGCCGGTGCCGCACGGCGGCGCTCCCGGGCTCGGCGCAGGGCTGTCGACGGCCGGCGAGGCAGCAACAGAAGCAGACGGCGAAGCGACAGCGGACGGCGAAGAACGAGCAGCCGGCGGATCCTGGTCGCGGGGCAGCAGCAGCGGTGGCACACCGACCGTCACCAGGCCGATGGCGACCGCCAGCATGCTCAGCCTGGCCCGTCGCGAGAAGATGCGGCCGACCCTACTGGAATTCGGTTGCCGGCCGCCCCTGGTGTCCCGGTACCGTTGACGGACCATGACGGCGACGACGACTGCGGGTTCGCGACGACGACGGTGACCACACCGCCGTCCGTCCCTTCCTGCCCGCTCCGTCGTCACCTCTGGAGTCCACGATGGTTGTGCCGTCGTTCGCCGCCCTGCTCACCGACCGGTTCGTCGCGGCCCTGCCCGAGGGCGGCTTCGACCCGCAGATCCGCCTGTCGGAGCACGCCGACCTGCAGGCCGACGGCATCCTGGGCCACGCCCGGACGCTCGGCCGCAACCCCCGGCAGCTCGCCGCCGAGGTCGCCGGGCGGCTCGCCGGCGACGACCTGATCGCGGACCGGCAGGTGGCCGGGCCGGGGTTCGTCAACGTCACGCTGACCGGCGCCGCGCTGCTGGGCCGGGTCGCGGAGCGGCTCGCCGACCCGCGGCTCGGGGTGGGGCAGCCGCAGACCGGCGTGCGGACCGTGCTGGACTACTCGCATCCGAACGTGGCGAAGGAGATGCACGTCGGGCACCTGCGGTCGACGATCATCGGCGACGCCCTCGCCCGGGTCCTGACCCACCTCGGCGGCACCGTCGTGCGGCAGAACCACATCGGCGACTGGGGCACGCAATACGGGATGCTCATCCAGTACCTGGCGGAGCACCCGTCGGACACGTCGCCGTTGACCGTCCGGTACAAGACGGCCTATGCCCTCTTCCAGAGCGACCCGGCGTTCGCGGCACGCAGCCGGCGGCGGGTCGTGGCGTTGCAGGGCGGCGACCCGGAGAGCCTCGCCGCCTGGCGGGCGATGGTCGAGGAGTCGGCGCGCTACTTCTCCGACGTGTACGGCCGGCTCGACGTCCTGTTGACCCCCGCCGACATCGCCGGCGAGAGCAGCTACAACCCGATGCTGACCGGTGTCGCCGAGGACCTGGCGCGGCTCGGCGTGGCCCGGGTCAGCGACGGCGCCGTGTGCGTGTTCGCCGAGGACGACCCGGATGCGGCGCCGCTGATCGTGCGCAAGAGCGACGGCGGGTTCGGCTATCCGGCCACGGACCTGGCGGCGGTGCGGCACCGGGTCGCGGACCTGCACGCCGACCGGATCGTCTACGTCGTCGACGCGCGGCAGGCGCCGCATTTCCGGATGGTGTTCGACGCCGCGCGGCGGGCCGGCTGGCTGCCGCCGCGGGTCGAGACGGTGCACGCCGCGTTCGGGATGGTGCTGGGCGCGGACGGCCGGCCGTTCAAGACCCGGTCCGGTGACACGGCCCCGCTCGTCGGGCTGCTCACCGAGGCGGTCGAGCGGGCCACGGCGGTCGTCAAGGCGAAGAACCCGACGCTCGGGACGGCGGAGCTGGCGGAGCGGGGACGGGACGTCGGGATCGGCGCGGTGAAGTACGCCGACCTGTCGACCAGCCGGACCCGCGACTACCTGTACGACCCGGACCGGATGATGGCGCTGACCGGGAACACCGGCGTGTACCTGCAGTACGCGCACGCCCGGCTGCGGTCGATCCTGGCGAAGGCCGGCGACGTGCCGGCGGTGGTCACGACGGCGGACGTTGCCCTGCACGACACGGAGCGGGCGCTGATCCTGCGGCTGGACGGGTTCGGCGACGTGCTCGACGGCGTGGCCCGGCACTGCGAGCCGCACCGGCTGTGCACGTACCTCTACGACCTCGCGCAGGCGGTGACGGCCTTCTACGAGCGGTGCCAGGTGCTCAAGGCACCGCAGCCCGTGCGGGACAACCGGATCGCGCTGTGTGCCCTGACCGCACAGACCCTGGCGACCGGACTCGGCCTGCTCGGGATCGCCGCACCCGCCCGGCTGTGACGCATCGGCGCAGCCGGCCGGGTGTGACGCATCGCCGTAGCCGGCCGGCTGTGACGTATCGGCGCAGGTCAGGCCGTCCATGAACTCGTGATATCTCTGAAACCTACTGTTCACCGGAGAAAGCGTCGCTCAACCTGACAGACCGGGCAGGCCAGGTGATGATTTGCCGGTGACGAGCGAACTGCGGGTGATGTCGATCTATGAGGGATTCTTCTCGGGCGGCGCCCGTGTCCTGCACAGCGCCGTCGTGGCCGGGCTGCACACCGCCGGCGGCCATCGCCATTCGGTGCTGAGCATCCACGGTGCGATGCGCCGCGAGACCGTCCTGCAGCGCATGGAGGACGACGCCTGCTATCAGGGGCTGCGCGCCGCCGGCGTCGCGGTCAGCTCGCTCGGCCGGCGCGTCGGCGGGTCCGCCGGAGCCGCCCGCAGGACGTTCAGCGCCACCGAGGTCGCCACCGCGGCCGGGCACGCCGGGGACGCCGACATCGTGCTGACGCTCAAGGAGCAGCCGCTGCGGCTGGTCAACCGGCCCGAGTTCCCGCGCCGCCCGGTGATCGTGTGCCTGCACCGCTCCGACCCGGAGAACCAGGGCAGCGCCCTCGCGGACCTCAGGACCGCCGTCGCCGACGGCCGCATCGCCGCCGCGATCTGCTGCGCCGAGTCGACCCGCACCGCCTACGCGGCCGCCGGCATCCCCGCCGGGCTGCTGCGGGTCATCCCCAACGGGGTCGACCTGTCCCGCTTCCGGCCCGTGCCGGTCCGCCGCCGCGCCGCCGTGCGCCGGGCCGTGGGCGTGCCGGTGAAGGCGACGGTGGTGACGCTCGCCGCCCGGTACGACCCGATGAAGGACGTGCCACTGTTCCTGCGCTCGGCCCGGGCCTTCCTCATGCGTGACCCGTCCGGGCACGTCCTGCTGTGCGGCGCCGGCATGAGCACCGCCAACGCCGAGCTGTGCGGGCGGCTCACGGACGTCTTCGCCGGCGAGCCGCGCCTGCTGAGCCGGGTGCACCTGCTGGGCATCCGCCGCGACATGGAGGCCGTCTACGCCGCGTCCGACGTGGTCGCGCTGACGTCGGTCAGCGGTGAGGCGGCGCCGCTGTGCCTCATCGAGGGCGCCATGTGCGGCGCGGTCCCGGTCACCACCGACGTCGGCGACTCCGCCGACCTCGTCGCCGGCCACGGCCTGGTGACGAACCGCGACCCGGACGCGATCAGTGCCGCCTGGGCCGAGGCCGCGCAGCGGCGCGAGGAGTTCGGCCCGGCGCTGCTGCGCAGCCGGGAACGCTTCTCGCAGACGCGGATGATCGCCTCCTACGCGGCGCTCATCGAGCACGTGTACCGCGACGCCGGCCTGCGGGTCCGCTGACGCGGCTCCTCAGCCTGCGGGTCCGCTGACGCGGCGGCTCCTCAGTCGGAGTAGAGGGTCGCGCCGTTCAGCCGGTGCCGCACGACCTCGACGCACTGCCGCGGGGTGGCGTTGAGCCAGCCGAGCAGCGCGTACGCGAGCCGCCGGCGGCGCAGCTGGTCGGGGAACCGCAGCGCGACGTACTGCTCCCGGCGCAGGAAGCGGCGCTGCGAGACGGTGAGCCGGTCGCGGTACTTGTCGCGGTAGCCGGCCAGGCCCGACGCCCGCCCGGGCCCGCGGGACAGGTCGCCGCAGCCGGTGCGGTACTGCACGACCAGCCGCTCCGGCACCACCGCGTACCGCAGCCCGAGGTCGAGGGCCCGGACGAACAGGTCGAGGTCGTTGTTGACCGGCAGCGTGGCGTCGAACCCGCCGAGCCGCCGGAACGCCCCGGCGCGGACCACGAAGTTGCTGCCGGTGAGGCCGGGGTTGCGGTGCAGCCAGTCGTCGGGGCTGACGAGCGGCGGCAGCGAGCCGCCGGGCCGGCGGTGCCCGGCGCGGCAGCGCCACGTCCACGCCGCCACGAAGTCCACTGTGGACTGGTCGGGGCGGGTGAGCTCGGCGGCGCACCGGGCCAGGAACGTCGGGTGCCAGGTGTCGTCGTCGTCGAGGAACGCGAGCAGCGGCGTCTCGGCGAGCGCGGCGCCCAGGTTGCGGGAGGCGCCGGCGGTCGAGGACCAGGACCGCACGTACCGGATCCGGCCGTCGAACGCGTCCACGACCGGCCGGGCGGAGCCGGTGTCGTCCACGACGATCACCGACGCGGGCGGCGACGTCTGCGCGAGCACCGACCGCAGCGCCCGTGGCAGCAGCTCCGGCCGGTCGTGGGTGGGCACGACGCAGGTGACCGCCGGCCCGGACGGCGCCGCGTCAGGCACGGTCGGCTCCGACAAGCTCGGCGGCCGGCTCCGACGGGACAGAAACCGCGGCCGGAACCGCAGCCTGAACCGCAGCAGGGACCGCGGCGGCGGCGCCGCGCCACGGGCGGCCCAGGCGGTCGTCGCGGTGGCGGTCGGCGGCGCGGGCGGCCCGGTACAGCCGCACGTACAGCGCCGGGGCCAGCCGGATGAGCAGCACGCCCGCGGCGAGCGCCGGCTGCCGGTGCCGCAGCGCCGTCCAGGCGTCGCGTGGGCGCAGGTCGCGGCGGGCGGCGCCGACGGCCTCCCACGCGGCGACGGACAGCTCCCCCACCGACGAGCGGGCCGCGGCGCCCGCGACGGCGAGAGCGCCGGCGCGGAGGCGGAAGTGCAGCCGGGCGGCGGGTGACCCGGCGCCGGACAGGACGAACAGCGCCTCGTCGACGGCCGCGGCCCGGCCGGCGACCCGCGGGTCGAAGCCGGCAACGGGACGCCGGAGGTGGAAGTACGCGGGTCCGGCGACGTACGCGACGGTCCGCGCCCGCAGCAGCAGCCACGCCATCACGGCGACGTCCTCGTGCCGCGGGCCGAGCGGGAACGACAGCCCGTCCAGCAGGCCGCGGCGGATGAGCTTGTTCGTCACGCCCGCCCGGATCCGCCGGTACAGGAACTCCTCGACGGCCTGCGGGCCGGTCCACACGGCGCCGGTGGCGCGGCGGGGCAGCGGCGGGCCGGTGACGCCGTCCTCGGTCACCGGCACCGTGCCGGCGACGACGATGTCGGCGTCCGGCGCGGCCGAGGCGAGCGCGGCGAGGAGCCCGGGGTCGACCCAGTCGTCGCCGCCGACGAACCAGACGTAGTCGCCGGTGGCGGCGGCCAGGCCGGTGTTGCGGGCGGCGGACGGGCCGCGGGGCGCGTCGTGGCGCAGCACCCTGGCCGGGAACGGCGCGTCGCGCAGCAGCGGCTCCAGGACGGCGGACCCGCCGGTGGTGGCGTCGTCGACGACGATCAGCTCGACGGTGACACCGTCGGGGATCCGCGTGGCGAGCACCGAGCCGAGGGCCCGTCCGGCATGCCGGGCGGTGCGGTGGAGGGGCATGATGACGCTGACCGTGACGCTCACCGGCGGGTCACCTCCGTGGAGACGTGATGGCGGCACCGAAGGTGCTCCTGACCTGGCTCAACGATCCGCGCCGAAGCCGAGATGCGCGGTTCGCCGGAAATGTTCAACCGACCCTGCTCAGCGGCGGCGCCGGGATCGGGCCGAGGACCTGTGCATAGGCGTCGGCGAGGGCGGCCGCCTGGGCCTGCGGGGTGTGCCGGGCCGCGAACGCCTCCTGCAGCCGCGGCCGGCCCGGTCGGCCGGTGGCGAGCACCGTGCCGAGCTCGGCGGCGACGGCCTCGGCGGTGCCGAGGTCCGGGTCGAGGCCGAGGGAGTCCAGCGCCGGGATGCTGCGGGCGACGAGCGGCAGCCCGGACGCGGCCGCCTCGAGCAGCGACAGCGGGCAGCCCTCCCAGGCGGCGGTGTGCAGGTAGACGTCGGCGGCGGCGAGGTGGTGGCGCACCTCGGCGGGCGAGCGCCAGCCGGTCACCCGGACCCCGGCGGCGCGCAGCGCGGCCTCCCCGCGCGCGTCGCCGCCGCCGACCCAGGTCCAGGTGACGCCGGCGTGACCGGCGAGCAGGGCCTTGACCCGCAGGAGGAAGCCGGGGTCCTTCTGCGGGCCGACCCGGCCGACGGTGACGATCGACCCGTCCCGGCCGCGGCGATCCGGGCGGCGGTCGGGCCGGGCGGTGCGGGCCCTGGTGGTGTTGGGCACGACGACGGCGGGGATGCCCAGCTCCGCGGCGAGGTCCGCCTCGCGGGGGCTGACGCAGACGGCGAGGTCGGTGGAGGCGGCCACGGCCCGCTCGGCGGCGCGCAGCAGGCGCGAGGCGGACGGTGGCACGTCGGTGCGCTCGAAGCTGAAGCAGTGCGGCGTGAACAGGATCGCGGGCCCGGTCGCGGAGCGGACGCCCGCCGGGATCACCGTCCGCCCGACGAGCCCGGCCCAGGTCGAGTGCAGGTGCACGATGCGCGGCGCGACGGCGGGCAGCATCTCGCGCAGCGCCCGGGCGAGCCGGACCGGGCCGCCGCCGGCGTCCCGGCTGCCGGCGAACAGGTCCTCGTGCCGCACCGGCACGTCGCTGCCGGCGCGCCGCCGGAACAGCAGATGATGCTCGAACTGCGGGGTCGAGCGGACGAACTCGACGATCGCGCCGGCGGTGCCGCCGCCCATCGACTCGGTGACGTGCAGGATGCGCGGGGTCTCTCGCCGCATGTCTCGTCCCTTCCCGCTCGCGGTGCGGCGGACGGCCCACGGGGCGGACACGGAGGGCACCTCCACCTATACGGAACGTATCAGTCAAAACACCCTCAGTGAGCACATGCCGCACGTGTCACCCGGGCGAAACGCATGGGATTCCGATGACAGGACGCGGCTGCCCGGTGCCGCCGGAGTCCCGCACCGTCAAGGGCATGACTCGAACACTGCACCGGCCCGGCGTCATCGCCGGCGTCCTCCTCGGCGCCCTCGGCCTCGCCGACCTCGGCCCCTTCTCCCCCGGCGGGCCGGTCACCTGGATCCTGCCGCTCGCCGCCCTCGGCTACCTCGTCGCCGCGCACCTGCGCGGCGAGCCAGCCGCCGGGAGTGCCCGCCGGCCCGCCCGCCGCCGCCAGGTCGCCGGGGTCGCGCTCTTCACCGCCGTCGCGCTCGCCGCGCTGCTGCTGGACCCCGCCATCGGCCAGTACGTCCTCGCGGCCGGCTGGGTCGGCCACGCCGCCTGGGACTGGGCGCACCGCGACGGGTCGGTCGTGCCGCGCTGGTACGTCGACTTCTGCCTGCCGCTGGACCTGCTCGTCGCCGCCTCGCTCGTCGCCGCCGCTAGCATCGGTTGATGGCGATGCTCGCGACGGACCGGCGGCTGCGCCGGGCCAGGCTCGTCGCCCTGGCCTCGCTCGCCACCGGCGTCGGCGGCAGCCTCCTCGCTCCCGGGTGGCTGGTCCTGCGCGAAGGTCACCTGGTGCCGGTCGCACTCGCCGGGGTCCTCGCCTTCGCCGCCGGGCACGCGGCGGCGGTGCACGCGGCGCTCACCCCGTGGCTGCCGGAGTCGACCCGGTCGCGGCGGCTGCTGTGGTACCTGGTGACCGCCGCGCTGTCCGTGCCCCTGGTCGGCGTCCCCGCCGGCGCCGGTGCCTGGGCGTGGATCGGCGCCTCGATCGTCGGCACCGCGCCGCTGCTGGGCCACCGCGGCGCGGCCCTGCTCGCGACCCTCGGTCCCCTGGTCGCCGCCGGCGGCCTCGGCTGGTGGCACGCCCACGACCCGGCCGGGCCGGTGCTGCTCACCGCCGCCGTCGGCGCCGCCATCGCGCTCACGAGCTGGCTGCAGCTGTGGTTCTGGGGCCTGCTCGTCGAGCTCGACCAGGGCCGGGCCGCCCAGGCGTCCCTGGCCGCCACCGAGGAGCGGCTGCGCTTCGCCCGTGACGTGCACGACCTGCTCGGCCACAGCCTGACCGTCATCGCGCTGAAGGCGGAGCTCGCCGCCCGGCTCGCCCCCGTCGACGCCGGCCGCGCCGGGCAGGAGGCCGCCGAGGCGCAGCGCCTCGCCGCCGGCGCCATCACCGACGTCCACCGGGCCGTGCACGGCTACCGGGCCGTCGACCTGGCCGAACACCTCGCCGACATCAGCCGGCTGCTGCGCTCCTGCGGCATCGCCTGCACCGTCACCACGCGGGGCACGGTGCCGCCGGACCCCGCGGCGCAGCTCGCCGCCGTGCTGCGCGAGGCGACCACCAACGTGCTCCGGCACAGCCACGCGACCTGGTGCACGATCGACATCGACGCCGGCCCGTCCGGCGCCGCGCTGACCGTCACCAACGACGGCGCCGGCCCGTACCACAGCAGCGCCGGGGCACAAGAAACACCAGACACGCACGGCGGCGGTTACGGGCTGCGCGGGCTGGCGGAGCGCCTCGCCGGCGCCGGCGGCACCCTCACCCACCGGCACGACGGCGACCGGTTCGAGCTGCGGGCCACCGCGTGATCCGGGTCCTGCTCGCCGACGACGAGGAGTTGATCCTGGCCGCCCTCGCGGCCCTGCTCGGCCTGGAGCCGGACCTGGACGTGGTGGCGAGGGCCACCGACGGGCGGGCCGCGCTCGACGCGGCCCTCGCGCACCGGCCCGACGTCGCCGTCGTCGACCTGCAGCTGCCGGCCCTCGACGGCCTGCAGGTCACCGCCGAGCTGGCCCGCGCGCTCCCGGCGTGCGCCGTGGTCATCCTCACCGGCCGGGGCAGGCCGGCCCACCCGAGCCGGGCGCTCACCGCCGGCGCGAAGGGCTTCCTGGTGAAGGGCGCGCCGGGCGGCGCCCTCGCCGACGTGATCCGCCGGGTGCACGGCGGCGGGCGGTACGTCGACCCGGCGCTCGCCGCGGACGCCCTCGCCGCGCCGCCGTGCCCGCTGACCCCGCGCGAGCTGGAGGTGCTCCGGCTCGCCGAGCACGGCACCCCGGCCGCGGTGATCGCCCGCCGGACCCAGCTGTCGCCGGGCACCGTGCGCAACTATTTGGCCGCGGCGACCCAGAAGCTGGGGGTGGCGTCGCGGGCCGAGGCGTACCTGCTCGCCCACCGCCACGGCTGGCTCTGAGGGACCCCCGGACAAGAGCATCTGGAGAGCGCTCTCCATTCTCGCCTTAAGTTCCGCTGAGGTACGC
Organism: Dactylosporangium sp. NPDC049525; assembly: GCF_040676755.1. Classification (NCBI taxonomy): domain Bacteria; kingdom Bacillati; phylum Actinomycetota; class Actinomycetes; order Micromonosporales; family Micromonosporaceae; genus Dactylosporangium; species Dactylosporangium sp. NPDC049525. The sequence continues at coordinate 125,810 of NZ_JBFAPO010000023.1, read as the reverse complement.
CGGAAATATCCGGATTCGCACCGGCAGGACGACGCCACGTATTGACGGACCGGCTATGCGGGCGCAACATTTGGGAGAGCGCTCTCCAACGGGCGCTTCCCGCCACTGGTTCCTCGCCGGCACCGGCGACGCGCGTGACCGCCTCACGACGTCGTGCACCACCACGGTCCGGTGACGGCGCCCGCCCACACCCTGGGAGCTCCATGAGTACAAGACGGCTCAGAAGAATCCTGACCCCCATCGGAGTCACCACCGCGGTGGTCGCATCGATGCTCGTCGGCGCGATCCAGCTCACCTCCGCCGACGCCGCCGCGCCCACCCTGCTCTCGCTCAACAAGCCGGCCCTCGCGTCCTCGCAGGAACTCGGCGAGTCGCCGGCCGCCGGCGCGTTCGACAACAACCCCGGCACCCGCTGGGGCAGCCAGTGGAGCGACCCGCAGTGGCTGCGCGTCGACCTCGGCGCCACCGCGACCATCTCCCAGGTCGTCCTGCAGTGGGAGAACGCGTACGGCAAGTCCTTCCAGATCCAGACCTCGCCGGACGGCAACGCCTGGACGAGCATCTACAGCACCACCACCGGCACCGGCGGCACGCAGACGCTCAACGTCAACGGCACCGGCCGCTACGTGCGGATGTACGGCACCCAGCGCGGCACCGGCTACGGCTACTCGCTGTGGGAGTTCAAGGTCTACGGCACGTCGACCGGCACCCCGCCGGCGACCGACGGCCCCGGCTGGGTCATGGCACCGAACCCGGTCACCGGCGTGACCCCGTCGACGGCGACCCCGCCGGCGACGAACCCGCCGACGACCCACCACGAGTTCCAGGCGAACTGCTCGGTGAGCCGCAGCAACCTCCCCGACGACCCGATCGTCTTCTTCGGGCTGCCGGGCGCCTCGCACTCGCACACCTTCATGGGCAACACCACCACCAACGCGAACACGACCCTGTCGTCGCTGCAGGCCGGTGGCACCGCCTGCATCACGCCGGGCGACAAGACCGCGTACTGGATGCCGACCCTGCTCAACAACGGCGTCGCCGTGCAGCCGGTCGACCGCCAGGTCATCTACTACAAGAGCGGCGTGCTCGACTGGCGCAGCGTCCGGCCGTTCCCGCCGGGCCTGCGGTACGTCGTGGGCAGCCCGTCCTCCACGCTCGACCAGTTCAGGACCCACCCCGGTGCGGTCGAGGGCTTCGAGTGCGGTGACCTGACCCGGCAGTGGGACATCCCCGCGAACTGCACCCCGGGCAGCCAGCTCAACGTCCGGTTCCAGGCCCCCGGCTGCTGGGACGGCATCCACCTGGACTCACCGGACCACAAGGCGCACATGGCCTACGCGGTCGTCGGGGTCTGCCCGTCGTCGCACCCGGTCGCCATCCCGATGATCGAGTTCAAGATGGCGTGGCCGGTCAGCGGCAACATGTCCGGCGTGCAGTTCTCCAGCGGCCGTGGCTACACGTTCCACTACGACGTGTACAACGCGTGGGACGTGCCGACCCTGGCCGCGCTGACCACCCACTGCATCAACGGTGGTCTGCAGTGCAACCCGCGCGGGTACGACCAGTACAAGCCGGACCGCGGCGCGGCGCTCAACGAGAACTACGTCCTGCCGTAACCGACCGTCGGCGCCCCGTCCGATCCTGGGCGGGGCGCCGACTGCTGTCTATGTGACCAGCTCCGGAACGCGTAGAGTCCCGGCCGTGAGGCAGCATGTCGACAGGGTGGTGGCACCGGCCGCCCTCGGACGTGCGGTGCTGCTCGGCCGGGCGGCCGCCACGCTGACCGCCGGCGCCGTCGGGCTGCGGCTGGTCGCCGACCCCCGCCCGCTGCTGGCCGCCCTCGCGGTCGTCGCCGTGACCACCGCCGCCGGGCTGGCCGTGCTGTCGCGCCACCCGCACGTCGCCCGCCACCCGGTGCCGGTCCTCGCCGCCGACACCGCGGCCGTGCTCGGCGTCCTCGCCCTCGACGGCGGCGGGGTCACCTTCTACTGCTGCGCCGTCGGCGCGTCCGCGCTCGCCGGGGTCCTCGCCGGGATGTGGGCGCTGCTGCCCGCGGCGGCGCACACCGCGCTCGGCTACACCGTCGCCGCGGCCGTCCTGCCGGCCGGCGCCGACCCGAGGCTCGCCGGGTTCGTGCTGACGTTCCCGATCGCCTGCGTCCTGGCCGCGGCCGGCGCGGCCGTCGCGACCGCGGCGCTGGGCCGCTACGTCGAGCTGTCCGTGCGGGTGGTCGCCTCCGCCCAGCGCACCGCCGCCGCCTCCGAACGCGCCCGCCTCGCCCGCGAGCTGCACGACTCGGTCACCAAGACACTGCGCGGGGTGTCCTTCGCCGCCCTCGCGCTGCCGCAGTCACTGCGCCGCCACCCGGCCCTCGCCGAGCAACTCGCCGGCACCGTCTCCCGCGGCGCCGAGGCCGCCGCGCAGGAGGCCCGCGAGCTCGTCGACGGGCTGCGCCTGGACACCCTCGACGGCGACTTCGCCGACACGGTGCAGGCCATCTGCCGGCAGTGGTCGCAGTCGTACGGGATCCCGGTGCGCCTGGCCACGACGCCGGTGGACCCGCCGGTCGCGGTGCGGTACGAGCTGGCGCGGATCCTGCAGGAGGCGCTGCACAACGTCGCCCAGCACGCCGCGGCCGGCCGCACCACCGTCAGCCTGCAGCGAGGCGGGCGGCACCTGCTGCTGCGCATCCACGACGACGGGCGGGGGTTCGGGCTGCCCGCCGATCTGGCGTCGCTGCGCGCCGCCCAGCACTTCGGGCTCATCGGCATGTACGAGCGGGCCGCCACCGTCGACGGCAGCCTGCATGTCGCGTCCGCGCCGGGTCGCGGCACGACCGTCGAAGTGACGGTGCCGGCGTGACCGGGGACATGGTCGAGGTCCTGGTGGTCGACGACAACCCGATCGTGCGGGCGGCGCTGCGCGGGTACCTCGACGGCGTCGACGGCGTGCGGGTCGTCGCCGAGGCCGCGGACGGTCACGAGGCCGTCGCCCAGGCCCGCGTCCTCCGGCCGGACGTGACGCTGCTGGACCACCGGATGCCGGTCGCCGACGGGCTGTCGGCGCTCGGTGAGCTGAGCCGGCTCAGCCGGGTCCTGGTCATCACCAGCGACGCCGGCCCGGAGCTCATCGGCCGGATGCTGCGCGGCGGCGCCCGCGGCTACCTCGTCCACGGCGCGTTCGACCCGGACGAGCTGCGCCGGGCGGTCCTCGCCGTCGCCGCCGGGCACGGCTGGCTGTCGCCGGTCGCGGCGGCCGTCGCCACGGCGACCGTGCGCGCGCAGGCGTCCAGGGAGGACCTCGCCGGGCGGCAGGAGGAGACCCTGGCCCGGTTCCGGCTGACCCGCCGCGAGCGGGACGTCCTCGACCTGCTCGCGGAGGGCCTGTCCAACGCGGCGATCGCGCACCGCCTGCTGCTGACGGAGAAGACGGTGAAGAACCACCTGCAGCACGTCTTCGCCAAGCTCGGGGTCCACGGCCGTATGGAGGCCGTCCTGCTGTGGACCGGCCGCCGGTGACCACCGCGTCCACTGTGGACCGCGACGGCCGGGAGTGGCCGCGGCGGCTCGGCTGGGCGGCCCTCGCCGTGGCGGTCGGCGCGACAGCGACGTTCGTGCCGCCGCTGGTCCTGCCGGACGGTCGCGGCCTCCCGCCGGCCGCGACCGCCTCAACACCCCCGCCGGCAACCCTGCCGACCGGCACCACGACGGCACCGGTCCCGACGGCACCGGCCTCGGCGCTGCCACGCACCTCGGCGCCGCCGTCCCCCACAGCAAGGCGCACCCCGTCCGGCACTCCGTCCGGCACGCTGGGGTTCGCCGCGATCAGCCTGCACGCGGCCGACGAGGCCAACCTGCGCAACGGCGCCCGCGTCATCGACTGCCCCACCTGCGACGGCGGCAGCCGGGTCGGCTACATCGGCGGGCCGAACACCCTGGCGATCCGGGTCGCGGACGTCCCGGCCGCCGGCGAGCGGACCCTGACCGTCACGTACGAGACGGCGGAGACCCGCACGTTGCGCGTCGCGGTGAACGACGGCCCCGTGCACACCCTCACGCTCAGCGGCGCCGGCGACTGGCTCATCCCGGCGACCGTGTCGCTGCGGGTCCACCTGCCGGCCGGCACGAGCTGGGTCCGGTTCTTCAACGACGCCGGACCGGCCCCCGACGTCAACCGCATCGAGCTGCGCTGACGTGGTCGACGTCGGGGACCGGTCTCAGGTCAGAACGTCCCGGCGGTGTTGCACTTCGCCTTCTGGACGATGCAGTTCTTCACCCGGTGCCCCTGCGCCGCGTTGTCCCAGGCGAAGAACGAATCACCGTGGAACGACGAGGCCATCCCCGACGACAGCGTGAAGCCGTCGACGGAGCCGGGCGTGGGGTACGCGATGACGAACGACACCGACGGGATCGCCACCGGGAACGCGCCGGAGCACTTCCCGTCGTACGTGTAGGCGACGTGCCCCTTGTGCGTCGGGCTGTCCAGGTGGGTGCCGTCCCAGCAGTCCTGGAACACCAGCTGGAACAGCAGCGAGGCGCCGGGCGCGCACCGCGGCCAGTTCCCGTCGGCGCTGCGGCCGATCTCGCCGCCGGGTCCGGCGCAGTAGAACTGGTTGACGGTCCCGGCCGGGGTCGGCGCCTGCAGCTTCGCGTCGCCGGCGATCATCCGGAATCCCTGCGGGAACGGCACGGTCTTGCTGGAGTCGGTCAGCCGCGAGCCGTAGTAGACGACGACGGCCTTCGGCTCGACCGCCACGCCGCGCTCGTACAGCGTCGGCACCCAGTACGCGGACAGGTCCGGCGCCGGCGCGCAGCTGGTGCCGGCGTTGGCCAGGAGCGTGTCGGCGGTGCTGTTCGCGTCGGTGCTGCGGTTGCCGATGAAGCTGTGCATGTGCGACGCGCCGGGCAGGCCGGGGAAGACGATCGGGTCGTCCTTGCGGGAGTGGCTGTAGGTGCACGACGCGTTGAACTCCGGGACCCGCACGGCGTTGGCGGGCGCGGGGTCCATGGGCATCGCGTTGAACGCGGCGAGCTGCGCGTTCCACTTCGCCTGGTCGACGTTCACCCAGCCGGTGCCCGACGGGGTTGCTGACGGCGTGGCGGACGGGGTACCGCTGCCGCCGCCGGTGAACGAGAACCAGTTGATGTTCACGAAGTCGGCGCCGCCCGGGCTGCGCAGCACCGCGAACACCTGTTGCGGGCCGGCGGTCGCGTGGGTGCCGGTCGCGGACAGCGTCGTCCACGCCTGCCAGCCACCGGTGGCCGCGATCGGGAACTGGGCGAGCAGCGGCCCGGTCAGCGACCCGGTCCGCAGCTCGACGGTGCCGTTGCCGGCGGCGGACGCGACCCGCGCGGCGGCGGTGAGCGTCCCGGCGGCGCCGAGGTCGACGCCGTCGAACCGCATCCAGTCGCCGTTGGCGAGGTACGCGACGTTCTGCCCACCGCCGGTGTCGACGGTGGTTTCGACCTGGACGCCGGACTGCGCGGCGAACGCCTCGGCTTGGACGGTCACGGGGGTGGCCGCGTCGGCCCAGTTGACCGCGGTGACCGTGACGCCGGCGAGCACGACGGCAAGGATGCCGGCCGCGCGCCTGATTCTGGACATGGGGATCCTCCTGGCGGGAAAGGGGATTGACCGATTTCCACGCTAGGAGCCGGGCCGGGCCGGCACCTGAGGCCAAGTGCTCAGGCCGGGGGCCCAATTCCCGTCCACAGGCCGGCCGCGGTGCCGGCGTCGACGTGCTGCTCGTAGGTGGCGACCTTCCCCGCGATCAGTTCCAGGCAGTCGTGCAGTTCGGCCACCTGCCGCTCCACCCGGCACTGGTGCGCCCGCAGCAGCTCGAGGCGCTCCTTCTCGTTGCCGGGCCCGCTTCGCACCAGCGCCGCGAACCGCCGGATCGACTCCAGGGGCATGCCGGAGGCCCGGAACTTCGTGCACACCTCGAGCCAGTCGAGGTCGGCCTGGCCGTAGACGCGCCGGCCGGTCGCGGTGCGACGGACCTCGGTGGTGAAGAGCCCTTCCCGCTCGTACAGGCGCAGCGTGTGCACGCTCAGGCCGGTGCGCCCGGCGACCTGGCCGATGCTGAGCTCCTCCATGGCGGCCAGGGTAGCGCCGTTGACCTAGACCACGGTCTAGGAAATAGCGTCCGCGGCATGACACATCCCACCGCCGACGACGTCCTGCGCGGCGTCGACCTGACTGGCCGGACCGCGATCGTCACCGGCGGCACGTCGGGCCTCGGCCTGGAAACCTCCCTGGCCCTCGCCCGCGCCGGCGCCACGGTCGTCGCCGCCACCCGCAACCCCGTCGCTGTCCCGGGTCTCGCGGTGGCCCGGCTCGACCTCGCCGACCTGGACCAGGTGCGCGACTTCGCCGCCGGGTTCGACACCGTCGACATCCTGATCGCCAACGCCGGCATCATGGCGTGCCCGCTCACCCGCGTCGGGCCGGGCTGGGAGGCGCAGTTCGCGGTCAACCACCTCGGGCACTTCGCGCTCGTGCACCACCTGTGGCCGGCCCTGTGGCGCGGGCGGGACGCCAGGGTCGTCGTCGTGTCCTCCAACGCCGTGCCGGACGCCCCGATCCGCTGGGACGACCCGCACTTCACCACCGGTTACGACAAGTGGCAGGCATACGGACAGTCGAAGGCAGCCAACGCCCTCTTCGCAGCCCACCTGGACGTGTTGGGTCAGGCGGCCGGGGTACGGGCAAGCTCCACGCACCCGGGCGCGATCCTCACTCCACTGCAGCGGCACCTGACCCGGGACGAGATGCTCGCCGCCGGCTGGATCGACGAGGCCGGGCAGGCCGCGCCGTATTTCAAGACCCCGGCGCAGGGCGCGGCGACGCAGGTGTGGGCGGCGACGAACGAGGCCGCCGCCGGCCGGCACTGCAACGACTGCGCCGTCACGCCGTTCCGCCCGTCCCCGGCCGACGCCGTGCGGCTGTGGGAGCTGTCCGCCGCGATGACGGGTCTCTCCTACGCCCTCAAATAGGTCAGGACGGCGAGGACCCGGCGGTGGCCGTCGTCTGGGCCCGGCAGGTCGAGCTTGGCGAAGATGTTGCCGATGTGCTTGGCCACGGCGGCGTCCCCGACGAGCAGCGCGCGGGCGATCCACGCGTTGGAACGCCCCTCCGCCATCAGCCCCAGCACCTCCCGTTCGCGGGGCGTGAGCCGCGCGAGGGGATCCGCGGCGCGCTGCCGCGTCAGCAGCTGCCGCACCACGTCGGGGTCGATGACGGTCTCCCCCGCGGCGACCCGCGCGACCGCGTCGGCGAACTCGGCGATGTCACCGACCCGGTCCTTCAGCAGGTAGCCGACCCCGGCCCGCCCGGCCGGCGCGAGCAGCTCCGCGGCGTAGGCGGTCGCGGTGTACTGCGACAGCACCAGCACCGCCGGCGGCGGGTCCGCGGCGCGCAGCGCGATCGCCGCCCGGAGCCCTTCGTCGGTGTGGGTCGGCGGCATCCGCACGTCGGTGATGACGAGATCGGGGCGGTGCTCGGCGGCGGCGGTGAGGAGCGCGTCGGCGTCCCCGACGGCCGCGGCGACGGTGTGCCCGAACCGCTCCAGCAGGCTCGCCAGGCCCTCCCGCAGCAGGACGGCGTCGTCGGCGAGCACGATCTTCATGCCGGCTGACGTTAGGTCAGTCCGCATGGCAGGTCCACCCGCAGCGTCGTCGGCCCGCCCACCGGGCTGGTGACGGTGAACGTGCCGTCCATGACGGCGGTCCGGTCGGCGAGCCCGCGCAGCCCGGTGCCGCCGGCCGGGTCGGCCCCGCCGGCGCCGTCGTCGGTGACCGTCAGCGTGAGCTGCCGGTCCGTCAGGCGGCCGCGCACCGTGACCCGGTTCGCACGGGCGTGCCGGACCGCGTTGGTGAGCGCCTCGCACACGACGAAGTACGCGGTGGTCTCCACCGCCGCCGGCAGCCGCCGTGGCAGCGGCAGGTCGATCACCACCGGCACCCGGCAGCGCTCGGCGAGCTCACCGACGGCGGCCGGCAACCCCAGGTCGGTGAGGACCTGCGGGTGGATGCCGTGGATCAGCTCCCGGATCGCGGCGAGCGCCTGCCGCGCCTGCCGCTGCGCGTCGTCCAGCAGCAGCTTGCTCTTCTCGCGGCCCTCGTCGCCGTTCAGCTCCAGCCGGGCCAGCCCCAGCGTCATCGCCAGCAGCACCAGGTGCTGCTGGGCGCCGTCGTGCAGGTCCCGCTCGATCCTGCGCCGCTCCGCCTCGAACGCGTTGAGCAGCCGCCCCCGCGACCGGGCCAGCTCCTCGACCCGGCGGTTGAGCTCGGCGTCCCGCGGCGCGAGCCACCACCGGGCCAGCGCCGCCTGCGTCCCGGCGACGGCGCACAACGCGTACACCCCGACCAACGCCGCCGGCAGCGCACAAGCCGTGGCGGCCAGCGCCTCCCCGCGGCTGTCGATCGCGAGCTCGCCGAACTGCAACGGCACTCCCGCCGCGACGATCAGCGGCGCCGCGGCCACGATCAGGCAGTCGGCGACCAGCCCGAGGCTGACCAGGTCGACGAGCAGCAGCACCGACGACAGCGTCAGCACGTAACCCAGCTCCCGCCACGTCGCGCCCTCCCCGAGCCGCGCCCGGAACCACGCGACGAGCCCAGGCGGCGGCTCCGGGTGCGGGCTGGGCACCGGCGCCCGGTCGAGGATGCGCAGCCGCCGCCGCTCCAGCGCGCCGACCGGCAGGCCCAGGAACACCACCGCCGGCGGGAACAGGATCCCCATCACCAGCGCCATCAACAGGCCCACCCCGACCACGACGCTGCTCACCAGGTACGCCAGGCTCAGCAGCGGCCAGCGCGACAGCAGGAACCGGTGCGGCCGCGCCGCCATCGCCTGCCACACACCCGTCACGGCACCGACCATACGGCCGCGGCACCGCCGGTTTCACGGGTGCGGCCTGGAGCCCCGCCGGTAGACCTGGCTCCACCATTTTCTGTCGTACCCCGGGGCTAGTCTGGCCGCGTGAATCGGACGGATCGGCTGTATGCGCTGGTCGAGGAGCTGCGTGCGGTGTCGCCCCGCCCGCGCAGCGCCCGCTGGCTCGCCACCCGTTTCGAGGTGTCGACCCGCACGATCGAGCGCGACATCGGCGCCCTGCAGGAGTCCGGCGTGCCGATCTGGGTCGCGCTCGGCCGCACCGGCGGCTATGCGCTGGACCGCTCCCGGACCCTGCCGCCGCTCAACATGACCCCAGCCGAGGCGGTCGCGATCGCGGTTGCCCTGCACCGCCTCGACGGCACCCCGTTCCACGACGCCGCCCGCACCGCCCTGCACAAGCTCCTGGCTGTCATGCCCGCCGCCGACGTCCACCGCGCCTCGGAGCTCGCCGGCCGGATCCACCTGGTCCACGGCGCCGACCCCGGCCCCGCCCCGATCTCCCCCGCGGTGGTGGAGGCGTTCACCACCGGCCGCGTCCTCGACATCGCCTATGCCGACCGCTTCGGCACCACCACCCGCCGCCGCATCGAGCCCGTCGGCTATCTGGGCGGCCCGTCCGGGTGGTATCTGCTGGCGTGGTGCCGGCTGCGGGACGGGCTGCGCTCGTTCCGGGTCGACCGCATCCACGACGTGTCCGCCACCGCGGAGCTGGCCGCCCGCCGGCCGCTGCCGGACAGCGCCATCGACATCCCCGGCCACCTCGTCACGCGCGTCGCCATCGCCGCCTGACCCGGCACTGCCGATCCGCTCGGCCACCTCCGGTCGCGGTAGGCGCGACTCGCGGCGGCAAGACCGCCCTCCGAAGCGGAGCACTCCTCGGTCCCCGCGGTTACACACTGCTCGAACGCCGCACGCCCGTCCCGCCCGTCCCGCGCGGGCTCCAGCATGCGTCCCGGTCCGAACGCCCGACAGCACGGGCGGTGACCGCGCTGCCCCATCGCACGGCCGGAGGCTGCGCGGAACCACAAAGGACGCTGCGGACGGCGAAAGGCGAGAAACACCGACAGGACGGTGTCGCCGGAGCGGCGCAGGGTGGGCACCAGCCAAACGGACCCCAACACACAAGGAGCGCAACGGGATGAACGGCATCGGCTGGTTCCAGATCGGCGTCAGTGACGCACAGGCCGCGCACCGGTTCTACGGAGACCTGTTCGGCTGGACGTTCGCCGAGGACGAGGCGTACCAGATGATCACGACACCCGACCAGCAGTCGATCAAGGGCGGGCTCGCCGTGGGGCAGCCGGCGCACGCGGTGTTCTGTGTCGTCGTCGAGGACGTGCCGGGGGTGTGCGGGCGGGCGGAGGCGGCCGGCGGCAAGGTGCTGGTGCCGCCGACGACGAGCGACGACGGGCTCGTCTTCGCGAACATCACCGACCCCGAGGGCAACCACTTCGGGATCTTCCAGCCGCGGGCATAGCGCAGGGATGGGCGCCGGCACGGTCCGGAAACGGACTACCGGCCGTGCCGGATCTGCCCGGAATGCTCGCATCGGCCACAGCAGCCGCAGGTCACGGATGTGTATCATCGGCCGGTGAAGGTATGCGTCGTGGGAACGGGTTACGTCGGCCTCACCACCGGCATCTGCCTGGCCTATCTCGGGCATGAGGTCACCTGTGTCGACCTCAACCAGGAGAAGGTCGACCTGCTCCGTGGGGGGCGCTCACCGATCTACGAGCCGTTCCTGGACGAGCTCATGCACGAGGCGGCGCACAACCTGACCTTCACGACCGACTACGCCGAGGGTGTCCCCGGCGCCGAGGTCGTGTTCGTCGCCGTGCAGACGCCGTCGCTGCCGGACGGGCAGCCCGACCTGCGCTACCTGCGCATGGCCGCGGAGAGCATCGGCAGGACGATCGACGGCGAGTTCACCGTCGTGGTCAACAAGTCGACGGTGCCGATCGGCAGCGGCAACTGGGTCGAGTCGATCCTGCGGGAGTCGTTCGAGCAGTTCCACTCGCGGCGGGCCGCGGGTGAGTTCGCGGTCGCGTCCAACCCGGAGTTCCTGCGCGAGGGTTCGGCGATCCACGACACGCTCTACCCGGACCGGATCGTCATCGGCTCGGACAACCCGCGCAGCCTCGACGTGCTCAACCGGCTCTACCGGGCGGTGCTCAACCAGTCGTTCACGGCGCCCACGTTCCTGCCCCGGCCCGAGGAGGTCGGCGCGGTGCCGCTGGTGTCCACGGACCTCGCGTCGGCCGAGCTGATCAAGTATGCGGCCAACGCGTTCCTGGCCCTGAAGATCAGCTACATCAACGAGATCGGCAAGCTCGCCAACAAGGTCGGCGCCGACATCAACCAGGTCGCCCGCGGCACCGGCCTGGACGCGCGGATCGGCTCGCGGTTCCTGCAGCCCGGGGTCGGCTGGGGCGGCTCGTGCTTCGGCAAGGACACCGCGGCGCTGATCGCGACCGCCGCCGAGTACAGCTACGACATGCCGATCGTGTCCGCGGCCCGCGTGGTGAACCAGCGCCAGCGTGAGGAGGCCGTCAACAAGCTCCTCGACGAGCTGCGCATCCTCAAGGGCCGCAAGATCGGCCTGCTGGGCCTGGCGTTCAAGCCCAACACCGACGACCTGCGCGACTCACCCGCGATCGACATCGCCCGGCTGATGATCGCCCGTGGCGCCCGGGTGAAGCTGCACGACCCGATCGCCGCCGAGCGGTTCCGGGTCGAGGAGCCGGAGCTCGCGGCGAGCCTGTGCGAGAGCGTCGACGAGGTCTTCGACGACAGCGACGCCGTCGTGCTCGTCACCGAGTGGCCGCAATACCTGGAGCTCGACTGGGGCAAGTACGTCGGGCTGATGCGCACCCCGATCATCCTCGACGGCCGCAACGTGCTCGACCCGCAGCGGCTGAGCCGGCTCGGCTACACGTATCTCACGATCGCCGGGCGGCCCGTCGGCCTGTGAGGGAGGATCGGCGGATGGAGCATCCGACGATCGTCTCAGCTGAGGAATGGCAGGCGGCCCGCGACGAGCTGCTGCGGGCCGAGAAGGAAGCCACCCGGGCGCAGGACGCCCTGGCCGCCCGTCGCCGGCGGCTGCCGATGGTGCGCTTCGACGGCTCGTACACGTTCGACACCCCGGACGGCAAGCGGAGCCTGCCCGACCTGTTCGACGGTCGCCCGCAGCTGGTCACCTACCAGTTCATGGACAACGGGCCCGACCACTACTGCCCCGGCTGCACGTATCTCACCGACAACGTGCCCGCGAAGGCACCGGAAGTCCTCGCCGAGCGCGGGGTCACCTGGGTGACGGTGTCGGACATGCCGCTGCCGCAGATCGAGGCATACAAGGCGGAGCGCGGGTGGACGCTGCCGTTCGTGTCGTCGCGGGGCACCACGTTCGCCGCCGACTGCGGCGCGGGCGGCGGCTTCGTCCTGACCGCGTTCCTCAAGACCAGCGACGGGGACGGCGACGCGGTCTACAAGACCTACTCGACCACGTCCCGCGGCGTCGACCGGCTGAACTTCATCACCAACATCCGGGACCTCACCGTGTACGGGCGGCAGGAGGACTGGGAGGATTCCCCCGACGGCTGGCCGAAGATCTAGCGACGGCCGCTGGTCGCGGGGCGGACGCAGAGCGGAGTCGGATGGGCACCTCGTACGGGCCGGGCATCGTCCACATGATCGCGGAAGCCGACCTGGCCGAGGGCGACGACACGGGTGAGGTGGTCATCGCCTGGCTGCTGGAGATCGCCGCGATCGGCCTGAGCCGCCGCTTCCGGGACTTCGTCGGCGACCGGGTGGCCGAGTTCACCAACGAGGACGGGCACGTCGCGTGGCGGTGGCTCACGGACGAGGAGGCGGCGCCGATCCTGGCGGCCGGGCCGTCCTTCGGCGACACCAGGGACGAGTGGCCGGCCGCGATGGATCACGACCTGTTCGTCCCCAACTGCACCGCCGACCGGGCCGGCAACGTGGAGGCGGACGGCTCGCCGGTCGACCGCTGGTTCTACACCCCGGTCGAGCCGGTCATCGCCGACATGCGCGAGGTCCTCGACGAGATCGACCGGGGCGACTACGACGGCGATCGCGAGACGGTCACGGAGCTGCTCGAGCACCTCGAGTTCTGCCGCACGCACCAGCTGTTCATGGTCGTCGCCTAACCCTGCGGCCCCCGGTACTTGACGCCGAGGTGCGCCCGGGCGACGGCGGCGACGGGTGCGTCACCCCCGGGGTGCCAGCCGAGCCACGCCTCCCGGCGGCCCTGCAGGCCGAGCCGAGGCCGCTGGGGCATCGGGACGCCGGTGCGCACGTGGTACAGGTGACCGCCGGCCGACGGCACGGCGCGCAGTTCGTCGACGTCGAACCAGCCGACGGTCGCCTCATGCCCGCCCCCGCGCAGCAGGATCCCGCGGTCGGTGACCTCGGTGCTGCCGGTCAGCCACGGCAACTCCAGGGCGACCAGGGCGACCGCGGCGGCGGCCGACAGCACCGCGAGGACCGTCCAGGCCCAGCGCAGGCCGGTCGTCACCGCCTCGAGGAACGCGGGCAGGTCACGGTCGCCGCCGCCGAGCACGGCCGCCACGACGCCGCAGGCCACCAGGACGAGCAGGACCGCCAGCAGCAGCAGGGTGCCCCGGTGGCTGCGGTGCAACGCCCGGGCCCGCCGCAGCACGAGTGGCGGCACGGTCAGTACCCGCCCTGGCGGCGGAGCTTGTCGAGGGTCTCCATGGCCTCGTCGGCCGACATCTGGAACCGGTGCTCCGCCTCGGCCACGAGTTTGCTCGGGTCGCCGGTGCCGTCGACCGCCGCCATCACGTCGTCGCCGAGGACGTCGCGCATGGCCTCCATGGTCTGCCGCCGCAGGTCCTCCAGGGCGCCCTGGGCGGCCCGCAGGGTCGCCTCGCCGAGCTCCTGCGAGGGGGTCCGCATCGCCCGCGGGTCGATGGTGATCTGCGACAGCCCCGCGTCGCCGCGCGCCTCGGCGGTGACCAGGCCGTCCAGGGCCTCCCCGCGGCCGATCATCGCCGCCGACCGCCGCTGGAAGTCCTCGACCTGCCGCATCTGCCGCAGCGCGTCCTCGACCAGCCGGTCCGGATCCACATTCGGGTCCACTGCTGTTCCTATCTCATTTCGCCGGTCCGGGCAGCTCGCGCCGGGGCGCGACGTACCCGGTGCCGCCGGTCAGCGGCGAGTAGTCGATCGTGATCACCTTGAAGTCGGCGCCCTTGACGCCGCCGGGCTGCGACTGGAACGCCTTGGCCAGCGCCACACCCGCGAGCAGGATCGCGGTGGCACCGCCGGCGATCGCGGTGATCGTCTTCGCGGCCGCACCCGCGGTCATCGCGACCGCCGACACCGCCGCCTCGGCCGCCGCCCGCACCGCCGGGAACGCCGGCGTCGCCATCGCCAGGCCGACCGCGACCGCACACGCGAACGCGAACGTCCCGGCCACGATCGCCATCACCGCGAAGGCGTAGTAGGCCGCGGCGACCGCCTGCAGCCCGGTCCCGACGTTCTCCAGGTACTTCTTCAGGTCGTCGACCTCTTGGTTGTACACCGAGACGGCGTTGAGGTAGGCGTCCTTGTCCTCCGCGATCCACTGCGGGTTGACCTTCACGTTCGCGTTCGTGATCCGGGTCTTGACCACCTCGAGCATGGCGGCCGTCTCTTTCCACTCCTCGCCGGTCTGCCAGATCGACCCCGGGTTGGAGATCCCCAGCCCGACGGCGATCCCCAGCCGCACGGCACTGGACACGAACGGCGCCGCCCCGAACGACGAACCCAGCGCGAAGCGCAGCATGATGACACCAGAGGTGAACGGGTTCATGACGCCTCCTAGCGGTACATGACCTGGTTGGTCGTCTCGGCCTGCTCCCAGGTGGTCGCGATGCCGTCGAGCTTGTCGCGGAACGTGCCCAGCTGGTCCTTGCCCGCCTTGACGTAGTCGGCGAGATACCCCTGCGCCGAGTCGTACGCACCCTGCAGCGCGAACCCGAGCAACCCGAACCCTGGCGACTCGATCATCGCCGCCGCCACCCGCCGCGCCACCGGGTCGAACGCGGGCGCCGCGTCCTCCACCAGGTCCTTGCCGAGCTGCCGGATCGCGTTCGACGTGACGTGGATGTCCTGCGCCATCGACCCTCCCGAATCGTTGCCGAAGATCCGACTCTAGCGGTTCCCCCCGCCGCCGATCCCCCCGCCACGGTGAACGACCGGCGTCGAGCCCGCCCGAACGGCTGCGGTACGTGGAACACGTCGGCCTGATCTGAACCCTTGACCACCCGCGGCCGTGCACCGGGGTACACGACAGGCGTGCTGAGGGGAGTCCACGATGGTGACCAGAGGCAGGCCGTTACGGCGTGCGGCGGTGCTCGGCGCGGCGCTCATGCTGGCGGTGACGGCCATCCCGGCGCCCGGGTGGGCCGCGACGGGTCCCGGCCTGGACCCGGTCCCGATCGTCTGGCCGGACTGCTTCGGCCGGCAGTACGTGCCGCCGCTGTACGCCGACGGGCAGCTCGTCCGGCCCGGGACGCTCGGCGTGATCTTCGCGGTCCCCGGGGTCACCACCAACGGCACGGCCGGTGACGACCTGATCATCGGCACGGACGGCGACGACCGCATCTACGGCATGGCCGGCGACGACACGATCTGCGGCGGCGACGGCGCGGACCGCATCCACGGCGACGACGGCGTGGGTGACGTCGTGCCGGGTGACGACCTCATCGACGGCGAGGACGCCACGGACCAGTTGTACGGCGACGGCGGCAACGACGTCATCCACGGCGGCAACAACCACCCGAACTCGCCGTACCGGGAGTGGCTGCAGGGCGACTCCGGCGTGGACCGCCTGTACGGCGAGAACGGCGCGGACGACCTCGTCTGCGGCACGCTCGTCTACGGCACGATGGACCCGGGCGACCTGGCCAACGGCGGCACCGGCATGCCGGGCAACCAGCCCGAGAACGACCACGCGCCCGCCAACGCCTGTCCGTTGACGCTCAACGTCGAGTACATGTAGCGCTCTGGAGCGCCGGCACCTGCTCTGACGGCCGGTCGCGGGGCCGAGGCCCCGCGACCCCAGACCTGACTACTGCGTGTCGCCGGGCCGGTCCACAATGATCATCTTCGCGTAGATGACCTGGCGGTAGACGTCGCCACGGTGGCTGACGTTGTCGCCGTCGTCGCCGTGGGTCACGTGATCCTTGATCGCGACCATCCGCTCGCCGATGAACTGGTAGGTCTGCTTGTCGAACAGCAGCTCCTGCGACAGGTAGCCCTCGATGATCCGGCCGAGACCGACCGCCGGGCGGCCGTCGATGTTCACCGCGTCGGGGTTGACCGTCATCCCGGGCGCCTGCGCCAGGTGCCGGAAGATCGCCGCCTGCACGTTCGGCGGCACCACGTACTGGCCGATGAACGCGTCCAGCACGACGCCCATCGAGCCGGGCCCGGGCACCCCGTCCGGAACCTTGTCCGGGCTGGTCATCGCGGTGATCGTCGACCAGGCGATCCGGTCCCAGTACTCGCCGCCCTCCCCGCGCTTCGTCACCACCAGCCGGCCGTTGCGGTAGCCGGCCCTGGTCTGCCCGTCGACGCTCCACCACTCCTGGATCTTGCGGTTCTCGCTCAGGTCGGGCCTGATCGGATCGTTCGGGTGCTGGTTCTCGTAGGCCGGCTTGTTGCGCAGCTCGAGCGTCTCGATGTACATGAACTGGCCGGGCCGCGGGTCCGTCCACGGCCTGCGCTCGGCCGTCCAGGCGGCGTTCTCCAGGTACTCGGCGGCGCTGGCCGGGCGGGCGAACGGCAGGACCCCCTTCGCCGGCGAGCCCAGCGTGGGCTCGGCGATCGGCGCCGGCCCGTGGTCGACGCCTCCCGTCACCCCGGCGCCTCCCGTCACCACGACCGCGACGGTGGCCACCACCGCGGCGGCGGCCGCCACCGCGACCCCGGCGGTGATCGCGAACCGGTTCCGGCGGCGCCGGTCCATGCTGGTCACTCGCTGCTCCTTCGCCGACATCCGCTGCTGAAGGGCCGCGCGGGCCCGGTCTTCCACTGCCTGGTTGGGAACCTCGTCGGCACCGAACGCCTCATGCAGCACACTGATCTCGTCCATCACTCGCTCATCTCGATCTCGGCGCCGAGCGCCTGCCGCATCTCCTGACGGGCCCGGTGCAACCGGGACCTGGCCGTGCCGGCGGGAATGTCGAGCGCCGCCGCGGCCTGCTGCTGGTTGAGCCCCGCCCACGCCACGAGCAGCAACACGGCCCGGACGGGCTCGGGCAGCCGCCGTAACGCGTCGGCGAGCCGCCCGCGCACCGCCATCGCGTCGAGCCGCCCGGCGACGGCGTCGGCGTGGTCACCCGCATCCGGCGCACCGGCGACCTTGGCCAGGGCCTTGTAACGGCGCGTCTCGGCCCGCGCATGGCGGGCGATGAGATTGGACGCGATGCCGTACAGCCATGCCCGCACGTCAGCACGCGCACTGTCGTAGGTGTGCCGGCGGTCGAACGCGATCAGGAACGTCTCCGACGCGACGTCTTCGGCCAGGTCGGGACCGAGGCGGCGGGCCGCGTACGCGTAGATCTGCCGGTAGTGCCGGTCGAACACGGCGGTGAACCGTTCGGGCGCCCGTTTCGCCTGCTCGATGAGGTCGGCGTCAGCGTCCGGCCCTTGCGCCGTGCCGGGCTGCGTCACCACGATCAAGTCCGCCTCCTCCACGTCGTCCACAGTTGCATCACACCCGTAGTTCGCCGGAGGCCCGAAAAGTGTTCGCTACGCCAAGCCGAACCGTCCCCTCGCATTGACATCCACTATTCGGCGGTCTACAGCCGCCCGCTTGCCCGCTGGACCTGCGCCGCTGACGCGACCGTCGGCTGGGGCGGGCACTCGGGTCAGTACTCGCTGACCGGTACCCCGACACTGACGTCGACCGCTGAGTGCGCGCAGGCCGTCCCGGTGCGACCCGGTTCCCGCTACCCCTTTCCGGATGGGTCCGCGGCGGATACGCCTTCCTCGGCACCGAGTACGGCGGGACCTGGTCGCCGCCGAGCAGCCAGTGGACCCGGCTGTCAGTCACCTTCACCACCGGCCCGGCGACGACGGACGTCCGGGTGTACGTGCACGGCTGGTACGCCCAGGCACTGTTCGCGGCCGACGACCTCATGCTCGCCGGCCCGGACAGCCGCACCACCGTCCCGGTCCCGCCAGCCGACCTGGCCCCGTCCGAAACCACCAGCCACTCGGTGCGGCTGGCACCCGGCAGCTCGCACGCATACGCGGTGCCGGCGGTCGACACCGCCGGCGAATCCAGGCCCTGTACTGCGACGGGGGCTGGATCGCCTGGAGCTACGGACCTGCGTACCTGGCCGCGAACCTCGCCGCCGGCGAGCACACCTTCGAGGTGAGCGCGCTGAACTCCGCCGGCGAGTCGGCGAAGTCCACCCCGGTCACCGTCATCACCTAGACCATCGACGCGGAGAAACCGCGTCGCTCAGGCGCAGTAGTTGTGGAACGTGACGCGGTTCGACTCCTTGCTGTCGTTGGCCGCGAGCACCTGCCTCGCACACTCACCGAACCGACCATGACTGCTTCAAAAGGCGCTCGCCCGCCAACGACGGCCCCGCTTGTCGTGCGGCCAACGGCCGTCGACGACGTGGGCCAGCTCCGCACACCGAGCGCAAGCATCCGGGTCGGCCGGGCTCCACGAGCGGCCTGACCCTTCCATGCCGTCAAGGGAGCGACCGCAGAGCGACCGACCAATGGTGACAATGGCATGCACGTCGCTCAGCGCGTCCCTGGCAAGCGCCCAGCGTTGATGGACCGGCATGTAGCAGGGCCGGCCGAGCCCCTCCCCCTCCGCCTCGACAGCCGTGGCGAGGCACCAGCCACAGACCCACCAGACGTACCGCCCATCAGAGCCCCCATCCGCAGCAGCACCCTCCATGTCACGCCCGCAGATGTCACACGTCACGGGCGCCAGAATGCCACCCGCAGCCTGCGCACACGACACCCGGCGACTGCCCGGTCCCGGCAGAACTGTCGTACCCCGGAACTAGGCTGAGACCAGGCGAGGACAACAGGACAGAGCTGGGGGCAAGCAGGAGGGCAGGGGAAAGCCGAAACTCCATCGCGAGGCAGCACGAGGTAGCGCCCCCGCCCGCCCGAGGCGAGAAGACAAGTCCCACCCGGGACGGGTTTGAGGGGTGTGGGTGGAGCGCAGCTCCCCCAGTGGCGGAGCAGGCGGGGCCTGCGCGGAGAATGACAGGCGCCCCGGCGAGCCGTCCCGAACGGACGCGCGAGCAGGGTGCGCCCAAGCCTGCGGAGCACACGATGCACCATGCGAACCGGTCGATCATCATCGAAGGCCAGCCGCTCACGACAGGCACACCCAGCACCCGACGCGACAAGAGCACCCCGGGCACGGTCTTGAGGGGGTGTGGGTGGAGCGAAGCTCCCCCACCGGGGAGCAGGCGAAGCCTGCGCGGGGAATGACAGGCGCCCCGGCGAGCGGGTTCCCGAAGGGACCCGCGAGCAGGGAGCGCCCAAGCCTGTGGAGCGGACGATGCACCATGCGAACCGCGCCGTGACGCTCGCCGGTGCCGCGTTGCCAGTCGATGTGATCGGCCGGTGCTGTCTGTAGCAGCCACCCCAGCGGCATCTTTGCCCGCTCCTGATACGTCCCATTATCGCTGCTGGCACGCGCCATGGGGTGCCGTTTGCGGAACGATCTGGAGGGTAGCGCGGCCCTCGTGGCGGGTGTGGACAATCGGACAGTCGCGCGGTACACGCTGGTCGTCGTCGCACTGGTGCTGACCACCGCGCTGCTGTTGTCGCTCGTGTACGAGGTGCGCCAGGCGATCACCTGGATCGTCATCGCGGGTTTCTTCGCCGTGGCGCTGGACCCGGCGGTCACCTGGCTGGAGAGCAGGGCACGGTGGTGCAGGCGCTGGCTGGCGACCCTCATCGTCTTCGTGGTGGCGTTCGCGCTCATCGGCGGCCTCATCGCGGTCATGGTCATCCCCCTGGTCCGGGAGGGCACCCAGCTCGCCACCGAGCTGCCCAAGGCGTTGGCCGACATCCGTGCGGGCCGCGGGCCGATCGGTGGCTTCGCCGAGCGCTTCCACGTGATCGAGTACGTCCGCAGCCACACCGACCAGATCCGCGGATACCTGTCCGGGCTGGGCGCGTCGACCCTCGACCTGCTCCGCGGTACGGCGACCGGGATCGCCGGCACCGTCACGATCTTCGTGCTGTCCTACCTCATGGTGCTGGAGGCACCGAAGGTCGTCGACGGTTTCCTGGCCCTGTTCGACGCCCGGCGCGCCGACCGCATCCGCCGGGTCGGCCGCGACTGTGCCCGGACGGTCACCGGGTACATCACCGGGAACCTGCTCATCAGCGTCATCTGCGGCCTGCTCACATTCCTCGTCCTCACGGTGCTGAGGGTGCCGTTCGCCGGCCTGATCGCGTTGTTCGTCGCGCTGGCGGACCTGATCCCGCTCGTCGGTGCGACCCTGGGCGCGGTCGTCGGCGTCGTTGCGGCCTTCACCGAGTCGGTGACCGCCGGCGTGATCACCCTGGTGTTCTTCATCGTGTACCAACAGCTGGAGAACCACCTCCTGCAACCGTTCATCTTCTCCCGCACGGTGCAGCTCAACCCGTTGACCGTCCTGGTGGCGATCCTGCTCGCGGTGGAACTCGCCGGCCTCCTCGGCGCGCTGCTCGCCATCCCCGTCGCCGGCATCATCCAGATCATCGCCCGCGACACCTGGGACATCCACAAGGGACGGCCGAAGGCCGAACCGACCGTCGGCCCTGAGCAGCAACCCGCCTCGGCCGAGTTGCCGGATGAGCGTCGATCCTCGTCGGCCGGCCGGAGCGGAGCGGAGGACGCATGACCGGTCCGGGAGCTTCGGTCCCAGCCACAGACACCACTGCGTAATGCCGTGATCAATGAAACCTGGCTGCGTGACCTGCGCTACCACTACTGGGAGGCCCACTGGCTACGCATTACGGCAACCTCCGTCGGACTCGACGTCGCAACTCGCGTTGACGAAGACGGTTACTACATCACCGGGCTGATCGTCGTACGGTGGTCATCCACCCGTGATCCTGGCGATCCCTGAGGGTCGATTCGCGTAGTGCATCGTCCGCTCAGCACGAACGCGCAGGTGAGCGCACCTATGGAGCGCACGATGCACCATGCGAACCGCACGATCATGATTGCTGGCGTCTCGTTGACCCGACGTTTGGCCAGCTCACGCGGTAGGCGCACGACTTGATCGCTGGTGTCAATGCGCTCAGTGACTACGGTGAGCACGGGCGTACCTTCCGACCGCATTGGCGCGTCGGTCTGCTTGATTCCTTCACTCGGACTACGTGGGAGCTACGCCCTGCCCAAGCCCATTCACAGGTTTCAAGCGTTCTCCCGTCATCAACCTGCTCCAGACAACGACGTCGGCCGCAACGGGCCGTAACGGATGAGGTGATTCCCCCGATGGTCGCGGCAGCCGAGACCACCCTGCAAGGACTCCTCGAAGGCGCCAAGCAATACCAGGTCCCGCTTTACCACCCCCGTGACACATCGGTATCAGGACCTAGGTGACAAGATCGGTAGGTTGTATCGGCCCAGTCCGCCTATCGTGTGGCGGTGACCGCGTTTGATGCTGATGCTGATGCTCAGCGGCTTGACTACTGGTTGATGGCCAACACGTTCGTGACGCTGTTCTGGCGTCCCAGCGTCTTCGATGAGGCCGTTCAATGGCTGGCTGGCCATGGGTACACGATCGTGTATCTCGACGCGCGACGCTGGGCGACGGAAGCAGACATGCATCGTGACGTTGCCAGTGCTCTGGACTTTCCCGACTACTACGGACACAACCTCGACGCGCTCAACGACTGCCTGCGGGATGTCGTCGCCTACCAGTACGGCACCACACGGGAAGCAACTGGTCTCCTCATCGCCTTCACCGGCTACCAGGCCTTTGCTGAGGCAGATCGTCGGTGCGCCGCCGAGGTCTTGGACATCATTGCCGGGCAGGCCCGGTCGGCGGCGTTGATCGGTCACCGGATGCTGTGCCTGGTTCAGAGCGACGATCCGCAGATCGCGTTCGAACCAGTGGGTGCTATGCCGGTGTTGTGGAACCACCGTGAATGGCTCGATGCACGCCGGCAGCCTGGCAGCGATCCACACCCTCCGATCGCATGATCGTCTAGATTTAGCCGGACGTGTCACCCACGTCCCGATGTTCGGCAACCGGCCAGGGCTGGGCCTGCACGACCTGGGCGACGGCCGGCAGCGGATCGGTGTGCACCCGTTCGACAGAGAACGGCTGCGGTTGGCAACAGGCGTCCAGGAGTTGGCCGTCACGACCGCAGCTCCGGTGCTGGCGGGGTGGGTGTCCGAGAGCGTGTGCGCGATCTGGAAGCCCGCACTCCCGCAGGTGTGGCCGTGTCCATGCACCTGCCCAACACCAACGAGAACTGTGGATACCAGCACCTGGACGGCCGGCCCGGACGGGTCGAACCACGCCGTGCCGTCGAAGCGTTCGAGGCATGGGCCCACGAGGCCGGACGGGCCCCGGTGCTGGCGACCATCTCAGCCGTCGTCCACGGCACCTGGGACGAATCGCCATTCAGGGAGGACAAAGTGCTGGCGTTGTTTGTCGCACTCGGTTACCCCTCCGGGCGGGAGATCCGGCCGGTCATCGACCCACACGATCCGGCGTTCGGAGACTACGACCTCTGGAGCCACTTCGCCGACAACAGTGCCGCCACCCTGATCCGCGCACCGGAGAAAGGTTGGGTGCTGGGTCCCGAGGACGACCTGACCCCGATGGAGCAGGACTACCTGCGCTTCGAAGACCTGGTGTGGGGCTCTGTCTACGGCGGCGGCCTCAGCCGCGACGAACTGATCACCGAGCACGAACAACTGACATCGCGATGGCCGGACCCGCGAGCGAGTCGTCGCCGAGGGGATTGACGTGGCCTATGAACCCCATCCAGCGAAAGGCCGTAGCCACCTGATCATGTCAAGCATCTGGTGGGACGCGAGTGTCAAGCATGTGTGCCGGATCGGACATTATCCCCGCTGTTCTGGTCGGTATTTCGCCTCGACTGGTACGGGCAGAGTTTCAGCCCAGGCCCGTAGTACCTCGCTGGCGTCCTCGCGCAGGGTCTCGTCTGGCTGCTCGATGAGGAACCGGCCGCTCAAACGCCTCGGCGAGAGCCTAGGCTGACGGCCTACTGCTGTACTTCGCTGCCGTACCGGGCCGTTCCGGCTCGTCAGACCGTTCCGGCCGAGCCTCTGACCAGCGGTTTTGTGGAGCGCACGATGCACCATGCGAACCGGTCGATCATCGTCGAAGCCCAGCCGCTCACGACAGGCACACCCAGCCCCCGAAGGCGACAAGAGCACCCCCGGCACGGTCTTGAGGGGGTGCGGGTGGAGCGAAGCTCCCCCACTGGGGAGCGCGGCGAAGCCGTGCGCGGGGAATCCACCGACCCATGGTGAGCGGACCGGAGGGCAAGCGAGCAGGGTCGACCCAGGTCGGTGGGGCGGGCGGGACTCGAACCCGCGACCGAGGGATTATGAGTCCCCTGCTCTAACCCGCTGAGCTACCGCCCCGAGCGTCGCAAGCTTACCGACCTGCGCAACCGGGACGCCGCCCGGAAACGGGTCCGGGCGTGAAAATGGCCCCGGTAAGGGGCCGTTTGGAGCTCCCGCGATAGGACTCGAACCTATAACCTGCCGGTTAACAGCCGGCTGCTCTGCCAATTGAGCTACGCGGGATTGCGGGTCTCGCGATGCCGCCGTATCAGGGCGACCGGGAAAGAGTACAGCACGAAGAGGGGGCTCCGCGCCAGCGGGTTGGGTGCTGCGTGGGAGAGACCACCTCATCGTGTGCCAGATCTCGCTAAAACGTCGCGGTGTCGATGTGTCGGAGCGACGATGAGCGGGTAACTCATGGGTAGCCGGCGCGCAAGGCAACGATGACCAGCGCCGGGTAGAAGGAGGTAGTCGCGATGCGCGGCAAGCTGCTGTTCCTCGGAGGACTGGCCGCGGGCTTTGTGCTCGGTGCCCGGGCTGGTCGGGAGAAGTACGAAGAGCTCAAGGCTACTGCTCAGAAGATCAAGGAGAGCCCGACGGTGCAGGAAGCCGCCGGGGTCGTCCAGGAGCAGGCGACGCGGCTCTACAGCGAGGGCAAGACCAAGGTGACCGACAAGCTGGCCAACAGCCGGTTCGCTGAGAGCGACCTCGGACAGCGGCTGATGGGTTCGTCGGAGACGCCGGCCATCGAGCGTGACGTCCTGGCCACGACGGGGCCGTCGAAGTCGACGACCACGCCCAGTGGCGGCACCAGCTTCTAAGCGCGCACCACGCCCGTAAGGGCGCGCGCACTGAGCCCGAAAGGCCGGCCCGCAACGGGCCGGCCTTTCAAGCGTGTGTCAGGACACGGGAACGCGTCAGGACGAGGACGAGAACGCGGCGTCGAACGCGGCCGCGGGGGCGTCGAAGGCGAGCCGGCGCACGAAAGCCAGCGCCTCGGGGGCGCCGATGAGCCGGTCCATGCCGGCGTCCTCCCACTCGATGGAGATCGGTCCGCTGTACCCGATGGCGTTGAGCGCCCGGAAGCAGTCCTCCCAGGGCACGTCGCCGTGGCCGGTGGAGACGAAGTCCCAGCCGCGGCGCATGTCGGCCCAGGGCAGGTGGGAGGCGAGCCGGCCGCGGCGGCCGTCGCCGGTGCGGACCTTCGCGTCCTTGCAGTCGACGTGGTAGATCCGGTCGGCGAAGTCGAAGATGAAGTTCACCGGGTCGAGCTCCTGCCACACGAAGTGTGACGGGTCCCAGTTGAGGCCGAACGCGGGCCGGTTGCCGATCGCCTCGAGGGTGCGCTTGGTGGTCCAGTAGTCGTAGGCGATCTCGCTGGGGTGCACCTCGTGCGCGAAGCGGACGCCGACCTCGTCGAAGACGTCGAGGATCGGGTTCCACCGGTCGGCGAAGTCCTGGTAGCCGTCCTCGATCATCTGCGGCGGCACCGGCGGGAACATGGCCAGGGTGTGCCAGATCGACGAGCCGGTGAAGCCGATCACCACGTCGACGCCGAGCTTGCGGGCGGCGCGGGCGGTGTCCTTGATCTCCTCGGCGGCCCGCTGGCGGACGCCTTCGGCTTCGCCGTCGCCCCAGATGCGGGCGGGCAGGATGCCCTGGTGACGCTGGTCGATCGGGTGGTCGCAGACGGCCTGGCCGACCAGGTGGTTGGAGATCGCGAAGACCTTCAGGTTGTGCTTGGCCAGGGTCTCCAGTTTGCGGTCCACGTAGGACTCGTCGGAGAGGGCCTTGTCGACCTCGAAGTGATCGCCCCAGCAGGCGATCTCGAGGCCGTCATAGCCCCATTCCGATGCCAGGCGACAGACCTCCTCGAAGGGCAGGTCGGCCCACTGGCCGGTGAAGAGCGTGATCGGACGCGCCATGCTGTTCCTCCGGTGCTACGGCGGTGATTGAGCACTGTGGGTTCAGGCGCGAGGGAGACCTGCGAACGGGACGGCGGGCCGATGAACACAATGCACGGCGCGGGTGGGTTGCGCCTCCCACCCGCACCTGTCCAAGGGCCGACCAGGTGCAGAACCCATTTTAAGAACGAGCTCCCACCAGTACAAGCTGCAAAAAAGGCGACCCGTCCGCCCGGATCGCACCTGCCCGGCCACGGGGGGAGTCGGCGTCACCACCCGGGACGTTGTGGCAGGTGCTGTGGTGCATCCGAGCGGACGGGGCCCGGACGGCGGGGCCGGTCGGCGTCGCGACCCCGCCACCCGTCTGTTCAGCCGTGGGAGGCAGGCCCACGGCTGAAGATCAGGCGTTGAACAACGTGAACTCGTCGACGTCGAAGAGCGATCCGCTGCCGCCGTGGAACACCAGGACCACCGTGGTCGAGGCGTTGGTGCTCAGCGGGATCGCCGCGGTGCGGAACGTGTCCCAGCTGCCGGTGTTGGCGACCGCGACGCTGCCGAGCAGCGCGCCGGTCGACGAGCCGGCCCGGAACTCGACCGTGCCGCCGGCGCCGGCCGAGGACCATTTGATCCGGGCGCCGGCGACGTTGGAGAGCGTGACTCCGGTGTACGCCGCCCAGTCGTTGTTGTCGATGAAGCCGGCCGTCTGCCCGCCGGTGGCGGGGCCGTGCGCGGCGACCTGCAGGCCGCTGTTGGACGACCAGGCCTCGCCCTGGCGGGTGGTGGCGGCGCGGGTCAGGGTGATCTGGTCGAGGTCGAACAGGGAGCTGCCGGTGCCCTTGAAGACCAGGTACAGAGTGGTGTTGGTGCTGGTCGCCAGGGGTGTGAAGGCGTCGCGGAAGGTGTCCCAGCTGCCGGTGTTGGCGACCGCGACGCTGCCGAGCAGGGTGCCGGTGTTGGAGCCGGCGCGCAGTTCGACGGTGCCGCCGGCGCCTGCCGACGAGGTGCGCACGGTGACGCCGGTGACGTTGGCGAGGTTGACGCCGTTGAACGCGACCCAGTCGTTGTTGTCGATGTAGCCGGCGGTCTTGCCACCGACGGCGGGTGTGTGGTTCGCGACCTGGACGCCAGACTGGGAGGACCACGCCTCGCCCTGGTAGACGCTGCCGGACGGGACGACCGGCGCCGCGCAGTTGCCGTCGACGCGCTTCGCGGTGTACCGCAGGGCACCCAGCAACAGGTTCCTGAAGTTCGCGTCGGCGTAGCTCTCCTCGGTGTGCCCGAAGCCGGTGTAGAACGACCGTCCGTTGTCGATGGTCTTGCACCAGGTGATCGGGTGGTCGCCGCTCATCGTGCCACCCGAGTACGACGACTCGTTCAGCGAGGCCAGCACGTGTGCCGTGGCCCGCGGGTTGGTCTGGTAGTTGTACCACTCGTCGGTGCGGGTCCAGGTGGCGGCGAGGTGGGCCGTGGCCGGGTGGCTGCGGTCCTCGACGTTCACGCTGGCCTGCTGGATCGCCGGGTGCGAGGAGAACCAGGCACCGACGAGCGTGCCGTAGAACGGCCAGCTGTACTCGGTGTCGGCCGCGGCGTGCACGCCGACGTACCCGCCGCCGCCCCGGATGTAGGACTCGAAGGCGGTCTGCTGGGCGTCGTTGAGCACGTCGCCGGTCGTCGACATGAACACCACCGTCTGGTACTGGGCCAGGTTTGCGGTGGTGAACGCGGCGGCGTCCTCGGTGGCGGTGACGGTGAAGTTGTTGGCGGCACCGAGCGACTGGACAGCCGCGATGCCGGTGCCGATCGACGAGTGGCGGAAGCCGGCGGTCTTGGAGAAGACGAGGACCTTGTACGGGGCGTCGGCGGCGCTGGCGGGCGCCGGGCTGAATGAGGCTGCGGCGAGCAGGCCCGCCGTAGCGGCGGCGAACCATCTCCGGGCTGAACTTCTGAGCATGACAGTTCCTTCACGATGGGCGTGAGCGCGCGCCGTCGCGCCGTCATGATGTCGTCTGCAGTTGTGTGCCTGTCCGCCGGCGCGGCACCCACGTGCCGCGCCGGCCTGACAGACCTTTCCCCACCGGCCTCCCCTGCCGCGGGGCGCAACCGCGGCAGGGCCCTCGCTGCCGGCGAGGAAAAGCTTCGTTATCCCCTGATTCCCAGGAGGTGTTCCATGGCCAGCTGGTCAAGGCGTTCGAAGGCCATCCCCCGGGCGGCCACCGCGTCGACGTCGATCTCGTCGGCCCGCAGCATGTCCAGGGACTCCCCGGGCATCAGCGTCGGCACCGACAGTTCGTCGACCCGGGCCGCCGCGAGTGCCGCGGAGACCTCGGGGTCGTCGCGGAACGTGCGGACCTTGTCTTTCAGGATCAGGTAGTTGCGCATGCACGCCGCGGCGGTGACCCACACTCCCGCGGCGTCCTCGGTACGTGGCGGCTTGTAGTCGAAGTGCCTTGGCCCCGCGTACGCCGTCGGGTAGCCGGAGCTGTTCTCCAGTACGTCGACGGTCCAGAACGCGCCGCGCAGGTTGCCGGCGCCGAAGCGCAGGTCCTGGTCGAAGCGGGGGCCGTGCTGGCCGTTGAGGTCGATGTGGAACAGCTTGCCGTGCCACAGGGCCTGGGCGATGCCGTGGGCGAAGTTGAGCCCGGCCATCTCCTCGTGCCCGACCTCCGGGTTGAGCCCCACCCGCGACGGCTCATCCAGGGTCGAGATCAGGGCGAGGGCGTGGCCGATCGTCGGCAGCAGGATGTCGCCGCGGGGCTCGTTCGGCTTCGGTTCGATCGCGAGGCGGATGTCGTATCCGCGCTCCCGGATGTACGCGCACAGGGCGTTGATCGCCTCACGGTACCGGTCCAGCGCGGCTCGCATCTGTTTGCCGGCACCGGATTCGGCACCCTCGCGGCCGCCCCACAGCACGTAGGTCGGCGCGCCGAGCTCGGCGGCCAGGTCGATGTTGCGCAGGACCTTCTGCAGGGCGAACCGGCGGACGGCGCGGTCGTTGGCGGTGAACGCGCCGTCCTTGAAGATGGGGTGCCCGAACAGGTTCGTGGTCGCCATCGACACCACCAGGCCACTGGTGTCGAGGGCTTCCCGGAAGCGACCGATCAGCTTGTCGCGGACCGTGTCGTCGCTGCCGAACGGGATCAGGTCGTCGTCGTGGAAGCTGACCCCATACGCCCCCAGCTCCGCCAGCCGGTGCACGGACTCGACCGGGTCGAGCGCCGCGCGCGACGCCGAGCCGAAGACATCCTGGGCCTGCCAGCCCACGGTCCAGAGCCCGAACGCGAACCGGTCGGCGGGAGTGGGGGCGTAAGGGTCGTTCATGCCAGCACGCTGACCCAGGACGCGTCGGACTTCTCCACGGCGTCAAGCACGAGTTGTACCTGCAGCGCGTCCTCGAACGACGGCGTCGGATCCTGTCCGGTGGCCACCGCCTCGATGAAGTCCCGCATCTCGTGGGTGAAGGAGTGCTCGTAGCCGATGATGTGGCCGGGCGGCCACCACGCGGCGACGTAGGGGTGCTCCCCCTCCGTCACCAGGATGCGGCTGAAGCCCTGCTCGGCGGTCGGCCTGGTGGCGTCGTAGTACTCGAGCTCGTTGAGCCGCTCCAGGTCGAACACCAGCGAGCCGAGCTCGCCGTTGATCTCGACCTTGAGGCCGTTCTTGCGGCCGGTCGCGAAGCGGGTCGCCTCGTAGGTGGCCAGGCCGCCGCCGGAGAGCCGAGCGACGAAGACAGCCGCGTCGTCGACGGTGACCTCCCCCGTCGCCGCACCGGCGCTGGCGCTCAGTCCACTGGACGCCTCCGGCAGCGGGCGTTCCTTGATGAACGTCTCGGTGATGCCCGTGACACCGGTGATCTGCTGGCCGGTGACGAACTGGGTCAGGTCGATGATGTGCGCGCCGATGTCGCCGAGCGCGCCCGAGCCGGCCTTGTCCTTCTGGAGCCGCCAGACGAGCGGGAAGTTCGGATCGGTGATCCAGTCCTGCAGGTAGACGGCCCGGACGTGCCGGATCGCGCCGAGCCGGCCGGCCGCGATGAGGTTGCGCATCAGCGAGACGGCGGGGACCCGGCGGTAGTTGAACCCGCAGGCGGACCGGACGCCGAGCGCCCGGGCCTTCACCGCCGCCGCGACCATCGCGCGTGCCTCGTCGACCGTGTTGGCGAGGGGTTTCTCGCACAGCACGTGCTTGCCCGCTTCCAGCGCGGCGATGGCGATCTCGGCGTGGCTGTCGCCCGGGGTACAGACGTCGATGACGTCAATGTCGTCCCGGGCGATCAGCTCGCGCCAGTCGGTCACCGCTTCGGCCCACCCGAGCCGGCTCGCGGCTTCCGCCACCTTCGCCCCATCGCGGCCGCAGACGGCGACCATGGTCGCCCGCGCCGGCAGATCGAAGACCCGGTTCACGGTGCGCCACGCCTGTGAGTGCGCGGCGCCCATGAACGCGTAGCCGACCATGCCGACGCGCAGCTCCCCGCTGCTGCCCTGAGTGGACACTTGGCGGTTCCTTTCTGGTGGTTGGCTCTACCTGACGACCTGCTAGGACTTGAAGCCGAGCGGCAGGTACTTGTCGACGTTGTCCTTGGTGATCGTCTCGGACTGCAGGACGATCAGCTTCGGCACCTGCAGCTCGACCAGGTCGCCCATGCCTTTGCCCTGGGCGGCGAGGCGGGCCAGGATGATCGCCGAGGAGGCCATCGACGGCGGGTAGGTGACCGTGCAGGTGAGCACCGTGTCGCCCGCCTTGATGTGGTCCATCGCGTCGCGGGAGCCCGCGCCGCCGACCATGAAGAACTCCTTGCGGTTCGCCTGCTGGATCGCGGCGAGGACGCCGACGCCCTGGTCGTCGTCGTGGTTCCACACGGCGTCGAGCTTCGGCGCGGCCTGCAGCAGGTTCGCCGCGGCCTTCTGGCCGGACTCGACGGTGAAGCCCGCCGCGACCCGGTGCTTGACGGTGAGGCCGTAGAGCTTGAGCGCGTCGGCGAAGCCCTTCGACCGGTCCTTGGTCAGCTGGAGCTCGTCGATGCCCGGGATCTCGCCGATGACGGCGTCCGTCTTGCCCTTGAGCTTCTCGCCGATGAACTTGCCCGCGGCGATGCCCATGCCGTAGTTGTCGCCCTTGATCAGGGAGAACGACGCGGCCGAGTCGGAGAACTCGCGGTCGAGGTTGATGACGATGATGCCGGCCGCGGTGGCCTTCTTGCCGATCTCGGTGAGCTGCGCGCCGTCCTGCGGCAGCAGCACGATCGCGTCGGGCTTCGAGCCGATCAGGGTGTCCAGCGCGGCGATCTGCGCGGGAGCGTCCTTACCGGCGTCGACGACCTTCAGGGTCACGTCGGAGAACTTGGCCGCCTGCGCCTTGGCGTTGGCGGTGATGGCGCCGATCCAGCCGTGGTCGGCAGCCGGGGCGGAGAAGCCGATGGTGACGGCCTTGCCCGGCGCCTGCGAGGTGGCGGCGTCCTTCACGGTGGCGCCGCTGTCGCTGTCTTTCGTGTCGTTCGACGTGCAGCCGGCAAGCAGTACGCCGGCGCCGACCGCCGCCCCACCGAGGAGAAGTTTGCGGCGGGACATGTCAGCCGAGGATGCGCTCATCACGACCTCCTGGTCGTCTGTGGGATGTGTGGGGGTGTACGTTTTACTGCATTTTGGGCGTGTTGATCAGCACTGCCGTCGCGGCTGGACGGCGGTGATGTGTTCGGCGGTGTGTCTGCGGAGCCCTGGTGCCCTATGGGGGTGGGACCTTGGTGCCTATCTCTTGAGGTGGGTTCTGAAGAAGGAACCGACCCGGAACTGCTGGATGAGGACCGCGACGACGATGATGCCGCCGTTGATGATCCGCTGGACGTCCAGCTGCAGGTTGTTGACGATGAACAGGTTCGTGATCTGCGTGAAGATCAGCACGCCGAGCAGCGAGCCGACGATCGTGCCGCGGCCGCCGGTGAGCGCGGTACCGCCGATGATCGCTGCGGCGATCGCGTTGAGCTCGTACAGGTCGCCGTGGGTGTTGCTGCCTGAGGTCGTCTGGGACACGACCATCAGGGCGGCGATGCCGCAGCAGACGCCGGACAGCACGTAGAGCAGCGTGGTCTGCAGGCGGACGTTGATGCCGGCCAGGCGGGCCGCCTCGGCGTTGCCGCCGATCGCGATGGTGCGCCGGCCGAAGGTGGTGCGGTTGAGCAGGACCCAGCCGATCGTGGTGACGGCCAGGAAGATGATGACCATGTACGGCACCCCGAGCAGCCGGTCACCGGCGAGGCTCTTGATGAACGGGTCCGCGGTGATCTGGGTGTGCGAACCGGAGATGTTCTGGGCGAGGCCGCGGGCCGACAGCATCATCGCAAGGGTCGCGATGAACGGCACGAGGTTGCCGTAGGAGATGAGCGCGCCGTTGACGAGGCCGGCGATCGCGCCGACAGCGAGCGCGGTGAAGACCATCGCCGCCGGGCCGAGGTCCTGGGTCGCCACGGTGGTGCACCAGACACTGGCGAGGGCCAGCAGCGCGCCGACCGACAGGTCGATGCCGCCGCTGATCATCACGAACGTCATGCCGACCACGATCACGCCGATGCTGGACGCCTGGGTCAGCACGGTCAGCTCGTTGGACCAGAGGCGGTCGATGTCCAGGAAGATGTCGGAGCGGGTGACGGCACCGATGATCAGCAGCAGGACCAGCACCCCGATGAGGGCGAGGTTGCGCTTGGCGGAGTCGGCGCCGTCCCGCTGCCACCAGCCCTGCCCGGCGGATGCTCCCGCCGTGCCTTTGCTCAGCTCCACCGGGTCGGCGGACGGTGTGGTCGCGGTGCTCATGCTGCGGTCCCTTCGGGGGCGGTGCTCGCCAGGTCGGCCCCGTCGAGCAGCGAGCCGGCCATCACCAGGTCGAGCACAGTGTCTTCGTCGAGTTCGTCCGCCGGCGCCTCGCGCACGAGCCGTCCCTCACGCATGACGAGCACGCGGTCGGACAGGCCCAGCACCTCAGGCACCTCGCTGGACACGAGCAGCACGCCGACACCCTCGTCGGCGAGTCTGCGGATCACCTGGTACAGCTCGGCGCGGGCACCCACGTCGACGCCCCGGGTGGGCTCGTCGAGCAGCAGGAGCTTGGTGCCGCCCAGCAGCCAGCGGCCGACGACGACCTTCTGCTGGTTACCGCCGGACAGCGTGCGCACCGGGCGCCGGACGTCGTTCGGGCGCAGGTCGAGGCCTTGGGTGATCTTCTCGGCCTCGGCGCGCTCGCGTCCCGAGTCGGTGAAGCCGACCCGCGCGAAGCGGGTGAAGCCGGCCAGGGTGACGTTGCGGTAGATCGGCTCGCCGAGCAGCAGCGCCTGGCTCTTGCGCTCCTCGGGTGCCATGCCGATGCCGGCCTTCACCGCGGCGTTGACGCTGCCCCGGCGCAGGGCGTTGCCACCGACCACCACCGTGCCGGCGGTCGCGCGGCGGGCGCCGAAGATGGTCTCCAGCACCTCGGACCGGCCGGAGCCGACCAGCCCAGTGATGCCGACGATCTCCCCGGCGTGCACGGCCAGCGAGATGTCGCTGAACCGGCCCTCCAGGCTCAGGCCCTCGACCTGGAGCAGCGGCGCCTCCTGGTCGAACACCCTCGCCGGCTCGGGCTTCTCGGGGAAGACGTATTCGATGGTGCGGCCGGTCATCCGGCTCACCAGCTCGCGGGTCGGCGTGGTCTTCGCGTCGAGGTTGGCCGCGGTGGTGCGGCCGTCCTTGAGCACCGTCACGCGGTCGCCGATCTCGCGGATCTCCTCCATGCGGTGGGAGATGTAGATGACCGCGATGCCCTGCGCCGTCAGCGCGCGGACCATGCGGAACAGGTTCTGCACCTCATCATGGGCGAGCACGGCGCTCGGCTCGTCCATGATGAGCAGCCGGGCCTCGCGGGACAGCGCCCGGCCCATGCTGACGATCTGCTTCGCGGCGGCCGGCAGCTTGCCGACCTCCCGGCCGACGGGGATCTCCGCGTGGCCGAGCCGCCCGAGGATCTCCGCCGCGCCGCGGCGCATGGTGCGCCGGGCGACGAACCCGCCGCTGTGCGGCTCGTGGCCGAGGTAGATGTTCTCGGCGACGCTGAGCCCGTCGACGAGGTCGAGCTCCTGGTAGATGGTGGCGATGCCGGCCTTCATGGCCGTCTGCGGGCTGTTGAACGCGGCCGGCTGACCCAGCCACATGATCTCGCCGGAGTCCGGGGTGTGCGCGCCGGAAAGCACCTTGATCAGCGTCGACTTGCCGGCGCCGTTCTGTCCGAGAAGGCAGTGCACCTCCCCGGCCCGCACCTCCAGCTGCACACCGTCGAGCGCGCGCACACCGGGGAAGGTTTTCACCACATCAGTAAGTTTGAGGACGATCTCGTCCGAAATTGTCATGATGGCCGTCCATATGCGAGTTCGCTGGCCAGCACCGCGGCGCCAACAACGCCGGCGCGGGGGCCGAGCTCGGACAGGACGACCGGCAGATTGCCGGTCGCGAGGGGAAGCGAACGCCGGTAGACGACGCTGCGGATCTCCGCGAGCAGGATGTGACCGAGGCCGGCGAGACCGCCGCCGATCACGATCATCGACGGGTTGATGAAGCTGACCAGACCGGCCAGCACCCCACCCACCCGGCGCCCACCGTCACGGATGAGACGGATGCACGTGACGTCGCCCTCGGCCGCGCCGTCGGCGACGTCCTTGGCGGTCACGACGCCGTTGGCGTTGAGCCGCTCCGCGAGTGCCGGCGAGGCACCGCTGCGGGCCGCCGCCGTCGCGTCACGGGCCAGTGCACCGCCGCCGAACAGGGCCTCCAGGCAGCCGACGTTGCCGCACGAGCACACCGGCCCGTGGCTGTCGACCTGGATGTGCCCGATGTCGCCGGCGCACCCGTCGGTGCCCCGGTAGACCTCGCCGTTGAGGTAGATGCCGCACCCGATGCCCGTCCCCACCTTCAGGAACAGCAGGTTGTCCACCGAGTGCGCGACGCCGCCGTAGCGCTCGCCGATGCTCATGATGTTCACGTCGTTGTCGACGACGACCGGGCAGTTGAACTCGCGCCCCAGCACCTCACGCACCGGGAACCTGTCCCAGCCCGGCATGATCGGCGGCGAGACCGGCACCCCGTCACGGAAGCTCACCGGCCCGGGCACCCCGATGCCGATGGCGTGCAACCGCTCGAACGAGCCCTCCGCACGGAACTTGTGCAGGATCTCGTTGACCCGCTGCAGTATCACCTTCGGTCCCGACCTGATGTCGGCGGGCTCGCCATATGCCGTCACCGGCTCCAGCCGCCCGTCGGTGATCTCGACGTCGATCGAGCTGGCACCCAGGTCCACCGCGGCGAACCGCAGCTCGGGGTTGAGCTCCACCAGCGTCGACCTGCGCCCGCCCCGGCTGGCCGCGGGACCGGCCTCGCGGATCAACCCGGTCGCGACGAGCGCGTCCAGGTCCGCGAGCAACCGCGGCCGCGGCACCTCCAGGCGATCCGCAAGCTCCGCACGCGACAACGCACCGGTGTCCCGCAACAAGCGGAGCAGGCGCGACTGAACCGGACCGTCTACCGCACTGACCGTGTTCACAATGGCACCTCCTCATCTGGTCGCAGGCAGGCGTCCGCGACACGCGGCTACACCACCACACCTCCACTGAGGTGCTGGTTGCCGGGTCGTGTGCCGTGCGTTACACCCGTGTTGCGTCGAGACTTTAGGCCCTTCAAAGCGCCGCGTCTAGGTCTTCTATCCCCCGTTACCAAACTTTTGCTGAATCCAACGGAAGTTGGCCCACTTCCGAATGTTTCGCGGTTTTCCCAGCTCACGCCGCATATAGCCGTCGCGCTAAACACGTACTTTGCGGACAAATAGCTCGTGGTGCGGCGGCGGGACCGTGAGGGCCGCATGATCGAGGCGGGTTCCGGCCGCGCGGGCGACCGCTCCGGTGGTCGTTCGGACTTCCGCTCCGTGTTGCGTCGGGAAGCGGCACCGGGGGCGGGTCCGTTTCGTGGCGAACGGGCGGGCGCCGGCGCGGAATTCAGCCATGCGGGTCACCGTCCGGAGCACCTGACAATCACCCACTCCCATCCTTCGATCTCGACGCGAAGATCCACGGTGTCGTCGCTCGCGAGGAGACCGGCCATGCCCGCGCCGTCCAGGGTCGGGCATCACGACGATCCCACGCATCCGCCGTGGCTCGCCCACCCAGCTGAACCCACGATCACGCCTGAGCGCCCACGCCCGTGCCGCCCGGCAGCCGCACCTCGGTCCCAGCTGAACCCACGATCACGCCTGAGCGCCCGCGTCCATGCCGCCCGGCAGCGCTCCCCGTCCCAGCTACGCCCCCCCCCGTCACGCCCGTGCCCGGATGACCCCACCTCCGCGACCGAACGGCACGCGTGACCGTATGACACGCCGCGACCGGCGACAGGCCCACGATCAGACGACACGCCCTTCAGCAGCAGAATGCCCATCCGGCGGCAGGCCATCGTCAGACCGCGATCAGACGACACACCCCGCGGTGACCACGCACGCACCGCCCACGCACGCCGGCAGCACCTCGCCGTTGAGCAGCACGAAGGCCGCGACGCAGGAAGGCCGCCACGCAGGAGGCGCCGCGACGCAGGAAGCGCCGTGGCCCGTGGGTCGTTGCGCTGGCTGCTTCAGCAGCAGGATGCCCATCCGGCGGCAGGCCCTCGTCAGACCGTGATCAGACGACACGCCCCTCGGTGGCCACGCACGCACCGCCCATGCTCGTCGGCAGCACCTCGCCCTCGCCGCCGGCGCGAAGGCTGCGACGCAGGAAGCCACCGCGGCGCAAGAGACGCCGCGCACAGGAAAAGCCGCGGAGCGGGAAACGCAGCGGCGCAGGAGACGACGTGGCGCGTGGGTTGTCGCGTCGGCTACTTCAGCAGCAGAATGCCCATCCGGCGGCTGGCCATCGTCAGGCCGACGGCGGCGAGAGCAAGCAGATACGCCACGTGCCACAGCACCGTCCAGTCCGGCGACCCGGTGGTGATCGCCCGCAGGAGGGCGACTCCGTGATACAGCGGGGTCAGCTCGATCAGGACCTGCAGCGGCGCCGGGAAGTCCGACGGCGGCGAGAACGTGCCGCTGAACAGGAACAGCCCGAACTGGGTCACGTTGATGTAGTCGAAGTCCTGCCAGGAGCGCAGCAGCGTCGACAGGCCCATGCCGAGCGCGCCGAACGCGAACCCGACGAGCAGCGTCACCGGCAACGCCACGAGCGCCCAGCCCCAGGTGGTGAGGTCGAGCGCGGCCATGACGACGAGGAAGACCGCGGAGTAGACGCCGCCCCGGCACATCGCCCAGATGAGCTCGCCGACGGAGACCTGCATCGGGGTGATCGGGGTGGCGAGCGTCGCATCATAGATGCGCATGAACTTGAGCTTGCCGTAGAAGTTCATGGTGGTCTCGGCGAGCGCGCCGTTCATCGCGGAGGCGGCGAGCATTGCCGGCGCCACGAACTGTGCATACGTCACGAGCCGCCCGTCGGGCAGCGCGATGTCCCCGACGAGCCGCCCCACCCCGACGCCGATCGAGAGCAGATAGAGCAGCGGCTCGACGAACCCGGACAGCAGCACCCACCAGTACGCGGCGTGCCGGGCCGCGGCGAGGTTACGCGCGGTGACGGACAGGGCGCCGGAGGTGCGGTGGTCGAGGCGGGCCATCGCCCGCGGGAAGATGAGGGTGGTGACCATCAGTCGCCCAGCTTCCGGGTGAACGAGCGCAGCGCCAGCACATAGCCGACCCCGCACCACAGGACGAGGACCGCGACGTGGGCGGGCAACCCCCAGGCGGTGGCCGTGCCGAGGGTGGCCGCCCGGGACAGCTCGACGCCGTGCCACAGCGGCGACACCCACGCCAGCAGGCGCGCCGGCACCGGCAGGCTCTCCACCGGGAAGAACACGCCGGCGAACAGGGTCATCGGGACCACCGCCACGCGGAACAGCACCGCGAACGCGCCGTCGCTCTCGGCCCGCGCGGCGAACGCGAAGCACGGCGCCGCACACGCCGCGCCGAGCAGGACGCTGACCAGCGGGGTGAGCACCGCCCACCACGAGTGCAGCGCGCCGAACAGCAGCAGCACCACCAGGAACCCGGCGGCGGACAGCCCGACCCGCAGCGTGACGAACAGCAGATGGCCGCGCAGCATGTCACCCACGGTGAGCGGCGACGCCCGCATCGAGTGATAGATCCGGGTCCAGTTGAACCCGCTGAACACCGGCCACGTCGAGTCGCCGACCGCCACCTGCAACGCGGTCGAGGCCAGCAGCCCGGGGCCGAGATAGTCCAGATAGGGCACGCCGATCGCGGTGGAGCGCTCGTCGATGTAGTGCCCGACGGTGATCCCCATCGCGACCAGGAACATCGCCGGCAGCGCGAACGAGCTGAACACGCTCGCCCGCCACGTGCGCCGGTAGGACACCAGGTGGTATTCGAGGGCCAGGGCGGTCGGGTGCGCCATCAGCCGGCCACCGTCCGGGCGGGCCGCACAACGGCCGTGACCGTGGAGCCATGCAGCCGTGGCTCCACCTGAGGGCGGGCCGCACCGTCGCGCACCGTCTCACCTTCCGTCACGAGTGTTTTCTGTGCTGGGACGCACCACGGCCCGGCAGCACCGGCGGCTCCTGCCTCGTCTTCCAACGCCCGCCGCACTAGTCGACCAGCGTCCGGCCGGTGAGCTGCAGGAACACGTCTTCGAGCGAGCCGCGCCGGACCAGCACGCTGGACGGCGTCAGCCCCCTGCCGTGCAGTTGTGCCGCGGCCGCGTCGCCGTCGTCGGTGTAGACCAGGATGCGGTCCGGCAGCACCTCGGTGCGCTCACCGATGCCGTCGAGCTTGTCCGCGAACCCGTCGA
Organism: Dactylosporangium sp. NPDC049525; assembly: GCF_040676755.1. Taxonomy (NCBI): domain Bacteria; kingdom Bacillati; phylum Actinomycetota; class Actinomycetes; order Micromonosporales; family Micromonosporaceae; genus Dactylosporangium; species Dactylosporangium sp. NPDC049525. The sequence goes on along the minus strand of NZ_JBFAPO010000023.1, from coordinate 87,604 downwards.
GCGGATCGTTGCCGAACCGCACCTCGAGGACCTCGCGGGTCGAGTGCCGGTCGATGAGCTCCCGCGGCGAGCCCTCCGCGACGATCCGGCCGGCGTCCATGACGACCAGGCGGTCGCACAGCTGCTCCGCCTCGTCCATGTAGTGCGTGGTCAGCACCAGCGTCACGCCGCGCTGCTTGAGCCGGAACAGCCGCTCCCACACCAGGTGCCGGGCCTGCGGGTCGAGGCCGGTCGTCGGCTCGTCGAGCAGCACGATCTCCGGCTCGTTGACCAGCGCCCGCGCGATCGTCAGGCGGCGCCGCATCCCGCCGGACAGCGGCTCGACCTTGTCGCCGGCGCGGTCGGCGAGCTGCACGAAGTCGAGCAGCTCCATGGCTCGTGCCCGCGCGACCCGGCGCGGGATGTTGAAATAGCGCGCGTAGACGGTCAGGTTCTCCAGGACGGTGAGCTCCAGGTCGAGCGAGTCCTGCTGCGGGCAGACCCCGAGCCGCGCCCGGATCGCCGCACCGTCCCTGGCCGCGTCCATGCCAAGGATCCGCAGCGAGCCGGCGGTGGGCCGGGACACGCAGCCGATCATCCGCATCGTCGAGGACTTGCCGGCCCCGTTGGGACCGAGAAACCCGAACGCCTCCCCCGCCTGCACCCGCACGTCGATGCCATCGACCGCGGTGAAGTCACCGAATCGTTTGACCAGTGCGGTCGCCGCGATCAATGCCCCGTCTTCAGCCACGTCGCGACACTAACCCAGAGGTACGACAGTTTCGGTCCCGGTTTGCGGGCGATGCCCGGCGGTTGGCACGATGTGCTGGTGAGCGTCAACCCGCGCTGGCTCGGGCTGGCCGCCACCGTCCTGCTCGCCGCCAGCGGTTTCCTGGCCGGCAAGCCGGTGCCGCACGACGGCGCGTGGCTGCTCGGGGTCGTCGTGTGGTTCGTCGCCCTCGCGATGCTGATCCGCGCCTGGTGGGCCCTGCGGGAGGAGCCCGACCAGCGAAGCGTGCTCGTGACGGCCGTGCTCTGGAGCGTGCCGCTGCTGTTCGCGCCGCCGCTGGGCAGCCACGACGTGTATGCGTACGCGTGCCAGGGCCAGCTCTTCAACGCCGGCCTGGACCTCTATCAGGTGGGTCCGGCCGCGCTGCCCTGCACGTGGCTGTCCGACGTGCCGGAGCTGTGGCGGGAGACCCCGACGCCATACGGTCCACTGTGGATCGCCGTCGAGGGCGCCGCGGCCTGGCTCGCGCACGGCAGCCTGCCCGCCGTCGTCCTGCTGCTGCGCGTCGCCGCGGTGCTCGGCCTGTTGCTGTGCGTCGCCGCCGTGCACCGCCTGTCCCGCGGCAACGCGCTGCTGGCCGCGAGCCCCCTCGTCCTGGTCCACGTCGTGTCCGGCGCCCACAACGACGTCGTCCTGGCCGGGCTGGTCCTGGCCGGGTTCGTCGCCGCGAGACGTGCCGGCCCCGCGGCCGGCGCCGCGTCTGGGGTCGCCTTCGGCCTCGCCGTCGCCGTCAAGGTCACCGCCCTTGCCGCCGCCCCTTTCGCCCTGCTGTTGGTGTTTTTCGCCGGTACGGCCAGAGCCCGCTGGACGGCCCCTGCGGCGTTCGCCGGGGCGGCCGGTGCCGCGTACGCGATCCTCGCCCTCCTCACGGGGCACGGCCTCGGCTTCCTGCACGCCCTCGGCTCGACCAGCACGATGGTGCAGTGGTTGTCCGTCCCGACCGGCGTGGGCATGGCCGCCGGCTACGTGCTGCGGGTCGCCGGCCAGCCGGAGTCGTTCGCGACGGCGGTCGCGGTCGCGAGGGCCGCCGGCCTGCTGGCCCTCGCCGCGATCCTCCTGGCGCTGTGGTGGCGGGCCGCCCGGACCCTGGCCACGCTCGACCGCCGCGCGCAGGACGGCGGCGCGACCGGACGCCGCGGGCAGGACGTGGTGCTCACGGCGGCGGGCATCGGCATGCTCGCCGCGGCGGTCCTCGGCCCGGTCTTCTACGCCTGGTACGCGATCGCCGGCATCGCCCTGCTCGCCGGCACGGCGCTCACCGGCCGGCTGCGCACCGTCGTGCACGTCGCCGCCGCCGGGCTGCCGCTGCTCACGCTGCCCGACAGCCTCGGCCTGGCCACGAAGACGAAGGTCCCCGGCGCGTTCCTCGACGTCGCTCTCGTCGTCGCCGCCGTCGTGCACCTGCTCCGCCGCCGGCGAGCCCGGCCCACGCCGACGCCCGCGACCCTGTCTGCCCGGCCGCCGGACGCCCCCGCGGCCGCCGAACGCGTCGACCGCAGCTAGACCCGCCCGACCGCCGGCAAGGTGGACGGCGGGTCAGGCGGACGGCGGGTCAGGCGGACGGCGGGTCAGGTGGTGGCCGGGGTGCCGAGGGACTCGCGGGCGAAGGCGACGAGTGCGGCCGTCTGTTCGGCGACGCCCGGGGCGGCCGGGTCGACACCCTCGTCGTAGCGGACGGTCCAGCGCACGCCGTCGATGCCGCTGATCCGGCGGCCCACGACACGGACGCCGAAGCCGGCGGCGAGCGGGTGGTGCGAGGTGTGCGCGATCGACTTGTTGACGCGGGTGCGGACCTGCTCGGGCACCCGGTCGGGGTCGAGCAGGGTGACGACCAGCGGCGGCAGGTCCTCCATCACGACGTAGTCGCCGGGGCCGTCGACCGGCAGCTCGCGGGCGGCGATCAGGGTCAGCTGCCGGCCCGACCACGTCGCCTTGTGGATCTCGTGCCAGCCGAGGCGTTCGCCGGCGCCGGGGAGCCACAGGCCGAGGTTGGTGACGACCACGACGTTGTCGCCGGTGGCGCCGGCCCACGACAGGACCCGCTCGTCGACGGCGAGGTCGGGCCGCTGACCGGCCGGCAGGCGGCGCTTCTTCAAGAAGCCGAACACGACGATCTCCTTCTCCTGAACTGCCGGCGCCGCACGCGGCACCGCCGAACCGCCGGCTCCGCGGGCGGCGCCGCCGAACCGGCGGCACCACCTGCCGCACCTGACCCGGGCACCCCGTCCACCTGGACGGTCACCAGCGGCTGGCGCCGCGGTCGCGCAGCGCCCTGGCGTGCTGCTCCAGGGACACCAGCTCGCTGAACAGGCGCAGATACTCGTCGGCGTTGGTGACGGGGTTGATGCGCTGCTGCTTGGACTTGAGGTCGGCGATGCGGCGGTTGAGCGCGGGCAGCTGCAGCCGCACAACCGTCGCCTCGACATAGCGCGGGTCGGGCTCGCCGTCGAGGCGGAGCGGCTCGACGGCCAGCTCGGTGACCAGGGCGCCGACGGCCGGATCGGGGCAGGCCTCGCGGACCCGCTCGATCCAGACGGCCCCGCCGGTCGCGGAGGACGCGCCGCCGGCGGCCTCGATCGCGGCGCGCAGGACCGCATAGGTGGGGTGGGCGTAGATGTCGGCGCCGATGACGTCGAACATGGGGCCGGCCAGGACGGGCTGCTGCAGGGCCAGCTTCAGCGCCTCGCGCTCGACCAGGGCCTCGGCGTTGTCGGGCGCCAGGATCTTGCGGGTCGTGGTGGCGGGCGCCTCGACGAGGCCCTTCGCGGCGGCGCCGACGGAGCGCTGGACCGTCTCGAGTTCCATGCCGAGGTCACCGGCGAGCTTGCGCGCATACTCGGGCCGCAGGGTGCGGTCCTTGATCTTCGCGACGAGCGGGGCGGTGGCCTTCAGCGCACCGACGCGGCCCTCGGCGGTGTCGAGGTCGAAGCGCTGGATGACGGAGCGCAGCGCGAAGTCGAGCAGCGGCTGCCGGTCGGCGACGAGGTCGCGCACCGCGACCGGGCCCTTGGCCATGCGCAGCTCGCAGGGGTCCATCCCGTTGGGGCCGACGGCGATGAACGTCTGGGCGACGAAGCGCTGGTCGTCCTCGAACGCGCGCAGCGCCGCCTTCTGCCCGGCGGCGTCGCCGTCGAACGTGAAGATGATCTCCCCACCGTAACCGTCGGCGTCGAGCAGGAGCCGGCGCAGGACCGCGATGTGGTCCGCGCCGAACGCGGTGCCGCAGGTGGCGACCGCCACGGGCACGTCGGACAGGTGGCAGGCCATCACGTCGGTGTAGCCCTCGACGATGACGACCTTGCTCTGCTTGGCGATCTCGCGTTTGGCCTGGTCGATGCCATACAGGACGTGGGACTTCTTGTAGAGCGGGCTCTCCGGGGTGTTCAGGTATTTCGGGCCGTCGTCGTCGTCGAACAGCTTCCGCGCGCCGAAACCGATCACGTCGCCGGAGATGTCCTTGATCGGCCACAACAGGCGGCGGCGGAACCGGTCGATGAGGCTGCCGGAGCGGGCCTCCTTGGACAGCCCGGCGGTGATCAGCTCCTGCGCCGAGTAGCCCTTGAGCCGCAGATGCTTGCTCAGCGGATCCCAGCCCTCGGGCGCGAAGCCGCAGCCATAACGCTCCGCCTCCTCGCGGCCGAAGCCGCGCTGGGCGAGGAACTCGCGGGCGAGGCGGGCGCCGGGCGAGCCGAGGTGCTCGGCATAGAAGCGGGCGGCCTCGGCGTGCGCGGCGATGAGGCGCTGCTTCTGCCCCGTCTGGCGGATCGGCGCGCTGCCCGCCTCGACATACTGCAGCTGCAGGCCGGCGCGGCCGGCGAGGCGCTCGACGGACTCGACGAACGACAGGTGGTCGTGGTCCATCAGGAACTTGATCGCGTCGCCGCCGGCGCCGCAGCCGTGGCAGAAATACACGTTGCGCGCGGGCGACACGTTGAACGAGGCGGTCTTCTCGTCGTGGAACGGGCACAGCCCCTTGAGGTTGCCGCCCCCGGCCGACTTGAGCGTCACATGCTCGGAGATCACATCCGCGATCGCGGTGCGCTCACGTACCAAGGCGATGTCCTCGTCCTTGATCTTGCCGGCCAACCGACGCCACCTCCCCAACCCGAGGGATACATCCTGCCTCGACCCACCGACAATTTGCGACTCCACACGACCGACACCACACGGGCACCACCACATCACAACGGCGTGCAATGCTGCCGCCATGCCGAAACTGCGCGACGAGCGCGTCGCTTGGCTCGCCGTTCAGGACCGGTTGCGCCACCGCAGCCGCCGCCTGGGGCCGCTGGGCTGGTTGATGACGATCGCCACCCTGGGGGCGTGGGCGGTGCTGCGGTCCCAGGCCCGGGGTGCGGCGCGGATGGCGGCGTATTCGGTCGCGGTCGACCACGTCACCGGCTATCTCGACGACGACGAGCGCGAGGCGCTGCGCACCGACCGGCGGGTGCCGCCGTGGTTCCTGTTCGAGGTCGAGCGGGCCAGGTGGGCGGCGCGCGGTAGGCAGCGGCTCCCCGCCGGCCGGGAGACCCGCCTGGAGCGCCGCCGCCGGATCCTGCTGCGGGTCGTGCTCACCGGCAGCGTCGTCGCGGCGCTGGTGCTCGCGCCGACGGTCTGGGTGCGGGCCGCCTCGCTGGGCCGGATCGGACCGGCCGCCGACGCGCCGGCCGCCGACGTGGCGATCGTGTTCGGCGCGCAGGTGGCGCCGGGCGGGCAGGTGCCGATGCCGTTCCTCAAGGGCCGGCTGGACATCGCCGCGCGACTGCTGACCAGCGGCAAGGTCAAGGCCCTGCTCATCTCGGGCGACGCGCAGGGCGGCTCCGGCAACGAGGTCCGGGTCATGCGGGACTATCTGGCCGGTCAGGGCGTCGACCCGGCGAGGATGGTGGTCGACCCGCACGGGCTCGACACCTATGACACGTGCCGCCGCGCCCATGACGTGTACGGGGTGACAAAAGCCATCCTCGTGAGCCAGGAGCTGCACCTGCACCGCGCGGTCACCCTGTGCCGGCGGCTCGGGGTCGACGCGTACGGGGTACCCGCGCTCTGCGACGGCTGCCGGCGGGTGACGATCTGGTACAACACGGTCAGGGACGTCGCCGCCGGCCCGAAAGCCGCGTGGGAGGCACTCCGGCACCGGCAGGCGGCAGTCGTGTCGCCACCGGATCCGTCGCTGCAGGAAGCCACCCGATGACCCGCCCACCATCGTGGGTTTTGGGCGTGTCCGGCGGGCACCACCGGCATACTTGACCAGTCCACGGCGCCGGCATCTGATCGGCGCCTGTCTATGGTCGGATCCGACGGGTGGTGCGTTTTCCGGTGAGTTTCCCCTGCCTGGCGGTGTCCGACTGATGGTCACCGTGCTGCGCACTGTCGACGACGTCCTCGCCTGGGCCGGCCTGCTGGTGGAGCCACCGCTGCGCACCGCCGTCGGCCGGCTGCCCGCACCGTCGCGTGACGTGGCGGAGCTGCAGCTGGGAAGGCTCGACGAGGATCCGCCAGGGGTGCGTATGCGTGCCGCGCTCAGCCTGGTCTGCGCCGGCGCGGTCGGTGGTGACCCGCACGACGCGGTGGCGGGTGCCGTCGCGGTCGAGCTGGTGCACCACTGGTCGATGCTCCAGCGTGACCTGTTCGACGGAGACCTCACCCGCCGGCACCGGCCGACGGCGTGGAGCGTGGTCGGCCAGCACCCGGCGACGCTGGGCGGCGAGGCGATGCTGGCGCTCGCGTTCGACGTGGCCGCCACCGGCGACCCGACCAGGCGGGTGCCGCGCCCATTGCGCCAGGCCACCCGGGACACCCGGACGATCGGTGACACCCGGTTCACGGGCGACGGGCCGCTCGCCGGTGACCGGCGCGGCGGCGGCGACCGGCGAGCCGCGGGCGACGGGCCGCGCGAGCTGGACCCGCAACCGGCTGGGGAGACGCAAGCGACCGGCGGCACACCCGCGACCGGCGCCGCGCCGCTCGTTGCCGGCGGCGCGGCCGCGACCGGCGGCCCGTCGGCAACAAGCGGCGCGACGGCCAGTGGCGGCGCGCACGTAACGGGTGGCGCGCATGCGAGCGGTGGCACGCAGGCGACTCGCGGGGCGTACACCGGCCGCCATGAGCGCGCGACCCGCGACAGGTTCGTCGAGCGGGACGGTGCCCCGGACCCGTGCGCCGACGGTGGGCGGCAGCCGTCCGGGGCGGCACCCGTCGACCGGGCCGGCGTGCGCGTCCTCGGCGACACCGTCCAGCAGCTCCTGCACAGCCAGCACACGGCGCTCGGCACCGCCGTCGACCCGACCACCGGCCGCCGGTCCGGCAATGACCTGCTACGGGAATGCATCACGGCGGTCGAGCAGCGCAGCGGCGCCCTGCTCGGCTGCGCGTGCGCGCTCGGCGCGATCGCCGGCGGCGGTGACCCGGTACGGGTGGACCAGCTGCGGCTGTTCGGCGTGCGGCTGGGGCTGGCCGTCCAGTTCGCCGAGGACCTGCTCGGCATCTGGGGCGACCCGGCCGTGACGGGCCGGCCGACGTTTCCGGACCTGCGCCGCCGCCGGCGGTCGCTGCCGGTCGCCGCGGCGCTCGCGGCGGGCGCCGACGAGCTCGCGGACCTGCTGCGCCGGGACGACCGGCTGGGCGAAGCGGAGCTCGAACGCGCCGCGAAGGTCATCGAACGCTCCGGCGCCCGGTCATGGTGCGTCCAGCAGAGCGAGGACCTCCTCGCGCAGGCGCTGCTCGCGCTCGACCTGGCGATCCCCGAGCCGGCGGCGGTCGCGGAGCTCGTCGCCCTGGCCCGCTGGGCGACCCGCCACCCCGCCTGACCCCGGCCCCGCGCCTGCTCCCAGCCCTGAGCCGGCCCCGGCACTGAGCTGCCCCCGGCACTGAGCTGCACCCCGGCCCCGCGAGGCCCAGCCGCGCCCGGCCCGGTCTGCCTGACCCCGGCCCTACGCCTGGCCCAGCCGTGAGCTGGCCCCCGGCACTGAGCTGCACCCTGCCCCGCGAGGCCCGGCCGCGCCCGGCCTCGACCGACCCTGGCCCCATTCGGCCCGACCCCGCCCCGCCCGGCCCGGTCTGCCTGACCCCGGCCTACGCCTGACTCCGGCCCTGAGCTGCCCTCGGGCCCGCGCCTGCCCTCGGGCCCGCGCCTGACCCCGGCGCCGCCTGACCCCGGCACCGACGAGACCGGGCCCGGCAAAGACACCCGGCCGAGACCCGGCCGAGGCGCCCGGCAAGGACCGCCTACAGGCACGCGCGGCCGGCCCCGCGACGAGCGGGGCCGGCCGGCATCGACCGTGGACCGGGTCAGCTGAGCGCGCGGACCACCTGCTGCGCGCGCCCGACGTGCTTCTGATACGCACCCGGGAACGCCGAGCGCTGCACCGCCTGAGCGGCCGCCGTCACGCTCATCCGCTGCCACCCCTGCACCCGGGACAGCGCGTTGTAGAACAGCTTCGCGGAGTGCGACGGGTCCATCAGCTCCGCCACCGTGCCCCAGCCCTGGCTGGCCCGCTGCTGGAACAGCCCGACCGAGTCGTGGTCGGAGGAGACGCCCTCATGCGGCAGCCGCAGTGACGACGGCACCGCGTCGCTGGCGACGTTGTAGAGGTTGCTCTCCTGCATCGCGGTCGCGATCGCGATGACGAGGGCCTGGTCGGGCATGCCCTGCGCCCTACCCTGCCGCACGATGAGCGCGGCGTTGCTCATCTGCCGCTGGTCCAGCCCGGCGACCGGCCGGACGACCGGCGGCGCCGGCGGCACGGCCGGCGCGGCCGGCACCGCGACCGCGAGCGGCCCCGGCGACGATTTGGCCGCGCCCCCCGACGCGGACCCCGACGGGGACGCGCCGGCAGACCCGGCAGCAGATCCGGAGGGGAACGGGGACGCGGACGCGACGGCGCCGGGCTCGGCATACGCGGAGCCGGCGAACATCGACGGCGAGTCGGCGGGCACGGTGGCCAGCAGCGTGGCAGACAGTACGGCGACCGAGACGGTCCCGGTCTTCACGACGAACGCCGGCCGGCGATGTCGTGGCTGAAACTGGCGTGGCAATGACTTCACTACTGAAATTCCTTCTGGAGTCCTACATGGCATGCGGAAAAAGGCATGCGGTATCGGCACGGCGCCGGGCGGCGGCGTGCTGGAAGGGGGGAATCAGTGGTGAGGCGCTACGACGGCAAGCGGGCGGCCATCATCGGCAGACTCCTTCCGGTGCCGCCTACCGGGTTAGCTGACGGGTTCGGGCGGGAAGTTTCGCCCTACCGTGGCTCGGCCACGGATACACCCCAGAGGACTGTGTGGGTCCCCGGCTCGCGAAAGTCTCGCGACTCGACGGCGCCCGCCCGGCAGCACCGATGCGGCGCAGGTCGACCGGAGCGGACCTCACGACCCTACTGGGCGGCTTCGGGGCGGACCAACCGCAGCAACGGCATACCACCCGCTGCACCCGAACGATCACCGAACGCTGTCACCCGTCTGGTCACCCCTCCGGCGTGCCGCCCGCCCTTGACCAGGTACATCGCGCGATCGGCGGCGCGCAGGGCGGCACCCGCATCGTCGACCGTGTCATCGATCACTGCCACGCCGACGCTGACCCGTACCCGCATGATGTGCCCCTGGTGCGTGATCGGCGCGGAGACGGAACGTTCGAGGCGGTCGACGAGCGCCCCGAGGTCGGCGACGGTGACGTTGGCGGTGAGGACGACGAACTCGTCGCCGCCGAGCCGCGCGACCGTGTCGGCGGGCCGGACCAGGGAAACGAGGCGGTGCGCGACGGCGACGAGGACCGCGTCGCCGGCGTCGTGGCCGAGGGTGTCGTTGACGACCTTGAAGTCGTCGAGGTCGCAGAAGAGCAGCGCGCTGACGACGGCCTCGGTGCGGGCCCGCCGGATCGCGGTGGCCAGGGGCTCGGCGAAGGCGTCGCGGTTGACCAGGCCGGTCAGCGGGTCGCGGGAGGCCCGCCGGACGAGGTCGGCCTCGGTCGCCTTGCGGTCGGTGATGTCCTGCACCTGCGTGATCGCGAAGGAGGGCGAGCCGGCGACGATCGACATCGTGGCGGAGACCCAGATCGTCTCGCCGTCGCCGCGTACGCAGCGGATCTCGTGGTCGCGGATCGATCCGGTCCCGCCGGCGAAGACCTCCCGGCTGTGGTCGAGGTCGTCGGGGTGGATGACGTCGCCGAAGCGCATCGAGACGAGGACGTCCTCGTCCCGGCCGAGCAGTTCGCACAGGGCCGGGTTGACCCGGATGAGCCGGGTCAGATCCGCGCCCTCCATGCCGATCATGCACATGCCGGTGCCGGCGCCGTTGAACGCGAGCCGGAACGCGGCCTCGCTGGCCTCCAGGTGCTGGCGCTCCTGGCGCAGCGCCTCGACCAGGTTGGCGTTGTTGATCGCGATGCCGGCCTGCGCGGCGAGCATTTCGAGGAGCTCCCGCTGGAACGCGCCGGGGCGTTTGCCGTCCGCGGGCAGGTCGACGCTGAGGATCCCGACCAGCGAACCGTCGGGCGCGCACAGCGGCGCGAACAGGGCGTCGAGCGGGTGCCAGCGCTCCTCGTCGGGGACCTCGTCCGCGCCTTCGGCCAGGGAGGGGATCCAGGACTGGATGCCGTTGTTGTGCCGCTCGTGCGGCAGGAAGCGCAGCTGTCCCCACTCGTCGGCGTCGGCGAGGTGCGCGTCGAACTCGGCCGCTGGGTAGCGCACACCGAGCAGTTCGGCGCGGGCCTCCTCGGGGCCGGCGATCGCGACCGCCTCGTAGACACCCTCGGGATGCAGGTAGTTGACCACCGCGGCGCCGAACCCGACGCTCTCGACGACGGCCTCGGCGATGCGGTGCAGCGTCTCGGCGACGGTGCTGCCGGTGTTGATGCGGCCGGTGATGGTGTAGACGGAGCGGATCGCGGCCATCGCCATGTCCCGATCTCGATCCACGGCTGCCTACCCCGATCCGGCCGACCCTGCATCCTCACATCGACGCATCACCTCCGATCCTAAGCAAATGTGCGTCGTCCATGCAGAGTTCGAACGCTTCGGAGGCGCGCTTGGCGTCTCTGGTCATGAGTTCGAAGATCCAATGCCGCCACGGTACGTAGGGCAGCATGCGGATGCTGAGGTCGCGCAGCCACACCTCGCGGGCGGTCTTCGGCGCGAACCCTTTCGCCGGCGCGAGGGCGGCCCGCTGGTTGACCTCGACGAAGTCGCGCAGGACGGTGTCGTACCGGGCGAACGCCGCCACGTGGTCGTCGCCGGCGGCGGCGAGCTCGCGGGCCAGGACGTAGGCGCCGACGAGGGCGAGGCCGGTGCCCTGCCCGGTGAGCGGCGACGGGCAGTAGCCGGCGTCGCCGACGAGCGCGACCCGGCCCCGGGTCCAGGCGTCCATGCGGACCTGCGCGTTCGGCGCGTAGTAGAAGTCGGGCGCGGTCCGCAGGTGTTCGAGGAGGCGCGGCACGTGCCAGCCGCAGCCGGCGAAGGCGTCCGCGACCTGCCGGCGCTGGGCGTCTCGGTCGCGGTGATCAACGCCGCCGCCCCCGCCGAAGAGCAGGTTGACCTTGATCGTGGCGTTGCCCAGGTCGGTCTTGACGCTCGCGACCCGGCCGGTCGCGTTGTGGATCAGCTGCCAGCGTTCGATGCCGAGCTCGTTGGGGGCGGTGAAGATCGCCATCCGGCTGCCGAGGTCGTGCACGAACCGCTCCGGCGGCCCGAACGCGAGCGCGCGGACCCCGGAGTGCAGGCCGTCGGCACCCAGGACGAGGTCGAAGCCGCGCGAGGCGCCGCGGGTGAAGGTCACCCGCACCCCGTCCGCGCCCTGGTCCAGCGCCGTGACCGTGTCCCCGAAGATCCATTCCACGCCGTCGGGCACGGAGTCGTACAGCAGGCGCGTGAAGTCGCTCTTCATGATCTCGATGTCGTCGGGGCTGAGCACACCGAAGCCCAGCGGCAGCGTCGCGATCCGCTTGCCGGTGGCGTTGACGAAGCTGGTGCCGAGCGTGTCGGTGCCGGCGCGCCGGGCCGGCTCGGCGACGCCCATGCGCTCCGCGACCCGCAGGGCGGTGCCGCGCACGTCGATGGCATAGCCGCCGTCGCGCACGGCGGGCGCCCGCTCCACCACGGTGACCGTGTGCCCGGCGTGCCGCAGCCAGAATGCCAGCGCCGTCCCGGCGACGCTCGCACCCGAGATGAGAATGTCCATGCGTACATCGTACGAACACTGTCAACAGGCAATTCACGTGTATGTGCACTAGTGCACTAGGATCGGTTCGTGACCGAAGCGCACTACCTGCGGATCGCCGGGCTGATCCGCGACCGGATCCACGCCGGCGACCTGCGGACCGGCGACCGGGTGCCGTCGACCCGCGAGATCATCCGCGAGTGGGGCGTCGCGATGGCGACCGCGACCAAGGTGCTCGGCGCGCTGCGCCAGGAGGGGCTCGTCGAGGCCGTCCCGGGCGTCGGCACCGTCGTGGCCCGGCCGCCCGCGTCCCGGGAGCGCCGGCCCGCGCACCGCGAGCAGGTCGTCGCCGCGGCGATCGCGATCGCGGACACCGACGGGCTGGCGGCGCTGTCGATGCGGCGGGTCGCCGCGGCGCTGGGGATGCCGACCATGACGCTGTACGGGCACGTGGCCGGCAAGGAGGAGCTACTGGTCCTGATGACGGACGCGGCGTTCGCCGCGTCGCCGCTGCCGTCGCCGGCGCCGGACGGCTGGCGGCGCCGCCTGGAGACGGTCGCGCGGTTGCAGTGGTCGATCTACCGCAGGCACCCGTGGGCGGCGGAGGTCATGTCGTTCACCCGGCCGCCGATGGCGCCGCACGCGATGGCGCACACCGAATGGGTCCTCGCCGCGCTGGACGGGACCGGTCTGCCACTGCCCGTGGCGATGCAGACCGCGATGATGCTGGCCAACCACGCCCGCGGCACCGCGGTCAACCTCGAGTGGGAGGCCGGCGCCGAGCAGGACAGCGGGGTCACCAACGAGCAGTGGTTCGCCGCGCAGATGGGCCGCTTCGGCGAGATCGTGGCCGGCGGCGACTATCCGATGTTCGTCCGCCTGGCGCAGGAGCCGCCCGGCGCCGTCGACTTCGGCCTGGACACGCTGTTCGAGTTCGGCCTGGCCCGCCTCCTGGACGGCCTGACGGCGCTGATCCCGGACCGCTGAAGGTCAGCCGCGACGCTGACCCGGTCAGCGTCGCGGCTGACGACGGCACGGCGGCGCCCGGCCTACGGTTCCGGCTCGACACATCCGTTCGAGCCGAAAGGTCGTCATGCCACACAAGCTTCGACGTCTCCTGGCCGGGGCCTGCCTCGTCGCCGCACCGCTGCTCTACGTGGCGGGGCTGGTCGTCGACCCCGCCCTGCGCGCCGGCGACGCCGCCGACGGGGCCTACGGGCGCCACCCCGGGCAGGTGTCCGTGAGCGCCGCGCTGCTGCACTGGAGCTGGGTGCTGCTGGTGCCCGGCATCATCGGGATGATCCACCTCGTGCGGCGGCGTGCGGTGCTCTTCGGGCACGTCGCCGGGGCGGTCGCTCTTCTCGGCGTGGTCAACTTCTCCGCGCTGATGCTCGGCGACTTCTTCTACGCCCGGCTCGAGGCGGACCTCGGCACGGCGGAGGGTGACCGTCTCGCCGACGCGGCGTTCGCGGCCGGCGGTGCGCTGTGGGGCTTCCAGGTGCCGGGGTTCCTCGGGCTGCTCGGCGTCCTGTTGCTCGGCCTGACGCTGGCGTACGACCGGCAGGTCCCGTGGTGGGCTCCGCCCGCGATGGTGGCCGGGATGCTCGCCGGGCCGGTGTACCCGATCGGCATGATCGCCGGAAGCCTGCTGTACATCGCCGGCGCGGGCGTGATCGGCGTACGGATGCTGCGGATGAGTGACGCGGAGTGGGCTCAGGCGCCGAGCGGGAACGTCGCGGTGACCGTGTAACCGCCGCCGGCCCGGGCCCCGGTGTGCAGGGTGCCGCCGTGCAGCGCGACCCGCTCCCCCATGCCGGCCAGGCCGTGCCCCGGCGTCGCGCCGCCCGGGGACGCGCCGGCCCCGTCGTCGCGGACCTCGACGGCCAGCGTGTCCGGGGTGAAGCCGATCGTCACGTCCACGGTCGCCGCGCCGGCGTGCTTGAGGGTGTTCGTCAGCGCCTCCTGCACCACGCGGTACACGGCCAGCCCGAGCGACGGCGGCAGCGGCCGCGGCGTACCGGTGGTGACGACCCGGACGTCCAGGCCCGCCGCCCGCAACGGCCCGGCGAGGTCGTCGAGGCGGTCGAGCCCGGCCGGGGCCCGCCCGTCCCGCAGGACGCCGAGCAGCAGCCGCAGCTCCTCCACGGTGTCCCGGCCGGCCCGCTCGACGCCGCGCAGCAGGTCGCGTTCCCGGTCGCGGGCGGGGTCGGCGGCCAGCAGCATCCGCACCCCGCCGGTCTGCAACGTCATCAGGCTGACGTTGTGGGAGATGACGTCGTGCAGCTCGCGGGCGATGCGGGTGCGTTCCTCGGTGGCCGCGGCCGCCGCCCGCTGCGCCATCCGGATCGTCCGGGACGTCTGGTGGCGCAGCAGGATCCCGCTGCCGTAGGCGACGCCCATGAAGATGGCGCCGATCAGGCTCTCCGCGAGGTCCTGGCCCGGCAGGGTCTGCAGCAGCGCGTAGGCGGCGAGGACGACGAGGACGCCGGCGGCCCGCACCCGAGGCCCGGCCGGCTGGCTGCCGACCGTGTGCACCAGGATCAGGTTCGAATAGAACTGCCAGGCCGCGAGGGGATAGTCGTCGTCGGTGACCGCGACCCGGAACGCGGCCGACAGCGCGGTCAGCGCCGCGAGCGTCCCGACCGGCGACCGTCGGCGCAGCAGCAGGAGCACCCCGGCGGCCAGCGCACCCGCGGCGACCAGGTCGGGCCGGTGGATCTGCCCCGGGCCGGGGCCGGCGCGCCCGTACGCCTCGACGACGCCCGCCCCGCCGACCGCGAGCGCGAGCACGGCGTCCAGCCACGACGGCCGCCAGCGTGGCGCCGTCATCCAGCCGGGCCGGAGCCGGTGACACCGGGGCTCGTCACACCGGGGCTCACGAGACCCGCCTCGTAGCCGTACACCACCGCCTGGATCCGGTCGCGCAGCCCCAGCTTCTGGAAGATCCGGCCGACGTGGGTGCGCACCGTCGCCTCGCCCACCAGCAGCCGGCCGCCGATCTCCGCGTTGGACAGCCCACGGACGAGCAGCTCCAGCACCTCGCGCTCCCGGCCGGTCAGCGTGCCGAGCTCGGGCGCCGGCACCGGCTCCGGCCGGGCGGCGAACGAGGCGATGACCCGCGTCGTCACCGCCGGGTCGATGAGCGCGTCACCGGCCGCCGCGACCCTGACCGCGTCGACGAGCTGCTCCGGCGGTGACACCTTGAGCAGGAACCCGCTGACCCCGAGCCGCAGCGCCGCGTGCAGGTGCTCGTCGGTGTCGAACATGGTCAGCAGCACGATCTTCGGCGGGCGCGGGTCCGCGAGCAGCTGCCGCGCCGCGGACAGGCCGTCCAACCGTGGCATGGCGATGTCCATGACGAGCACGTCGGGGCGCAGCCGCCGGGCCACCGCGACCGCCTCGACCCCGTCGGACGCCTCGCCGACCACGGTGATCGTCGCCGCCGCGGCGGACTCGACCACCAGCCGCAGGCCGGCCCGGATCATCGCCTGGTCGTCGGCGATCACGAGCCTGACCTGCTCCGACATGTGTGCAGGATAGCGGGCGCCGGTGCCGCGGTCAGATCACCTCGGGGTGCCGCATCGACCATGCGATGAGCGGCTCCAGGGCCCCGATCAGCTCGGCGGCCGCGGCCGAGGGCGCATAGAGCACCTGCACCGGGGTGCTCGGAATGACGGAGCGCTCCATCAGCCCACGCTGCTCGAGCTCCTTGAGCCGCTGCGCCAGCACCCGGTCGGAGATCCCGTCGGCAAAGGCACGGTACTGCCCGAACCGGCGGGCTCCCCGCAGGCCCGCGAGCAGGATCATGCCGACCCAGCGCCGGCCGACGAACTCCAGCGCCGGCTGGAACGCGCGGCACGAGGCGTCGCTGGGCGTGGTGTCGAGGTCAGCGGAGTCGAGAGGAGCATGCACGATCGAGGTCACTTACCAAAGGTTAGTAGCTAATACCGTCTTTGCCCACCGCCGCGCCGCTCCGGACGCTGGAGGGCATGGCACAGACACAGGCGGCCCACAACCCGCTCCTCGCCCAGCTGCAATGGGTGCACGACATGGTCCGCCGCGATCTCGCGGCGGTGCGCGAACTCGCCAGGGAGGTCTCCCGCGGCGCGCCGGCATCAGGGATCCAGGAGGGGGTGCGCGGGCTGCAGACGCGGGGCGGGCTGTTCCAGCTCCGGGTGAACTGCCTGCGCTACTGCGCGTTCGTCCATGAGCACCACACCAACGAGGACGTGGCGCTGTTCCCCGCCGTGCGCCGCTCCGCCCCGCAGCTCAATGCGACCGTCGACCGCCTGGAAGCCGACCACCGCGTCGTCGGCGGTCTCCTCGACGAGATCGAGGCGACGGCCCGCGTCCTGGACGGCGACGACACGGCCGCCCGGACCCGGCTGGTCGAGGCCCTCGAGACCTTGTCGGCGCACCTGCTGGAACACCTCGCCTTCGAGGAGAAGGCCCTCGCGCCGGTCCTCGCCTCCTGGAAGACGTGGCCCTTCCATGGCTGACGGTTCCATGGCTGAGCGGCCCCTGCGCTTCGGCGTCTCGATCACACCGGACGCACATGACCTCGCCGGTGGCGTCACCCTGGCCCGGGCCGCCGAGGCCGCCGGGCTCGACCTGATCGCGGTGCAGGACCACCCCTACCAGCCGGGCCATCTCGACGCGCCGCTGTTCGTCGGCCACCTCGCCGCCCGGACCGACCGCGTGCGGTTCATGACCGGCGTGGCCGATCTGGCGCTGCGGCCCGCCCCGATGCTGGCCAAGGCGGCCGCGACGCTGGACGTGCTGACCGGCGGCCGGTTCGAGCTCGGCGTCGGCACCGGCGGCTTCCCGGACGCGGTCGCCGGCATGGGCGGCACACCGTGGCGGGGCGCCGCGGCGGTGACCGCCGCCGGTGAGGCACTGCGGATCCTGCGGGCGGCCCTGCGGGCGGACGCGCCGGTCGTCCTCGACGGCGAGCACCACCGGGTCGGCGGGTACCGGCCGGGCCCGCCGCGGCCCGTGCCGATCTGGCTCGGCGCGCAGGGACCGCGGATGCTGGGCGTGCTCGGCGCGCTCGCCGACGGCTGGGTCAGCCCGCTGAACATCTACGTCCCGCCCGCCGAGGTCCCGGCCCGGCAGGCGGCGATCGACGCCGCCGCCGAACGGGCCGGGCGCGACCCGTCGGCGGTGGGCCGGCTGTACAACGTGCTCGGTGCGATCGGCGCGGGCGCCGGTCAAGGGCTCAGCGGGGACAGTGCGACGTGGGCGCGGGTGCTCGCCGGGTGGGCGCACGACCTGCGGTTCGACACCTTCGTGTTCTGGCCGGTGGCGGACCACGTCAACCAGGTCCGCCGGTTCGCCGACGAGGTCGTCCCGCGGGTACGGGAGCTGACCGGGTGAACCTCAGCCGAGCAGCTCGCCCAGCGGCACCTTCGGGTCGGCGAGACGGTCGAGGTCCACCGCGGTGCCCTTCCAGCCGGCGCGGACGAGGGCCTGGATGTCGTCGGTGACGTCCCAGACGTTGACGTTCATGCCGGCCAGGACCCGCCCGTCCTTGACCCAGAAGGCGACGAACCCGTCCGCGACCGACGTGCCGCCCCGGAACACGACGCTGTCGTACTCGCCGGGTGCGGCGAAGCCGGAGTACTCCATGCCGAGGTCGAACTGGTCGGAGAAGAAGTACGGCACCCGGTCGTAGACGGCTTCGCCGAGCAGCGAGGCGGCGGCGACCTTGCCGCCGTTGAGGGCGTTCGCCCAGTGCTCCACCCGCACCCGCCGGCCCAGGCCCGGGTGGTCGAGGTTGACGACGTCGCCGGCGGCGTAGATGTCGGGGTCGGAGGTGCGCAGGGCCGCATCGACGAGGATGCCGTTGTCGACCCCCAGGCCGGCGTCGACGGCGAGCTCGGTGTTGGGCTGGATGCCGATGCCGATGACGGCCACGTCGGCGGGCAGCTCGGTGCCGTCGGCGAGCACGACGCCGGTCAGGGTGCCGTCGGTGCCGGTGAACCTGTCGACGGAGGCGCCGAAGCGGAACTGGACGCCGTTGGCGCGGTGCAGGTCGGCGAAGATCGTGGCGACCTCGTCGCCGAGGACGCTTTGCAGGGGCAGGTCGGCGAGCTCGACCACGGTGACGGTCGTGCCGTGCTTGCGGGCCGCGGCGGCGGTCTCCAGGCCGATCCAGCCGGCGCCGACGACGACCACGTGCGCGGCGGAGCGCAGGTGCGCGAGCAGCGCGTCGGACTCGTCGACGGTGCGCAGGTAGCGGACCCCGGTCAGGTCGGCGCCGGGCACGTCGAGGGTGCGCACCCGCGAGCCGGTGGTGAGCAGCAGCTTGTCATAGTGCAACTCGTCGACGCCGTCGAGGGTGACGGTGTGCGCGGCCGGGTCGACGTGGGTGACCCGGGTGGCGAGGCGCAGGTCGACGTCGTGCTCGGCGTACCACCCCTCCGGGTGGACGAACGCCTTCTCGCGGGCGTCCTCGTTGCCCTGCAGGTAACCCTTGGACAGCGGCGGGCGCTCATAGGGGCGCTCCGTCTCCTCACCGATCAGCACGATCCGGCCGGTGAAGCCCTCGGCGCGCAGCGTCTCCGCCGCCTTCGCCCCGGCGAGGCTCGCGCCCACGATCACAAATGTCCGCTCGTCAGCCATACGTCCAGCCTTCCCTACCGGTCCACGATCTGCCACCGGTCACACGCCGGCGGTGGCCGCCGGGTTCAACCGCTGGTGCCATGCCATGGCCGACAGGTCGGTGAGGCTGGCGACCTGGTCGATGACGACCCGCAGCCGGGCCGCGTCGTCGGGGGCGGCCCGCCACATCGGGGCGAAGACCACGTCCAGGCCGTCGGGAGCCCGGTCGGCGAGCGCCGCGACGAGTTCCCGCAGGATGGTGATCTCCTGCGCGTAGCGCTGCTTCGAGCCGGGGCGGCGCATCACGTACCGCAGCGCGATGCCTTTCAGCAGTGCGCACTGCGCCCGCACGGCCGGCGGGACGACGAGGCCGGCAGCATAGCGCCGCAGCGGCGCGTCGCCGTGGACGGCCCTGGTCGCCGACACGGCCGCCGCGGCGAAGCGTCCGGTGAGCACGCTCGTCACCCGTTTCAGGGCGACCTGGGCGGCGTGGCTGCCGTCGTAGTGGTCCAGCGGCGTCAGGACCGGGTCGGCGAGCAGGTCGAGCAGGACGGTCTCCAGGTCCGCGGCGCGTTCGGTGGAGTACGCGGCGGCGACGTCCTCGCACAGCGCGGCCCGCTCGTCGGCGTCGGTGCGCAGCGTGGCCAGGTGGACGTAGCCGCCGTGGATGCCGTCCTCGACGTCGTGCACGGAGTAGGCCACGTCGTCGGCCCAGTCCATGACCTGCGCCTCGAGGCAGCGGGCAGCATCGGTACGGCCGGCGCGCAGCCACCCGAAGACGGCGGCGTCGTCGGCGTACACGCCGAACTTGCGGTTACCGTCCCGGCGGGGCCACGGGTATTTCGACACCGCGTCCAGCGCGGCGCGGGTGAGGTTGAGCCCGGCGGAGGTGCCGTCCGGGGCGACGACCTTGGCCTCCAGGCGGGTCAGCACCCGCAGGGTCTGCGCGTTGCCCTCGAAGCCGCCGCACGCCTGCGCGACCGCGTCGAGCGCGTCCTCGCCGTTGTGCCCGAACGGCGGGTGGCCGAGGTCGTGGGCGAGCCCGGCGGTGTCGACCACGTCGGGGTCGCAGCCGAGGCGGGCGCCCATCTCCCGGCCGATCTGCGCGACCTCCAGGGAGTGGGTGAGGCGGGTGCGCAGGAACGCGTCGGCGCCGGCGGTGTGCACCTGGGTCTTGGCGGCGAGGCGGCGGAACCCGGCGGAGTGCAGCACCCGGGCCCGGTCGCGCTGAAACGGCCCGCGGCCGTTGTCCGCGGAGGTCGTGGTGCGATCCTTCTGCGGCTCGTGCACGAAGCGTTCCGCGTCCGGGTTCACGCCTCGAGCTTAGAGGTTTCCTCGGGTTCCCGATCTCGCGGCGGTGGAAGTGGGGACGGAATGGGCACCGGCGGCGCGGCGGGTGGGTCCCGGTCGGCGGGCGGCTCGTTGAGCGCCTCGACCATCGGGGTCATCAGGACCTTGATCGCGGCCACGACGGGGATCGCCATGAGCGCGCCGACCACGCCGAGGGTCGCGCCGCCGACGAGCGCGGCGAGCAGCACCGCGATCGCGGACAGGTCGACGGTGTTGCGCAGCACGCGCGGCGCGATCAGGTAGTTCTCCACCTGCTGGTACAGCAGGAAGAACAGCGCCACGACGATCGCGTTGGGCCACACGTCGCCGGTCACCAGCGCGACGACCGTGCAGCCGACCGCGCCGACGGTGGCGCCGATGAGCGGGATCAGGTCGGTGATCGCGACGAAGAAGGCGAGCGGCAGCGCGAACGGCACGTCCATCACGAACAGGCACGCGAACGACGACACCCCGGCGAACAGCGAGATGATCAGGTTGCCGATCATGTAGCCGCCGACCTTGTCCACCACGACGTTGATGGCCTGCGCGGCGCGGGGGCGGCCCTGCCTGGGCACCAGCCGCACGATGCCCCGCCGGATCCGGGGCAGGTCGGCCATGAAGTAGATGGTGAGGACGGTGACCAGCAGGACGTTGAGCACGGCGCTGAAGATGCCGGCGATGATGCCGAGCGCGCCGCCGCCGACCTTGCCCGGCAGGGTCTTCGCGTATTCGGTGAGCTTCTCGGTGAGCCCATAGCGGTCGGCGACCTCGCGGTAGGTCTGCGACCGTTCGGGCAGCTCCTGCAGGTATTGCGGGATGTTGCGCAACAGGTCGCCGCCCTGCCCGACCAGCGGCGGGACCATCGACCAGACGAACCCGACGAGGATCAGCACCGCGAGCACGACGATGACGGCGACCGCGACCGAGCGGCGCACCCCGCGGCGGATCAGCAGCCGGACGGCGGGGTCGAGGCTGACCGCGACGAAGACCGCGATGACGACCTGCACGAGGATCTGCCGGACGTTGTACAGGGCGAACGCGCCGGCCGCCACGGTCAGCAGGCCGAGACCGGTGGCGACGGCCCAGCGGTAGGCCTTGCCGAAGTCGGTCACGGGCGTCATCCGGGGGTTCGCAGGATGCAGAACTCGTTGCCCTCGGGGTCGGCGAGGACGAACCAGGGGGCGTCCTCGGGCTGGCCGACGTCGACGTGGCGGGCGCCCATGTTGACCAGGCGCTCGATCTCGGCGTCCAGGTCGTCGGGGCGCAGGTCGAGGTGGAGCCGGTTCTTGGCGTGCTTGGCGTCCGGGTGGCGCAGGAAGATCAGCCGCGGATGGCCGTCGCCGACCACGACCTCCCGCGCGGAGACGCTTTCGACCCGCTGGTCGAGCACTTCCGCCCACCACCGACCGAGCCGCTCAGGGTCGAGCGCATCGACGATCAAGGCATCCCACCGGCTCCCCATGCATACCTCCGTGGTCGGCGTGGGGACTCACCATACGCCGCGTCGTCGGGCGTCGCAGCCGCGCCGAAACGCGGGGACGTCACCCTAGCGCCTCTCCAACGACAGCGTGCCGTAAACGTGCATTTTGCAAAAAGCAATGACTGACCATCTTTCGGTTATCACCCGAATGCATGGAGTAGCTGATCAGGTGGCGCGGGGTAATTTGCCGGAAGCGCATCGTTACGGCCGCTCCCCCCGTCCTGGCCGTCATGTGCCACTCCACCGTGCCCACCCGCTGCCCGCTGGTGCCCGCCTTGCGCGCGCCCCTTGACCGCCTCTTGCCCGCCCGCGAACGGGAGACTCAGTGCCTGCTATCGATGACTGCCTGCGACGCGCCATGACGATTCGCGGCGCCATCGGGGCGAGTCTCATCGACTACACCACCGGGCAGTCACTGGGCATGCAAGGCGGGAAGGACTCGGTGGCGCCGCACGCGGACCCGACTGCGGCGGCGCTGGGCACGGCGAGCGTCATCCACGCCGCCATGCAGACCGCCGCGTACGCCCCGGCGGTGCCCGGCGACACGGTCGAGGACGTCATCATCAGCACGTCCGCGGCGTATCACCTGATCCGCCCGGTGCGGACCGGCTTCGACTCGCGCCTGGTCCTGTACGTGTGGCTCGACCGGACCGAGGGCAACCTGGCGATCGCCCGGCGCCGCATCCGCTCCCTCG
This sequence comes from Dactylosporangium sp. NPDC049525, assembly GCF_040676755.1. Lineage (NCBI taxonomy): Bacteria > Bacillati > Actinomycetota > Actinomycetes > Micromonosporales > Micromonosporaceae > Dactylosporangium > Dactylosporangium sp. NPDC049525. The sequence continues at coordinate 65,577 of NZ_JBFAPO010000023.1, read as the reverse complement.
CCGAAGACCTGACGTGAACAGCGTCGCGGGCACGACGGCGAAGGGCGCCCGGCAGCAGCCGAAGCTCGGCAAGGGCGTCACCCCGGTGAAGGCGCTCGGGCAGCTCGCCGCCCTCGGCGTGACCGGCGCGCTGACCGTCGTCGGCGAGCCGGGCGGCGTGATCTTCCTCCGCGACGGCCTGGTCAACGGGGTCGAGTCGCCGGCCGCGCCGAGCGTCGACCGGATCCTCACCGCCTGTGGCAAGGTCGAGGAGCGGGTGTGGGAGAGCATCCCGTCGCGGCCCGCCCGGGCCCTCGTCGAGGGCGGCCACGTCAGCGCCGCCGAGATCGAACTGTGCGCGGTCAACGCCCTGTACGACGCGGCGTACTTCGTGCTGTCCACGGAGCGGGCCGAGCTGCGCTTCGCCCCGGACATCGAGCACTGGCTCGGCGCCGACTGCACCGTGACGGCGGACCAGTTGTGCGACCACGTCGTGCGGCAGCGGCGCATCCTCGACGAGGTGCACCCCTCCGACGTCACTGACACCGCCCCGGTCAGGCCGGTTCTGCGACCGGGTCTCGACCGTGTCCTGGTGTCGGGGCTGCAGTGGGAGATCGTGCTGCACGCCGACGGCCGGCGCACCCCGCAGGAGCTGGCCGGCCTGCTGGGCTGCTCCGCGTACGCGGTGACCCTGGACGTGCGGCGGCTCGCGGCGGCGGGGCTGGTGGAGCCGCCGGTCACCCTGGAGCCGGCTGCTGCTTCCGCCGCGGCCGTGGGCTCCGCCGCTGCCCGGGTGGCCGTGGCCGAGCCCGCCGCGGCGGCGGCGTCGAACGGCGGCGCGGACCGCGAGGAGATCCTGCCGCGGCGGGTGCCGGGGACGTTCACGTTCGAGGACCCACCGTCCGGCACCCGGCGGCACCTGCCGGCGGGCGTCAGCGCCCTGGCCGTGCTGCCGGGCGCGATCGACAAGGCCCCCGACGACTCACTGCTCAAACGCATCCGCTCGGCGCTGCAGTCCCTGCGATGAGGCCAGCTCTTTCAGGAGACGGGCTCTTCAGGAGACGGGCTCTTCAGATGGAGGTGATACGGCAATGACCACCGATACGGAACTGCGCGGCGAGCTGCTCACTGAGCTGCACCGGCTGCGCCGGGCCGTGCCGGAGCTCACCGGCTGCCTGGTCGCCAGCACCGACGGCCTGCTCATCGTCGAGGACGCCGAGTCGGTGGTCGTCGAGGGTGTCGCCGCGCTGGCGGCGGCCTGCCTCGGCGTCAGCCAGCGCATCGCCGACAGCGCCGGCCACGAGGACTTCCAGGAGGTGTTGATCAGCAGTACGGGCGGCCACGTCGCCATGTACATGGCCGGCCACGGCGCCGTGCTGGTGCTGCTGGCCGGCGACGACGCGAACGTCGGACGGCTGCATCACGAGGCGCGGCGGGCGATTGCGGTGGTCTCGCGGGTCGTGGCCACCGCCGCGCTCACCTTCGCCCAGGCGCTGCCCGAGCCGGCCCGATGGTAGGCCGCAACGGTGGGGCGCACCGACGGCCCAGACGAACGAACGACCCGGCACCGAAACCCAGTGACACTCCCCCCATCACGAAGCTCACGGAGGTAGCCATGGCGGACATGGAAACGGCGCTCAAGGAACTCATGACCATCGACGGCGCGATCGGCGTCGCGCTGGTGGACTACAACAGCGGTATGGCGCTCGGCGTGCTCGGCGGTTCGAAGGACCTGGACCTCACCGTCGCGGCGGCCGGCAACACCGACGTGGTCCGCGCCAAGATGCGCACCATCGAGATGCTCAACCTCAAGGACGGCATCGAGGACATCCTGATCACGCTGAACAACCAGTACCACCTGATCAGGCCGGTCACCGGCCGCTCCGGCAAGGGACTGTTCCTCTACCTGGCGCTGCTGCGGTCCCGGGCCAACCTCGCGCTGGCCCGGCACCAGCTGTCCCGCATCGAGGACGAGCTCGACGTCTGACGGTCCCCGTCCAACCGACCTGTCTAACGGGTGTCGGAGGTCGACTGCTCGGTCACGGCCGCGCGGCCGGCCTCCAACCGTGCCACGGGCACGCGGAACGGTGAGCACGACACGTAGTCCAGGCCCACCTCGTGGAAGAAGTGCACCGACTCGGGGTCGCCGCCGTGCTCGCCGCAGACCCCGAAGTGCAGCTCGGGGCGGGCCGCCCGGCCCTCGTCGACGGCGATGCGCACCAGCCGGCCGACGCCGTCGCGGTCGATGGACTCGAACGGCGACACCCCGAAGATGCCGAGTTCCAGGTATCGCCAGAAGAACGCGCCCTCGACGTCGTCGCGGGAGAACCCCCAGCCCATCTGGGTCAGGTCGTTGGTCCCGAACGAGAAGAAGTCCGCGGCCTGGGCGATGTCACCCGCGGTCAGCGCCGCCCTGGGCACCTCGATCATCGTGCCGATCTTCACCTCGACGTCGTACTCGCCGATGATCTTCTCGGCCTCCGCGCGGATCGTCTCCAGCTCCTGCACCGCGCCGACGAGCGGCACCATGATCTCCGGGTGCGCGCCGTCGACCTGCGCCGCGGCCTCGACGATCGCCCGCACCTGCATCGCAAACAGCCCCGGGATGACCAGTCCGAGCCGCACCCCGCGCAGGCCGAGCATCGGATTTTCCTCGTGCATCCGGCGTACCGCGTCCAGAAGGTCCTTGTCGTGCCCTGGATCCTGGCCACGCTCCTCGGCGACGGCGACCTTGACCGCAAGGTCCTCCAGCGGCGGCAGGAACTCGTGCAGCGGCGGGTCGATCAGCCGCACGGTCACCGGCAGGTCCCGCATCTCGCGGAACAGGTCGATGAAGTCGGCCCGCTGCAATGGCAGCAGCTCCTGGAGCGCGGCGTCGCGGTCCTGCGGGGTGCGGGCCAGGATCAGCCGCTCGACGAGGGCCCGGCGCTCGCCGAGGAACATGTGCTCGGTCCGGCACAGCCCGATGCCCTGCGCCCCGAACCGGCGCGCCCGCGCGGCGTCCTCGCCCGTGTCGGCGTTGGTGCGCACCTTCAGCCTCCTGACGCCGTCGGCGTGGCTGAGGATCCGGTGCACCGCGCTGACCAGCGGGTCCGCCTCGGCGTCGAGGGTCCCTTCGAAGTACTGCACGACCGGCGACGGCTGGACCGGCACCTCCCCGAGGTAGATCCGCCCGGTGGTGCCGTCGACGGAGATGACGTCGCCCTCGGACACCACGTGACCGTCCACGGTGAACTGTCCCTTGTGGAGGTTGACGTCGAGGTCGTCGGCGCCGCACACGCACGTCTTGCCCATGCCGCGGGCGACCACGGCCGCGTGCGAGGTCTTGCCGCCGCGGCTGGTCAGGATGCCCTGCGCCGCGATCATGCCGGGCAGGTCGTCGGGGTTGGTCTCCCGGCGCACCAGGATGACCTGCTCACCTTCCTTGGCCATGGCCACCGCGTGTTTGGCGTCGAACACTGCCTTGCCGACCGCCGCGCCCGGCGACGCGCCGACCCCGCGGGTCAGCTGCTCCGGGTCGGTGGAAAGGTCGAACGTCGGGAACATCAGCTGCGCCAGCTGCGCGCCGTTGACCCGCCGCAGCGCCTCGTCCATGTCGATGACGCCCTCGTCGACGAGGTGCGTGGCGATGACGAACGCCGCCGCCGCGGTCCGCTTGCCGACCCGCGTCTGCAGCATCCACAGCTTGCCGCGCTCGATGGTGAACTCGATGTCGCACAGGTCCCGGTAGTGCTCCTCGAGCTTCGCCATGATGGCCATCAGCTCGTCGTAGCTGTGCCGGTCCTTGTCCCGCAGCCCTTCGAGCGGCGTGGTGTTGCGGATGCCGGCCACCACGTCCTCGCCCTGGGCGTTGGCGAGGTAGTCGCCGTAGACGCCGGGCTCCCCCGTCGCCGGGTCGCGGGTGAACGCCACGCCCGTGCCCGAGTCGGCGCCCAGGTTGCCGAAGACCATCGCCACCACGTTGACGGCCGTGCCGAGGTCGGTGGGGATGCGCTCCTGCCGGCGGTAGAGCACGGCCCGGTCGGCGAGCCAGGAGCTGAAGACGGCGTTGACGGCGAGGTCGAGCTGCTCACGCGGGTCCTGTGGGAAGTCACGGCCGGTGTGCGCGCGGAAGATCTCCTTGTACTTGTTCACGAGCGCTTTGAGCGCCGCCGCGTCGAGGCCCAGGTCGTCCTTCGTCCCCGCGGCGTGCTTCGCGTCGTCGAGCGCATGCTCGAACTCCTCGCCGGGCACCTCGCACACGGTCTTGCCGAACATCTGGATCAGCCGGCGGTAGGAGTCCCACGCGAACCGCTCGTCGCCACCGGCCTGCGCGGCGAGACCGTCGACGCTGTGGTCGGTGAGCCCGACGTTGAGCACCGTCTCCATCATGCCGGGCATCGAGAACTTCGCCCCCGACCGGACCGAGACGAGCAGCGGGTCGCGCCGGTCGCCGAGCTTGCGGCCCATCCTGGCCTCGAGCGCGGCGAGGTGCTCGCCGACCTGCCGGTCCATGCCGTCGGGCAGGCGGCCGGTCTTGAGGTACACGCGGCAGGCGTCGGTGGTGATGGTGAACCCGGGCGGCACCGGCAGGCCAAGGTTGGTCATCTCGGCGAGGTTGGCTCCCTTGCCGCCGAGAAGGTCCTTGAGATCCCGGTTGCCCTCTTCGAAGTCGTAGACGAACTTCTCCACTGACGCCTCCACTACCCATACTGGTGCGGGCTAAGCCATCGTTAGGGTTCCCGTGTGCGGCACACCGTAAAGCTGTGTTCCGCGCTTTGGCACCGCCTTATGACAAGTCGCACAAGGAACGGCACAAGGCGCTCTTACGGGTGCATTTGGGAGCGCTCCACCAAGCAACTTCGCGCATCGTTCCGTTTCATGTCCGTTTTACGGCTTCTTGTATTCCCGCACTTCGGGATGCGTACACCTGCGTTTTCTTCGCGGTTTTCACGCATCACTGAGCATCATTTCTGCGCGGTGCCATCCACCCCCGGAAGTGCTTTTGTGCCTCCACATGGCATGCTCGGAGGCGTGACCCTGAAGCTCGGCCCCTACGTCGTCGACCCGCCCGTCGTGCTCGCCCCGATGGCCGGCATCACGAACGTGGCGTACCGCCAGCTGTGCCGCGAACAGGGCGCCGGCCTCTACGTCTGCGAGATGATCACGACCCGCGCCCTGGTCGAACGCAACCCGAAGACCCTGAGCATGATCCAGTTCGGCGCCGCCGAGAAGCCGCGGAGCCTGCAGCTGTACGGCGTGGACCCGGCCACCATCCGCAAGGCCGTCGAAATGGTCGTCGAGCAGGACCTCGCGGACCACATCGACATGAACTTCGGCTGCTCCGTGCCGAAGGTGACCCGCCGCGGCGGCGGCTCCGCCCTGCCGTGGAAGCGTCGCCTGTTCCGCGAGATCGTGACCTCTGCGGTCGAGGGCGCACAGGGCCTGCCGGTCACCATCAAGATGCGCATCGGCATCGACGACGAACACCAGACGATGCTCGACGCGGGCCGCATCGCCCAGGACGCCGGCGTGGCCTGGGTGGCACTGCACGCCCGCACCGCCGCCCAACGCTATTCGGGCACCGCCTCGTGGGACGCGATCGCCGCACTGAAGTCATCGCTGGACATTCCCGTCCTCGGCAACGGCGACATCTGGGAAGCCGAAGACGCCCTGCGCATGATGTCCCAGACAGGCTGCGACGGCGTGGTCATCGGCCGCGGCTGCCTCGGCCGTCCCTGGCTCTTCGCCGACCTGGCCGCCGCCTTCGCCGGCCGCACCGACCGCGCCTTCCCGACGCAGGGCGAGGTCGCCGCCCTCATGCTCCGCCACGCGACACTGCTGGTCGAGTGGTGGGGCCGGGAGAAGGAAGGCGTGACGGACTTCCGCAAACACGTCGCCTGGTACCTGAAGGGCTTCCCCGCCGGCGGCGAACTCCGCGCCGCCATGGCCACCTCATCGTCCCTGGCCGAACTCGCCGCCCTGCTGTCCCAACTCGACCCCGACGTGCCCTTCCCGCGCGAGATCCTCGGCCAGCCCCGCGGCCGCACCGGCACCCCCGCGAAGGTGATCCTCCCCCAGGACTGGCTCGCCGACCGCGACGACGACACCATCCCCGAAGGCGCCGAACTCGACGACAGCGGCGGCTGACCGCGGGCTCGCTGGTCGACCTCACCCGTCACGCACTTCGACACACCGTCGCACCGCGCCGCGGACGGCGGCAGAACCACTACTCCGCCTGCCACGTGTTCCGGCTCACCGTCGCCTACCAGCACTGCAACCCCACCTGCGGCCCCCCGGTCGGCGGCACAACGGCCCGGACGGTGATCATCGGACGCGGCCTGCACACCGCCCGCAACCTTGACTGGGACATCTACTTCGACGACTGGACCCCGTGGGGAGAGTCGCACGAGGAAACGCTGCTCAACGTGGGCGTCAAATGCACCAGCTTCGTCGGTGAGAACACGAGCTGCGGCAGCGACCGGCCGAACGGCGACACCAAAAAGATCGCGGGGTGGAAGCAGATCAACCACTACCTGCAGCACGACTCGCCGGTGACCCTGAGTCCGAAGCCGTCGGACCCCGAAGCGATCCGCAACGAGATGCGCGGCCACTTCCAGTACATCCCGACGTTCGTCACCCCGGTGAACGGCGACCGGTACACCACCAAGGGCACCATCGGCCGGTGCGACAACGCCACCTACATCACCGGCGCCGGCTGCATGTTCACCGGCACGGCAGGCATCTACCAGCTCGACTACAACGACCCCATCTACAGCCAGTCCTCTCAGTTCATCTGGCGGGCCCAGCGCCAGATCACCCAGACGAAGCCGGGAACCCCCGGTACGTACGTGCCGGGCGGATACTTCGCACAGCCGATCACCGGGTACTTCGAGCCGTTGACCCGCAACAAGCACGGGGTGGTGAACCGCACCGAGATCCAAAACACCTGCATCGCGAACTGGGGACCCAACTACACCGACCCCGCCACGCCGGGCGGTGAGCGGCGAGAATGCGACGAATACCCGTTCTCCTCCACGTACCAGAGCGGCTTCTACTGGCGGCAGGCACAGAACAGCGGCAACGCCTCGGCCCGTAGCTACGCCGTCGAAGTCATCGACAGGTCCCACAACAACGCTGCGGGCGGGACACGGCTGGCGCTGTTCTACGAGTACGACCACATCCTCGACAGGACCCATTCTTCGTCGAGATCATCAACGGGCCACCGGTCTGATGTCATAGCCTGGGTGGCGCCCGAACGGGCGCCACCCAGCCAGGAGGCAGCATGTCCATCACCATCGCGCTGGTGGGACTCGAACGCTGGCTACGGGCGCACACCCCGGCGACCGCCGCGACGCTCGCTCCCGCCACGACACTCGACCGGCTCGACGCCGCCGCCTCGACGTTCGGCCGCCCGCTGCCCGCCGACGTGCAGCGGCTCTACCTCTGGCACGACGGCACCGTCGCGGCCCTGGACCGGTTCGAGATCCACCCGTCCCACTACTTCCTCCCGCTGGCCGTCGCCGTCGACGACTGGGCGTTTCTCAACCGCGTCGAGGCCGACCGGCTCGCCGAAGACCCCGACTACCGCTACTGGCAGCCCCACTGGTTCCCGATCGCATCCGACGGCGGCGGCGATCACGTCATGGTGGAGACGGCTGGCCAGCACCGCGGTCGCGTGTTCGTCAGGTCCTCGGAGAACGGCCCCGAACCCGAGCGGGGCTGGCCGTCACTCGACGCCTGGGCTGACAACCTCATGGATGCCCTCACCACCGACGCCCTCTTCGCCGGCCGCTGGCGACGGGTGCCGAACAGCCCGGCGCTGCAGTGGAACTATGCGGGCGACTAAGCGGCAGGACGCCGCATACCGGCGCCGCCTTCATTTGGCTGAATCGAAGCAACTCCGACCACACGCTCGCCCGGATGCACACAACGTAGTCGCCATATCGCAAACTTCGGCTGCTCCGTGCCGAAGGTGACCCGCCGCGGCGGCGGCTCCGCCCTGCCGTGGAAGCGCCGCCTGTTCCGCGAGATCGTGACCTCTGCGGTCGAGGGCGCCCAGGGCCTGCCGGTCACCATCAAGATGCGCATCGGCATCGACGACGAACACCAGACGATGCTCGATGCGGGCCGCATCGACCAGGACGCCGGCGTGGCTCGCCGACCGCGACGACGACACCATCCCCGAAGGCGCCGAACTCGACGACAGCGGCGGCTGACCTCAAAGAACTACGACCTGCGAGCGCCAGCACAACCGAAGTTCGAGGCGGTTGCCGAAGCTGGCGGGCTCAATCACTCCGCCATGATCCCGGCCCGGCGATGGGCACGAGACTGCGCGATCAGCTCTTTCGCGTCAGCAGCAATGCACCTTTGCTCGGCGTTGGTGAAGCCGAGCTCGTCCCGCATTTCTTCCCAGGATATCGCCTGTGGGTCCTCAAGGTGATCGACCACAATTCACCTTACGAACTGTAATCACCAAACCGCAAGGATGCGCATCGGCATCGACGACCACCACCAGACCATGCGCGACGCAGGCCGCAGGGGTGGGTGACGGGGCGGGCTTCGGCGGCCTTGTCTCATCCGCCTTCGGTCTGGTGGATGCGTTCCGAGATGTTGGTGGACGTGAGATTGGCGTTCAGGAACGGGGCTGACGTCGGCAGGCTCAGGTGCAGGTCGGTGAAGGTGCTGATCTGCATCGTGCCGGCGGTCAGCCGGAAGTCCAGGGCGTGGCCGCCGTGGGTCCGGGTGTCGTCGACGAAGTGCAGGTGATAGCCGGCGACCGCGACGCCCTGCTCGTAGGCGGGCATCCGGAATCCGGCCAGGGTCCCGGTCACGTCGTTGAAGTTGGTCTCCGCCTGCCCTGCGGTCGCCTCGGTCAGCGGCGGGTAGGGGACGGTCTGCTTCCGGACGGTGCGGGTCCGGACCGTGCTGAACGTTCCGGTGATCCGGATTCCGTAGATGAGGTTCTCGCTGCGGATGTTCGTGTCGAGGATCGCGGTTGCTTCGGCCCTGGTCGCGGGTGCGGTGACCGGGACCGTGGTGTCGGGCGAGAAGTAGGCGACGGCGGCGAAGGGTGTCATGTCGGTGGTGGCGGCGACCTCGACGCTGCCGTCCGCCCGCAGGTGGTGGCAGACGCCGTCGAGGATGACCATTTCGCCGTCGAGCTGGTTGAACGTGCCCAGGCCGAAGTCGCCGTGGGTCAGCAGGTCGCCGATCGTCACGTCGCCGTCGTAGATGCCGTCCAGCAACGCGGCCATGGTTGAGGACTGATAGACCTGCCTGGCCCGGCCGGCGTCGTGCTGGCCGCCCACGCCACCGAAACGGTGCGCGAGCACGGTCCTGGCCCAGCCGCGGAACCCGTCCTCGGCGTGCCGTGTCTCGGCCAACGTCGCTCTCCTCACGCTCGAGCGCGGCCACTCGAAGGGATCCGCGGCTATTCGGCGGCTACTCGAAGGGATCCTCGTGCAGTTCGGTGGCGAGGCTGGTGTTGTGGCTGTAGTCGACCGGTACGTCGACGATCGACGGGCCGTCCTCGGCCAGTGCCTGGCGCAGTGCGGTGGTGAACTCCTGCTCGGTGGTGACGCGGTAGCCGTGGGCGCCGAACGCGCCGGCGTACTTGACGATGTCGTAGTCGCCGAGTGCGACGCCGGACCTGCGGCCGTACTTCAGCTCCTCCTGGAAGCCGACCATGTCGTAGCTGTTGTCCCGCATGATCACGTGGGTGAACGTCAGGCCGAGCCGCGTGGCGGTCTCCAGCTCCTGTGCGGAGAACAGGAAGCCTCCGTCGCCCGAGACCGACACGACCTGGGTGCCGGGGCGCACCATGCTCGCGGCCATGGCCCATGGCATGCCGACGCCGAGGGTCTGCTGGCCGTTGGAGAACAGCAGGTGCCGCGGCTCGTACACCCGGAAATGCCGGGCCATGTAGATGTAGTTGGAGCCGACGTCGCACGCCACCGTCGCGTTGTCGTCGAGCAGCTCCCGCAATCGCAGCACGAGCGCCGCGGGGTTGAGACCGCGGGGCGTGTCCACTCCCCCCTGGACGGCGTCGTCGTCGATCGCGCGCAGCGCCCGCCGCTGGCCTGCGATCTCGGTCTTGAACGCGTCGGCCACCTGCATCCCGGACAGCGACTTCGCCATGTCGGTGAGCGTGGCCGCCACGTCGCCGCGCAGCTCGACCGCCGGCTGGTAGCAGGTGTCGATGACCGCGGGCACCGAGTCGACGTGGACGATCGGACGGTCGGTGCCGGCGTTCCACAGCGCCGGGTCGTACTCCACCTGGTCGAATCCGACGGTGATCAGCACGTCCGCGCGGGCCAGGACCACGTCGCCCGGCTGGTTGCGGAACAGCCCGACCCGGCCGACGTAGTGGTCCTCCAGATCGTGTGAGACCACGCCCGCGCCCTGGAAGGTCTCGATCACCGGGAGCGCGGTGTCGCTGACCAGCCTGCGGATCGCGGCGCAACTGTCCGGGTCGGCGCCGCGCGCCCCGACCAGCAGTGCCGGCCGCTGCGCGCCGCGGATGATCTGCAGCGCACGCTGGACCTCCTGGTGCGGCGCGGGGCCCAACGTCGCCGGTGGCAGCGCCTTGACGGGGCCGGTGGAGGTCGTCTCGGCGAGCACGTCCATCGGCAGGACGACCGCTGACGACCCGCACGGTGCCGTGGCGGCCGCGCGGAACGCGTTGACCACCGTCTCCAGGACGTCGTCCGGGTGATCGACCTCGCCGGTGAACTTCGTGACGGTCTTGAGCAGGCCGGCGGCGTCCATCGACTGGTGCGTGCGTTTGAGCCGGTCCGCGCGGTTCACGGCGCCGCACAACGCGACCACCGGGTCCTGCTCGGTATTGGCGGTCACCAGGCCGGTCGTCAGGTTGGCGGTGCCGGGTCCGGACGTCACCAGCACCACGCCCGGCACGCCGGTCAGCCGGCCCACCGCGGCCGCCATGAACGCCGCGTTCTGCTCGTGCCGGCACACGACCACCTGGAGACCCGAGTCCGTCAACGCGTCGTAGACGGCGTCGATCTTCGCGCCCGGAACGCCGAAGACGTGCCGCACCCCCGCCGCCCGAATGGCCTCCACCACCCGGTCGGCACTGCGGACCGGCGCCTGTGCTGTCGCACCCATCAGTTGCCCCCATCCAGCTGTGCGGCACATGCTCACGACCTCGCGGACTGCTGCACTGCTTACGCTCACACCGTTCGGGGTGACGGTGCACGCACCCGTCGCAGGACGCGACGGATGATCGCGAGCAACCGAGCCCCCTGGCCCGTCGAGTGGCCGCCGGGGTCGTGTCAGCCAGCTAGGGGGATGGGCGCGCGTGCCGGCTGACAGCAGGCCGGAATCTCTGTCGGGCGTTCGGAGCGTTCTTGCCGCGGGGCAATGACTTGTAGCGGGCGGTACCGCATCGTGGTGTTTCAGATGCAAAGAGTAAGCGTGCTGTTGTTGCCCACGGACGGGGAGACGCGGATGGGGAAGTCGAGAACGGGCCGGGCCAGGCTGCGCATTGGCGCATCGGGCCTGGCCGTGGCGACGTCACTGGGATTGTTGGGGGTGGCCGGCCCGGCCGGCGCCGCGATCAGCCCGGAGGCCGGCGGTGGCAGCGCCAGGCTGGGTGGCGGCTGGTCGGCCGACGAGTGGCCCGCCACGGCCGGTACCACGCTGCGCAGCGTGCGGTCGATCGTCAAGGCGGACACCGGGCCGGCGGCGTCGCTGACCGGGCAAGGGGTCGGCATCGCCCTGATCGACACGGGGGTGGCGCCGGTCGCCGGGTTGCCGCCGGCGCAGCTGGTCAACGGCCCGGACCTGTCGTTCGAGTCGCAGTCGGCGCAGCTGCGCTATCTGGACACGTTCGGGCACGGCACGCACATGGCCGGGATCATGGTCGGCAACGACACCGCGACCGGCACCGTCGGGTTGTCACCGAAGGCGAAGCTGACCTCGGTGAAGGTCGGCACCGCCAACGGCGCGAACGACGTGACCCAGATGATCGCCGCGATCGACTGGGTGGTGCAGAATCGCAACCACGACCCGGCCAGCCCGATCCGGGTGCTCAACCTGTCGTACGGCTCCAGCGGCATGTCGGCCTCCACGATCGACCCGCTGATGTTCGCCGTCGAGCAGGCGTGGCAGGCCGGCATCGTGGTCGTCGTCGCCGCCGGCAACGACGGCAACGGCACCACCGTGCTGACCAACCCGGCAATGGACCCGTTCGTGATCGCGGTGGGCGCCTCGACCACGAACCAGACGATCGCGACCACCGACGACGACCTGGCCACGTTCAGCAACAACTCCAACGCGGCCCGCAAGGTGGACATCCTTGCGCCCGGCACGTCGATCGTGTCGCTGCGCGACGTGGGCTCCAACATCGACGAGCAGTACCCGTCGGCGCGGGTCGGCGAGACCGGGTTCAAGGGCTCCGGCACGTCACAGGCCGCGGCGGTGACCTCCGCGGCGGCGGCGTTGCTGCTGCAGCAGCGCCCGTCGCTGACTCCCGACCAGGTGAAGAAGCTGCTGATCTCCGGGGCGACCGCGCTGACGACCGGCACCGCGGGGCAGAAGGGGCTCAAGGAGCTCAACGTGGCCGCGTCGGTCGCCCTGGGTACCCCCGGCACGTCGCAGACCTTCGGCAAGGGCACCGGAACGGGCTCGGTGGAGACCGTCCGCGGCGGCAACCACCTCACCCTCAACGGCGTCGAGCTCAACGGCGAGCGGACCATCTTCGGCCCGTTCGCCGTCGGTGCCTGGGCCGGCCAGGCGGCGGCCAAGACCTCGTGGAACGGCGGGGTCTGGATGGGGTACCGGATGGCCGGTGACACCTGGACCGGTGCCGGCGGGACCGGCGGCACCGGGCAGATCTCCGGATACGGCGGCAAATGCGTCGACGTGGCGGCCAGCGGGACCTCGAACGGCACCCGGATCCAGCTGTACGACTGCAACAACACCAACGCGCAGTACTGGGTGCTCGCCGCCGACGGCACCGCCCGCGCCATGGGCAAGTGCATGGACGTGGTCAACGGCGCCAAGACCAACGGCTCGAAGGTGCACCTCTGGGACTGCGCCGGCTTCGCCAGCCAGCAATGGCAGGTCAACAGCGCCCGGCAGCTGGTGAACATCGCGTCGGGCAAGTGCCTCGACGTCGACAACTGGGGCACCGCCAACGGTCTGCAGCTGCAGATCTGGGACTGCGTGCCGCAGGACAACCAGCGGTGGGTCCCGCCGTACACGTCGCGGACCTGGGCCGCGGCGACCTGGCCCGGGTCACCGTGGACGGGCAGCGGCACGTGGAACGACATGGCCCTGAACGACCGCTACTGGACCGGTCATTACTGGTCCGGTCACTACTGGTCCGGCCACTACTGGTCCGCGGACGACTGGTCGACCACCAGCTGGTCGTAGGTAGGAGTAAGGAAGGGGTACCCGGGCCGCCGGGTACCCCTTCCTGCTCACGTGACAACGACGATGACGTCCCCCGGGCCGGGTGTCGCCGGCCGCGCTGAACGCGCTGAGCATTGTGAACATGACAACATCCGCGGCCGGGCGCGCGACGCCCGTGCTCGTCACCGGTGCGGCGGGCGGGGTGGGGTCCGTCGGCAGGACCGTGGTGGAGCTGCTGCGACGGCAGGGCGTGCCGGTCCGCGCGCTTGTGCACCACGAGGACGAACGGGCCGATGGGCTGCGGGCCGTCGGGGCCGAGGTCGTGGCCGGGGATCTCACCGAGGCGGGCGACGTCGTGCGCGCGCTCGCCGGGTGCCGGCGCATGTACTTCGGCATGAGCGTGTCGCCGCAGTACCTGCAGGCAACTGTCACCGTGGCGGCCGTGGCCCGGGCGCAGGGCGACCTTGAGGCGCTGGTCAACATGTCGCAGATGACCGTCTCGCAGATGACGCTGACCAGCACGACCGAGTCGAAGCAGCAGCGCCTGCACTGGCTCGCCGAGCAGACGCTCGACTGGTCGGGGCTTCCGGTCGTGTACCTGCGGCCGACGGTCTTCCTCGACAACCCGCTGTTCACGACGATCGCCGCCGGGTCGATCGCGAGCAGCGGCGCGATCCGGTTGCCGTTCGGCTCGGGGCGCACCGCACCGGTCGCGGCGGATGATGTCGCCCAGGTGGTTGCCACGGTGCTGGCCGACCCGGCGCCGCACATCGGAAAGGTCTACGAGCTGACCGGCCCCCGGTCGCAGGACATGACGGGGATGGCGGCGGAGTTCTCGGCCGCGCTCGGCCGGCCGGTCACCTACGTCGACGTGCCGCTGCGGCAGTGGATCGACGAGAAGCTGACCCCGCTCGGCCTGCCGCAGCACCTGCAGGACCACCTCGTCACCATGGCGCGGCTGCATCACGAGAACCGCTACGACCGGCTCACCCACGACGTCGAGGTGGTCACCGGCCGACCGGCGACCAGCGTCCAGGACTTCGTCGCCGCGCGAGCCGCGCACACCCAGTAGCACCCCGACAGCACGCCCGACGCGTCGCCGCGATCCGGCCGACCGGCATACCGCCGGTCGGCCGCGTGCGTTCGCGCATCATTCCGCGCGTCGCGGAGCACCCGACATTCCGCGCGGTCGCGAAGCACCCGACATTCCGCGCGGTCGCGGAGCACCCGACTTTCCGCGCGTCGCGGATCACCCGAACCCCCTCGGCGAGCAGGCCGGCCGCGCCCCGGCCGATGGTCCTGACGCTCACCCTCCCGCTCCGCTGAACAGTCGCTGAACGCCGGCTGGCCGTCGGCGAGGCGGTGCGTATCCGGCGTATTCGGGTGGCTTTGCGGGTGATTGGCCGGGTCGTACACTCGACGGCATTTGCCGGATCCCAGGTGTCCACCGGGATTCGAGGTGGACACCGGATGGCACCGGCCCGCACCTTCCGGGGTGCGGCGCCACCGGCTTCCCTGCCTGACCCAGCGCCGCCGGGCGTACCTGCCCGGCGGTGTGGGGTCACCCGTGCCCGTCCGGGATCGGACCCGAGCCTAGGGAGATCATGAGAAGGTCAGCCGTTATCGTCGGAGTGGTGTGCGCCGCACTCATCGCGTTCGGATTCGCCGCCGGACGGCAGAGCAGGTCGACGCAGTCCCTGCGGAGCGGGGGCGGCCTGCATGTCAGCGGCGGGACCATCGTCGAGGGCAATGGAGCCGCCTTTGTCATGCGGGGGGTCAGCCACTCGTACGCCTGGCACAAGGACCAGCAGCAGTCGTTCGCCGACATCAAACGGCTGGGTGCCAACACCGTGCGGGTGGTGCTGACGGCCGACGTCGGGGCGGACGAGGTGTCCGACGTCATCTCGACGTGCAAGCAGCACCGGCTGATCTGCGTCCTGGAGCACCACGGCACCACCGGATACGGCGACGACGCCGCCTCCGTCACGCTGGACGCGGCCGCGGACTACTGGGCCGGGCTGCGGCAGGTGCTCGCCGGCCAGGAGGACTACGTCGTCATCAACGTCGGCAACGAGCCGTACGGCAACACCGGCACCGCCGGCTGGACCGGTGCGACGACCGCCGCGGTCGCGAAGCTGCGCCGCGCCGGCCTGAAGCACCTCATCATGGTCGACGGGCCCAACTGGGGGCAGGACTGGTCGGGCATCATGCGCGACAACGCCCCGTCGGTGTTCGGCAGCGACCCGCTGCGCAACACCGTGTTCTCGGTCCACATGTACGGCGTGTACGGCACCGCCGCCAAGGTCACCGACTACTACGACGCCTTCCGCAACGCCGGGTTGCCGCTGGTGGTCGGTGAGTTCGGGTGGAAGCACTCCGACGGTGCCGTGGACGCCGACACCATCATGAACGAGGCGCAGGCCCGCGGAATCGGATACCTGGGCTGGTCGTGGAGCGGCAACAGCGGCGGCGTCGAGTACCTCGACATGGCCGCCGGCTTCGACGCCGGCCAGCTGACCGAATGGGGCCGGCGCATCTTCGACGGCGCCAACGGCATCCGGGCGACCGCCAAGGAGGCCACCGTCTACGGCAGCGGGGCGGCAGCTGCCAGATAGGCCAGATAGATCGGACAGTCCCGGCACGGTACGCCGGTACTAGCCCGAAGGTACGGCGCTTCCGCACCATCACCCGAACCGATCTCGAACTTGTCCACGGGTAGTCACTCATCGCCCCGCGGCTGGCGGGCACGGAGGGAGAACTGACGTGGGAAGACCGGAGACAACGCCCCGCCCGGGGCAGGCGGGCGAGCTGCACCGCAGGCTCGCCCGCTGGAGGCCGGCGTACCGACCGCTGATTCTCGCCTACCTGGTCATTATGGCGAGTGACTTCTGGTTTGCCGGGCCGATCGCCGGGATGCTCGGCTGGCCGCTGACGGTGATGTGGACGTGGCCGATCTTCACCACGCTCACCGGCATCATCGGCATCCGGCGGACCCGTAAGGCGCTGCGCACGTCGGCGGCCCGATGGTCCGGCCAAGGGCTGACGACCAGCGACAGCTTCCTGATCGTCGTCGTCCCCACCATCGGGCGGCACGACACCTACCCGGCGCTCGAGCGCTCCGTGCTGTCCTTCACCACCTTCCTCCCCCGCTGCTTCCCGCGGCTCAGAATCGACATCGTCATCGACGAGGGCTGCGAGGCGACGGGCCGGATCGCCCAACTGGCCGCGGGAAGCGCGCTGATACGGCTGGTCACCGTGCCGGCGGGGTACCGCACCGCCAACGGCACGCGGTTCAAGGCACGCGCCACCCACTACTCGCACGAGCTGCGCATCCACGAGCACGAGAACCAGGACGACGCGTGGGTGCTGCACATGGACGACGACACCGGCGTGGGTCCCGACACCGCGCTGGCCGTTGCCCGGTTCATCGAGGAGCAGGCCCAGGCCGGTCGCGACGCCAAGCATCTGGCCCAGGGCATCCTGACGTATCCGCGCGAGTACGCCGTCAACTGGCTCACCTGGCTCGCGGACTCGGCCCGGCCGGCGGAGGACGTGGGGCGTTTCTCCGCCTGGACCGGCAGCGGCACGCCGCGCGCGGGCGTCCACGGTGAGCTGCTGCTGGTGCGGGCCTCGATCGAGGCGACGATCGGCTGGGACTTCGGGCCGCGCAGCATCGTCGAGGACGCCCAGTTCGCGCTGATCTTCAGCGCCCGCTACGAGGGTCGCAGCGGCTGGTTCGGGGGCCGCTGCTACGGCGCGTCGCCGGCCAGCCTCCGCGACTTCTTCCGGCAACGTGAACGCTGGTCCTGGGGGCTGGCAGGGCTGGTGTTCAACCCGTCGCTGCAGCTGCGCAACCGGCTGCTGCTCGGATATTCGGTGATGTCCTGGGTGGTCGGCCCGATCCAGAACGTCGGCGTGGTCATGCTCATCGGGGTGCTCATCGCCGATCCCAACACCTCGCCGGTGACGCTGCTCGTCATCCCGCTCTGGGCGCTGAACATGGCGTACGTGATCTGGATGTACTGGGAGGGCCTGCGGGTCAACGCCGAGGTGTCCGCCGACGGCCGGCGCAAGTGGTGGGAGTCCCTGGCGGTGATCCTGCTGATCCCGATCTTCGGGCTGATGGAGAGCATCCCGGGGCTGCGCGGGTTCCTGAAGTTCGCCCGGCACGCCGAGAACAAGTTCCTGGTCATCGCGAAGCCGTCATGACCCGGCCCGGGGGGCGATCCCCCGGGCCGGGTGTCGCCGGCCGGTGCGCACCGCGGCGAGCATTGCAGACATGACCACACCTGCGGACAAGCGAGGCACCGTCATCGTCACGGGTGCGAGCCGGGGCATCGGCGCCGCGATCGCCGAGCGGCTCGCCATGGACGGGTACGGCGTGGTGGTGAACTACGCCGCGGACGCCGGCGGCGCCGAGGCGGTGGCCAACGGCATCCGCTCACGGGGCGGGCGGGCCATGACCGTGCAGGCAGATGTGGCGGAACCCGAGCAGGTCACCGGGATGTTCGAGCGGGCGCGGCAGGAGATGGGGCCGCTGACCGCCCTGGTCAACAACGCCGGGATGCTCGGTGAGCCGGCCCGGATCGCGGACCGGGGCGCGCAGGAGCTGCAGCACCTCATGATGGTCAACGTCGTCGGGGCGATGCTCTGCGCCAAGCACGCCGTGCGGGCGATGTCCACGGCGTACGGCGGCAACGGCGGCTCCATCGTCAACGTCGCGTCGGTCGCGGCGCGGACGGGTGGGCTGCCGGGCTCGGTGCCGTACGCGGCCACGAAGGGCGCCCTGGTGACGTTCACCCAGGGACTGTCGAACGAGGTCGCCCCCGAGGGGATCCGGGTCAACAGCGTGTCACCGGGCATCATCGCCACGGACGCGATCGCGGCGGTGCCGGACGCGGCGCAGGAAGCGGTCGCGCGCAGCCCGCTGGGCCGGATGGGCCGGCCCGACGAGGTCGCCTCGACCGTGTCGTGGCTGGTGTCGCCGGCGGCGTCGTTCGTCACCGGCAGCGACGTCACCGTCTCCGGCGGCCGCTGAACGGGTGCCCGCCGGCCGGCCGCGCCGGTGATGCGGTCACGGTTTCGCCGGTGATGCGGTCACGGTTTGCGGCCCACCGCGGCGTAGATGGCGACCTCGGCCGGGGTGGCGTCCGGGTAGGAGCCACGCCAGTCGCTGACCGCCACGACGCCCGGTGGCACCAGGTCCAGGCCGTCGAAGAAGGCGCCGAACTGCGCCGCGGTGCGCGCGTAGCCGTCGGTACGGCCGGCGGCGAACATCGCCCGGTACGCGGCGGCGCCCGCCTCGTCGGCGAAGTCGACGGTGGCGTTCGTGGCGACCAGGTAGCTGCCGGACGGCAACGCGGACAGCAGGGTCCGCACGATCGGCAGGGCGGCCTCGTCGGTGTGGATGAAGTGCAGGATGGCCACCAGCAGCAGGGCGACGGGACGGTCCAGGTCGAGGGTGGCCCGCAGCTCGGGGTGCCCCAGGATCGCGGCCGGGTCGCGCAGGTCCGCCTCCAGATACGCCGTCTTGCCCTCGGGGGTACCGGTGAGCAGCGCCCGCGCGTGGGTGAGCACGATCGGGTCGTTGTCGACGTAGACGACGCGGGCCGTCGGGTCGGCGCGCTGCGCGAGCTCGTGGGTGTTGTCCGGGACGGGCAGGCCGGTGCCGATGTCGAGGAACTGGCGGATGCCGGCCTCCTCGGCCAGGAACCGCACGGCACGGCGGAGGAAGGCCCGGTTGGCCAGCACCGCCGTCCGCACGGTCGGGAACGCGGCGGCGATCTCGTCGCCGGACGCGCGGTCGGCGGCGAAGTGGTCCTTGCCGCCGAGCCAGTAGTTGTAGCGGCGAGCCGGGTGCGGCACCGATGTGTCGATCCGGTCCTGTCCGGTCACAACGAACTCCCCCTCGCGACACGGCGTCGTGGTGACGCTCAGGTTAGTCGATATGTCCGCACCCGTCCCGCCCTTACCGGGTCACGCGCAGGGCTGCTGCTTCGGGCCGAGCGCCGCCGGCGGCGTCTCGTCCGTCACCGTCACCGACAGCTGGGCGGTCGCCGCCAGCTGGGTGCCGGCCGGCGCCCCGGCCGTGGCCGCGTCGACGACGACGGCGCGCGAGCCGAGGTATCCGAACGTGGCCGAGTCGAAGATCAGCTCGAAACGGAGACCCTGGGTGGTGCTGACGTAACCGACCGCGATGCCGTCGCGGCCGGCGGCGTCCTTCGTGTCGCCGACCAGCTGGGCGCCGGGGACGAGCTTCAACGCCTGAAACACCGCCGTGTGCTGGGCCGCGGGCATCGCGGCGGCGGCCAGTTCGGTGCCGGCCTTCCACAGGTAGTAGTTCTTGTCGGCGCCGCCGCCGGGGAACTTCCTGAAGTAGGTCAGCATGCCCTGTGCGTCGGCCGGCAAGGTGCCGTAGAACGCGTAGTCCTGCCTGATCTCGCCGCCCTTCGCCGGGCAGAGCACGTTGGTGTTCACCGTGCCGGCCGCGGGCACGCCCGCCGGGACGGGCCGGCCCGGGAACGGCAGCGGCTCCAGGTTCTCGGCCCGGATCGCACCCGGCTTCGTGTTGTCCGCGGAGATCCAGGTGGTCCGTTTCACCCGGTACAGGTAGCGGCCGTCGTCACCGGCGAACGCCTGGTCCTGCACGATCGACTCGGTGACCACGAACTGCCCCGGGCCGGGCGTGACCACTGGGGCGGCCGCGGCGAGGTCGAGCACCTCGGCGACGGAGACCGGCTTCAGCCTGACCGCCGGCGACGAGGCGCCGACCGAGGGCTGGCCGCCGGCGACCGGCGGCCGGGTCGTCACCGGGGTCGTCGAGGTCAGCAGCACCGCCACGGCCACCCCGGCCGCCGCCGTGGCAAGGCCCGCGACCGCCAGCAGCGGCCGCCGTGACCTCCTGGGCCGCGCCGTCCCTTCCCGGCGCAGCGTCGTCACGAAGGACCGTTCGGCCTCCGTCAGTACGGTGCCGGACAGCTCCGGCACCTCGCCGCGGAACTCGCGGAGTTGTCGCATGTCGTTCACAGGTCCTCCTGGATGGACGTCGGGTCCGCCCCGCCGAGTGCCGCGCGCATCCTGCTTCGAGCCCGGTTCACCCGGGACCGCACCGTTCCCACGGGCACGTCGAGCGCGACCGCGATCTCCTCGTACGTGAGGTCACCCCACGCCACCAGCAGCAGCGCGTCGCGGTACCCGGGACGCAGGCCCGCGAGCGCCGCGGCGAGCCGCTGGTTGACGGCACCCGCGCCCAGCCGGGCATCGCTGTACACCTCGAACCCCTCCGTCACCGGGTCGATGCCGGTGCGCGTCAGGGCCTTCAGCGCCCGGATCTCGGCGCGGCGCTGCCGGCCCACCAGGTTGGTGGCGATGCCGAACAGCCACGGCCGGGCGTCGAGCCGGTCGGGTGCGTAGCGGTGCCGCTGCCGGAACGCCGCGAGGAACACGTCCGCGCAGACGTCCTCCGCGAGGGACGGGCCGAGACGGCGGGTCACGTACCGTTGGATCACCGGCGCATGCCGGCGGAAGATCAGGGCGAAGAGCTCGGGCTCATCCAGGGACCGCGCGATGATCATGGCGTCGGCCACCGGTTCGGTGGCCACCACCGTCTCGGTTGGTCTGGTCATCGGACATCAGGCCTCTCGGCTGTCGGTCAGTACACCCGGTACTTGCCCGACCGCCGCGCGGCGGTTCCCGGATTTTTCAGTCCTCGACCGCAGCCGCGGTTCCCGGTTTCGGTCCTCGACCGCGGCCGCGGTTCTGTTTTCAGTCCTCGACCGCGGCCGCGGCGCCGAACACCCACGGTGTGGTCTGCGCGATGAAGTCCGCCGGGAAGCCGAGCTTGAACGCCGTCGCCTCCTCCAGGCGGGTCACGTGCTCCGCCGGCAGCTCGACGTCGAGCGCGCCGAGGTTGTCGGTGAGCTGCTCCAGCGACCTGGCGCCGACGATCGGGTGGACGGCCCGGGACCGGACCCTGGTCCACGCGAGCGCGACCCGCGCCGGGGTGACGCCCAGCTCGTCCGCGACGGCCTGCACGGCCCGCGCCACGGACAGGTCGTGCTCGGAGATCGAGGACGGGTCGAGCCGCCGGGTCGGTGAGCTGCCGCCGGTGTACTTGCCGGACAGGACCCCGTTGCCGAGCGGGCTCCACGCGGCGACGGTCATCCCGAACGACTCGGCCATCGGCAGCAGCTCCCGCTCGACGTCCCGGTTGAGCAGGCTGTAGGGCACCTGCAGGCCGGCGAACGCGGTCCAGCCGCGCCACTGCGCGAGCGTGTTGGCCTGGGACACGACCCACGCGGGCGCGTCGGAGATGCCGAGGTGCAGGACCTTCCCGGAGCGCACGGCGTCGTCAAGGGCACGCATCGTCTCCTCGACCGGCGTGTGCCGGTCCCAGATGTGCACCCAGTAGACGTCGAGGTGGTCGGTCCGCAGCCGGCGCAGGCTCGTCTCCAGGGACAGCCGCAGGTTCTTGCGGTGGTTGCCGCCGCCGTTGGGGTCGGCCGCGTCGCGGGTGACGCTGTACTTCGTGGCCAGCACGAACCGGTCCCGCCGGCCTTCCAGGAGCTCGCCGAGGATCTCCTCGCTCGCGCCGCCCCGGTAGTTGATCGCGGTGTCGATCACGTTGCCGCCCGCATCGGCGTACGCGTCGAGGATCTTGCGGCATTCTTCGATCGGCGCGCCGACGCCGCCCTGCTCGCCGAATGTCATCGCGCCCAGGAACAGCTCTGAGACGCGCAGCCCGGTGTGCCCGAACGTCCGGTACCGCATCGCAACCCCCGTGATCTCGACCGATGCCCGGCGCAATCGTAGCCACGCGGGAACTTCCCTGGCCGCGGCGGCGACTACCTGTCCGTGGAGTGCATGCGGTTCCGGGAAGCGCTGTCCGCGCGGATGGACGGCGAGGACGAGGCGGTCGCGCCGGCGCTGGTCGACGCGCACCTGTCACAGTGCGGCGCGTGCCGGCAATGGCAGGAGCAGGCGTTCGCGGCGACGAGGATGGTACGGCTGTGGCCGCTGGACACTGCTCCGCCACCGGCTGAACGCCTCCTGGCGGGCTTCGCCCCGTCGCCCCGCTTTTCGCTTCGGGGAGTGCTCAGGATGCTCACCCGGCGGCGGCTGGTGTTCTCGCTGCGGGTGCTGCTCGGCGGGTTCGGCGCGGCCCAGTTCGTGCTCGGCATCGCCCAGGCCGCGAACGCCGCGACCGCCCACGTGCACGGCGCCGGTCACGTGTTCCACGAGTCGGCCGCCTGGAACGTGGCGATCGGCGCCGGGTTCGCCTGGATCGCGACCCGGCGGGGCACCCCGGCGGGTGCGCTGCCGATGCTGACCGCGTTCGTGGCGCTGCTCGCCCTGCTGTCCGCCAACGACCTGCTCGCCGGGGCGGTGGAGACGCAACGGCTGGTGAGCCACGGGTTCGTCCTGGCCGGGTATGCGATCGTGGTCGCCCTGTCCCGGCCCGCCCTCGACCCGGGCCGCCCACCCGCCGACCGGCAACGCCCCTCGCACCGGTGGGGCCGCCCACCGGCCCTCGACCTTCTCGAGGAACCGCCGGCTCCGGCCCCGCTGCGCCTGATCCAGGGCCAGGCACACGCCAACCGGGCCGCCTAGACCCGGCGCAGCAGGTACGTGTCCATGATCCAGCCCTTGCGGGCGCGGGCCTCGCGGCGGACCGCGTCGATCTCGTCGAGGACCTTGCCGAGCCGGCCGGCGACGAGCAGCTCGTCCGGGGTGCCGAGGTATGCGCCCCAGTAGATGTCGACGTCCTCGTCGCGGTACGCGCGGCAGGCGAGGTCCGCGTCGAGCATGACGACGACGTCGTCGCAGCCGTCGGGCCAGCCGGCGGCGAGGCGGCGCCCGGTGGTGATGTGGACCGGCCCGGCGACCCGGTTCAGCATGATCCGGTGCCGGGCGGTGAGCGCCTGGACGCTGGTGATGCCGGGGATGACCTCATAGTCGACGGCCACGTTGCCGCGGGCGGCGATGGTGTCGAGGATGCGGATCGTGCCGTCGTACAGCGCCGGATCCCCCCAGGCGAGGATGCCGAAGACACCGTCCTCGGCGAGGATCGCTTCCTCGATCAGCCTGGCCCGTTCGTCGCGCCAGTCCCGCACGGCGCCCTCGTAGTCCGCGGCGGTCCGGTCGCGAGGCGGGTCGGCGATGACCACCGTCCGGAACGGCCGCCGCGTGGCGAACCGCTCGCAGATCGCCCGGCGCGCCTCGGTCAGGTCCGCGGTCGTCTCCCCCTTGTCCAGGACGAGGAACACGTCGACGGCGTTCATGGCCTCGACCGCCTGCATGGTGACGTGGTCCGGGTCGCCCGCGCCGATTCCGATGATCAGTACCTTTCGCACCGGCCCATGATGTCAGGCGGCCCGGGCGCTTCTGCATGATGGACCGATGACACAGGACCGGTGGGACGAGGTCATGACGCTGCTCGTGGAGGCGATCCCGGCCGGCTCCGCGGCGGTGGTCGTCGACGGCACCGATGCGGACACCGCCGGCCAGGTGGCCGACCGGCTCGCGCTCGCGCTGCGCTCGGCGGGCCGCCTGTCGACCCGCTTGCCGTCCGCTGCCGGTGCGGTGCTGGTCGCCGCCGGGCCCGACGCGCGGGACACCCCACCGGACGGCGGGTGGGACGTCGTCATCTGGTTGCGTACGTCACGCCGGCAGCACGCCGCCGACGGTGCGAGGGGCGACACCGCGGACGTCGTCATCGACCTGTACGACCCCGACTGGCCGGTGATCCGGCACCTCGCGCCCCGGCTCCTGCCGCACGACCGGTGGCACCTCGCGGAGTCCCGGGCGTTCTTCGGGGTCCGCGCCGCCACCTGGGACGCGAAGTTCGGCGACGACCTGCCCGCGTACGCCGCCGCCGTCGAGGCCGCCGCCCTGCCGCCGGGCGGGGTCGTCGTCGACGCCGGCTGCGGCACCGGCCGCGCCCTGCCCGCGCTGCGCGCCGCGGTCGGCCCGGCCGGGACGGTCATCGGGCTGGACCACACGCCGCAGATGCTCGCCAAGGCCCGCGAGAAGGGCAACGGCGGGCTCGTCCTCGCCGACGCGGGCCGCCTGCCGTTCGCGGACGGCAGCGTCGACGCCGTGTTCGCCGCTGGGCTCGTCATGCACCTGCCGGACCCGGTCGGCGGGCTCCGCGAGCTCGCCCGGGTCACCAGGACGGGCGGGCGGCTGGTGCTCTTCCACCCGACGGGCCGGGCCGCGCTCGCCGCCCGGCACGGCCGGGTCCTACGCCCGGACGAGCCGCTGGCCGAGGGCCCGCTGACCGATGCGGCAGCCCGGTCCGGCTGGCGGCTCACCGGCTACGAGGACGCCCCCGACCGCTTCCTGGCCCTGGCCGACCGTACGCCCTGACGGCTTCGCGGCTTCGCGGCTTCCGGGCTTCGCGGCTTCCGGGCTTCGCGGCTTCCGGGCTTCGGCGGGTTCGGGGCTTCGGCGGGTTCGCGGGGTTTCAGCGTCCCAGGGTCGACTCGCGGCTGGCCGCGAGCAGCCCGCGGCCGACCAGGAACGCCCTGGCCTCGGCGGCCTCCGCCCGTGGCAGCTGCGTCCACGGCAGCACCAGGGGGTTGATCCCGGCGACCGTCACCACCCAGAACTCGGGCGTCTCCCGCACCGCCTGCACGGACTCCCAGCGGTACCCGACGTTGAGGCTCCTGGTGTGCGCCTGCACGTCGACGTCGGTCAGCTCGTAGGTCGCCGTCTCGCCGAGGATGCCGGTCCTGGCCTGCGACGCGGCCCGCGACACCAGCCACGGGAAGCACAGCAGCCCGGCCCCGAGCGCCACCGGCGCCGCACCCGACGGAACGTCATTGACGAACATCACCACGCCGATCGCGGCGACGACCGCGCCGAGGATGTACAGGCGCAGCAGCTTGCCGCCCATCGTCGTCTGGATGGCACGGCGGGCACGGGCCTGGTCCGGCTCGACCGTGAAGCTGATATGCATCGTTCTCCCCCCGTCGCCGCGCACACCGTACACCTGTGTGCGCCGTGGGACGGGGTGCGGTCGCCGCCCCGGGGCCGGGACGGGACGGGTCAGATACCGTCGGTGGCCGAGCCAACCGTCCAGTAGACGCGGTTGTAGTCCTCCAGCTCGAGCTGCTCACCGGAGGCCGCGACCCGATACGTCGTCACGCCGCAGTTGGCCGGCGTCTGCCCCTCCGGCCAGCGCTGCGCCTGCTGGTAACCCCACCGCTCCAGCAGGAACCTGAAGCAGCGCAACGTCCCCCCGTGCGTGACGACCATGATCTTCTGCCCGGCCCGGTCGCGGAACAGCGTGTCCAGGAACGTGTGGACCCGCCCGGTCACGTCAGCGAGGCTCTCCCCGCCCGGCGGCCGCGCCATGAACCCGCCGAACGTCTGCCAGTACTCGTTCAGCCACGGGAACGCCGCCTCGGCCTCGGCGGTCGTCATGTCATAGGCGAACCCGGGGTCCCGCTCGCGCACGAAGATGTTGGTGCGCACCCGCATCCGTTCACGCTCCTGCGGCGTGTACGCCCCGAGCACGCCCTCGGCGGTCTGCACCGTCCGCGCGTAGCCGCTCGTGTAGACGTAGTCGAACACCCCGAACCGCTCCCGGATCGCGTGCCCGGTCTGCTCCGCCTGCTTGTGCCCGTCGGCCGTCAGGTCGATGAGATGGTCGGGCACCCCACGCACCACCTGCCGGGCCGCGTCGTCGGCGAAGTAGACGCTGCCCTTCTTCGCATGGTTGCGAGCCGACTCGGCATGCCGGACGAGCACCAGAAGTGCCGGACGCTTGGTCACCTGTCTCCTCCTCAGCGGCCTGCGGCCAGAAAGCGGCAAGGCTTCACGCCCTCGACTGTCGCACTCCCATGCTCGCGCCGCCGCCCCAGGCCGACCGTGCGGCGCATGCCTGTTTCGCGCCGAACGCGAGGCCGCCGCCGCGGAACACCGCGACGCTGGACGCCGCCGGGGTGCCGCACCTCACACCCCTCATGATCGATACTGCCGCTGCTCATGCTGAACCGCCGCCCGACCGCCGAACTGCCCGAGGCCAGGCCATCCCGTGCCCCGTGCCCCGTGGCGAGCGCTGCGGGTTCGCACACAACGCGCGCCTCCTGCCGGGGGGAAACCCGATCCTGCCGTCGGCCCGCTTCCCCGTTCCCGGACCGCGCGGACCGCCGGGTCCGGGCCGCCGCCGGATTCAGGCCGCGCAGCCGGGTCCGAGCCGCGCAGCCAAGTCCGGACCGCGCCAACACCGCCGGGTTCGGACCGTGCAGCCAGGTCCGAGCCGCGCAGCCGGATTCGGACCGCGCCACCAGGTCCGAGCCGCGCCACCAGGTCCGAGCCGCGCCAACACCGCCGGGTTCGGACCGTGCAGCCAAGTCCCAGCCGCGCAGCCGGATTCGGACCGCGCCGCCAGGTCCGAGCCGCGCCAACACCGCCGGGTTCGGACCGTGCAGCCAGGTCCGAGCCGCGCAGCCAAGTCCCAGCCGCGCAGCCGGGTCCGAGCCGCGCCGCCAGGTCCGAGCCGCGCCAACGCCGCCGGGTCGGACCGTGCAGCCAGGTCCGGGCCGCGCAGCCGGGTCCGAGCCGCGCCAACGCCTACGAGAAACCGGTCCGGGTCGCGCGGGCTACGACTCGTATTGCTCGGCCGGCGTCTGGATCAACGTGACCTCGGCAACCTCGATGAACGGGATCGTCTCCGCGTTGACGGTGTCCTTCACCTGCCGGCCCGTGTAACCACCGGTGACCCGCAGCCACTGCTCCTCGGCGAGGCCGTCGGGCAGTTGCCCGGCCAGCGCCACCTTGACCGGCCGGGCGTCGGCGGCGCAGCAGCTGACCATCATGCGGGCCAGCAGCCAGGTGCCCTCCGGTCCCCGCATCGCGAAACCGGTGAGCTCGATGCGGCGCTCCCCCAGCGACACCCCGCGGTCGAAGACGGCCCTGGACGCGTAGTCGAGCATGGTCAGCCTGATCGGGTCGCCGGCCGGCAGCGGCGCGAAGTCGGACTTCTCGACCAGCGCCGACCCGGACCGCCCGGCCGCATACGACCCGAGCGCCGGCGGCGCGACCAGCA
Organism: Dactylosporangium sp. NPDC049525; assembly: GCF_040676755.1. Taxonomy (NCBI): domain Bacteria; kingdom Bacillati; phylum Actinomycetota; class Actinomycetes; order Micromonosporales; family Micromonosporaceae; genus Dactylosporangium; species Dactylosporangium sp. NPDC049525. Next base: position 38,189 of record NZ_JBFAPO010000023.1, on the reverse strand, counting down.
GCAGGCCGAGCACCGGGGCGAGCAGCAGCCACGCGACCTTCGGCCCCCCGGGTCCATGCCCGTGCCCGTCGTCGCCGCCATCAGCCGGACCGGCAACATGCCCGTCGTGCCCGTCGTCGTGCTCATCGGGCCCGTGCGGACCAGCGCCGTCCGCGTGCACACCGGCCAGGGTGGGGCGGGCGGGGCGCAACTCGTACCAGAGGGAGAAGAGACCGGCGACGACCAGGATCGCCCCGGCAAGGATCAGATATGGCTGGAGTCCCGGCTTGACGTAGTTGAGGTATTGGTCGGTGAGGCTGGCGCGCAGCACCGCACCACCGACGAGCAGCAGGATGACGGCCTGCGCCTGCCTGTTCACAACAGCACCGTCCCGACCACCGCGGACACCCCGATCGCGAGCACGAACGTCGCCGGCGCGAACCGCAGCGCGAACCCGCGCCCGAAGATGCCGGCCTGCATGGCGAAGAGCTTCAGGTCGATCATCGGACCGACGACCATGAACGCCAGCCGGGCGGTCATGGAGAACTGGGTCAGCGACGCGGCGACGAACGCGTCGGCCTCCGAGCAGATGGACAGCAGCACGGCGAGCAGGCCCAGCACCACGACCGCGATCACCGGGTCGGCGGCGAGGTGCGTCAGCCACGACTTCGGCACGACGACGGCGATGACGGCGGCCGACGCGGCGCCGATGACCAGGAACCCGCCGGCGTGCAGCACGTCGTGCCGGACGCTGGCCCAGAACGCCGGCCACTTCTCCATCCCGTCGAGGTGCGACCGCGACGGCATCTTGAGCCAGCTGCCCTTGCCGAACGCCTGCCACAGCCAGCCCATCAGGCACGCGACGACGAGGCTGGCCAGGGCCCTGGCGACGACGACCCGCGGCTGGCCGGGGAACGCGACCGCGGTCGAGACCAGCACGATCGGGTTGACCGCCGGCGAGGCGAGCAGGAACGCGAACGCGGCCGCCGGGGTCACACCACGGCGGACCAGGGCGCCGGCGACCGGCACCGACGCGCATTCGCAGCCGGGCAGCACGACCCCGGCGACGCTCGCGGTCGGCACGGCGAGCGCCGGGTGCTTCGGCAGCGCCTTGGCGAAGAACGACGGCGGCACGAACACCGCGATGATCCCCGACAGCACGACCCCGAACACCAGGAACGGAATCGCCTGGGTCATCACGGAGACGAACACCGTCAGCCAGGTCTGCAGCACGGGCGCCGACAGCGAGTCGGTGAGGGGCCCCCGGAGCAGCACCACCACCACGAGCAGCGCGGCGAGCACTTCGACCGAGCCGATCCTCCGCCGCGGTTTGGCGGCGGCCGGCGGGTCCGACTGCTGGGTCAACGTCACGTCTGGGGGCTACCGTTCCGGTATGACAGTTCGGCGAAGCGCATGACCACGCCACCGGAATTCGACGCGGCCTGCGCGCTCGCGCACGGCACCGTCCAGCCCGCCGCCGACGGCCGGGCCGTGGTGGCGGTGTTCGACTCGCCGGTGGCCGCGCACCTGCTGCACTTCGCGGCGACCCTCGGCTACCGGGTCGCGCTCGCCGACCCGGATCTGACCGGGGTGGCCGTCGACGCGGAGACCGACGTCGTCGTCACCGACCACGACCGCCCCGAGCTGGGCCTCGTGCTGCGCGACGCCCTCACGACGCCGGCCCGCTGGATCGGGGTGATGGGCAGCCCCAGGCACGCCGGCCCGCACGTCGAAGCCCTGCGGGGCCTCGGCGTGAGCGAGGACGAGATCGCCCGGGTGCACCGCCCGATCGGGCTGAACATCGGCTCGAAGACGCCGGCGGAGATCGCGCTCGCGACCCTCGCCGGCCTCCTCGCGGACCGGAACGGACGACCGGGCGGAACGGCCTTCTAGCAGCCGGGCAGCCGCTCGATCAGGTACGTCTCGACCTGGTCCAGCGACACCCGCTCCTGCGTCATCGTGTCCCGGTCACGCACCGTCACGGCGTTGTCGTTGAGCGTCTCGAAGTCGACCGTCAGGCAGTAGGGCGTGCCGATCTCGTCCTGGCGCCGGTACCGCCGGCCGATGCCCTGCGCGTCGTCGAAGTCGACGGTCCACCGCTTGCGCAGCTGCTTGGCCAGGTCACGGGCCTTCGGCGACAGGTCCGCGTTGCGCGACAGCGGCAGCACCGCCGCCTTGACCGGTGCGAGCCGCTTGTCGAAGCGCATGACGGTGCGCTTGTCGACGCTGCCGCTGGTGTTCGGCGCCTCGTCCTCGTCATACGCCTCGAGCAGGAACGCGAGGACCGCGCGGGTGAGACCGGCGGCGGGCTCGATGACGTAGGGAACCCAGCGCTCCTTCTTCTCCTGGTCGAAGTAGGACAGGTCGACACCGGAGTGCTTGGAGTGCGTGGTCAGGTCGAAGTCGGTGCGGTTGGCGATGCCTTCGAGCTCGGAGAACTCCTGGCCGCCGAAGCGGAAGCGGTACTCGATGTCGACGGTGCGCTTCGAGTAGTGCGACAGCTTCTCCTTCGGGTGCTCGTAGAAGCGGAGGTTGTCGGCGGACAGGCCGAGGTCGAGATACCAGTTCCAGCGCTCCTGGAGCCAGTACTCGTGCGCCTCCTCGTCCTTGCCGGGCTCGACGAAGTACTCCATCTCCATCTGCTCGAACTCGCGCGTGCGGAAGATGAAGTTGCCGGGGGTGATCTCGTTGCGGAAGCTCTTGCCGACCTGCGCGATGCCGAACGGCGGCTTCTTGCGGGCGGCGCCCTCGATGTTCTTGTAGTTGATGAAGATGCCCTGCGCGGTCTCGGGCCGCAGGTAATGCAGGCCCTCGTCGTTCTCCACCGCGCCGAGGTAGGTCTTCATCAGGCCGTTGAACATGCGCGGCTCGCTGAACGTGCCCTTGTTGCCGCAGTTGGGGCAGTTGATCTCGGCGAGGGCGAAGGGCTTGCCCTCGCCATGCTTCTCGACGAACGCCTCTTCGAGGTGGTCCGCGCGGAACCGCTTGTGGCAGGACGCGCACTCGGTCAGCGGGTCGACGAACGCGTCGACGTGACCGGAGGCGACCCACACGTCGCGGGAGAGGATGACGGCGGAGTCCAGGCCGACGATGTCGTCACGCTGCTGGACCATGGTGCGCCACCACTGCCGGCGCACGTTGTCCTTGAGCTCGACGCCCAGGGGGCCGTAGTCCCAGGCGGAGCGGGTGCCCCCGTAGATCTCGCTGGACGGGAAGACAAAGCCGCGGCGCTTCGCGAGGCTGACGACTGAATCAATGCGATCTGCGGCCATGGTTCCTCCTCGGCCTCACGGCGACTGGCTGTCGGCAAGGCGGGTGTCGGGTGCTGAAGGTCGGTCAGGACGGGCAAACCGTCAACGTCCACATCGACGCTACGGTTACGCCCGAACGAGCCGCACCAGATTATCCGCAGGGTTACGCGGCGCGATCAGTCGACCCCTCCGCAGATCACCCACCGGGTCGTCTGCTGCAGCATGGTGAATGTCATCAGGACCTCGCCCTGTCCCCGGCGCTCGACCGTCGCCGGGACCTGCACGAGGTTCACGTCGACCTCGTCCTCGTGCACGGTGAAACTGGTGACCTCGGAGCCGCGGTAGTGCTGGTCATACCAGCCGACGGTGTGGATGCGCTGCTGCTCCGGGCACAGCTGGTTGCGGGCGGTCTCATAGTCCTGTGCGCGCAGCGCAGTCAGGTAGTCGTCGACGACGCTGGACAGCTGCGAGCGGGCGACGCCTTCGAGGCCGCCGAGCAGGAACCCGCCGCCGAGCGCCCCGCCGACGCAGCACAGGACGAGCACGAGCCCGCCGATGCCGAGGCCGATCCACAGGCCGCGCAGGTCCCGGTCACGGGGCGGCGCCGCGAACGGCGTCACCACACCGGGGCCGGGCGGCGGCGCCGGCACCTCGGTCGGCGAGGGCATCATGCCCCCAACATTAGCCAACTACCCGGTCACCTATGCACGGTCGCTCGCGGTGACGGTGAGCGCACCGCCGGGGGCCACCTCGGCGAGCTCCTCGAACGCGGACGGCTCGTCGAGGGACTGGGCGAGCAGCGGCGTGGCGTACATCTTCACGTCGAAGGCCGACAGCGCCCGCCGGTAGGCACCCACCGACTGCCATTCGGTGACGATGCTCCAGTGCGTCGGGTCGTCGTACGCGCGGGCCAGCCGGCCACGGAGATACCCTGGGCAGGCCGCGAGGGCGCCGAGCGCGGTGTGCGCGCGTTCCGCGAATCCTTCGTCGGCGCCGTCGTCCAGCACGAACCTTGTCACGACCAGCATGCCGCGAGCATACGGACCCGAGGAGCCCACCCGAGATGACCCAGCGTGTTCTGACCCGGCTGGGCCGGATCAGCCCGACGTCCGCGTTCCTCGGCGTCGGCGTGCTCGTGTTCGTGGCGCTGGTCCTCCCGGGCCCGGTGGGTGGCCTGGTGCTGCTCGCCGTGGCCGCCGGCGCCGGGTGGCTGCTCGCCCAGACGTGGCGGCTGCATCCGGCGCGGGCCCGGGTGATACGGCTGGCGATCCTGGGGCTCGTCGTGCTGCTGGCGGTCATGAAGCTCACCTGAAGTTGACAACGATTCCCATTATCAGGCACGCTCGGCAGCGTGGTACTTGAGGTGGACCGGGCCGTCGTCGCCTACGACGGGCGGCCGGTGCTCGACGGCGTGTCGCTGCGGGTCGACGTGGGCGAGGTCGTGGCGATCCTCGGCGCCAACGGATCCGGCAAGTCCACCCTGGTGAAGTCGGCGCTGGGTCTGGTACCGCTCACGAAAGGCGAGGTCCGCCTCTTCGGCACCCCGCTCAAGCGGTTCCGGTCGTGGCACCGGCTCGGCTACGTCCCGCAGCGCGTCGGCGCAGGCAGTGGCGTCCCGGCCACCGTGGGCGAGGTCGTCGCCGAGGGCCGCCTCGCGCGGCGGGGCTTCCTGCGCTTCCCGTCCGGCGCCGACCGGCGCGCGGTCGAGGAGGCGCTCACCGCCGTCGGCCTCGCCGACCGCGCCCGGGAGCCCGTGTCGGTGCTGTCCGGCGGGCAGCAGCAGCGGGTCCTCATCGCCCGCGCCCTCGCCGGCGCGCCCGAGCTGCTGGTCCTGGACGAGCCCACGGCCGGTGTCGACGCCGCCAGCCAGGAGGCGTTCGCCGCCTGCCTGCACCATTTCGTCGGTCAGGGCGGCACCGTGGTCTTCGTGGCACACGAGCTCGGCCCGCTGCGCCCTCTGATCACCCGCGCGGTCGTCGTGCACCACGGCGAGATCATCCACGACGGGGCACCCCCGGAGCCGGCCGACCACCACGCCGAACCCGGCCACGACCACGTCCACCCCCACGCCGCCGTCGAGGCGCCCGGCCTCCTGGGCAGCGCATGAGCATCTTCGCGTACGACTTCATGATCCGAGCCCTGGTCGGTGCGCTGATCACCGGTGCGTCGGCCCCCGCCATCGGCATCTACCTCGTGCAGCGGCGGCTGTCACTCATCGGCGACGGCCTCGGCCACGTGGCGCTCACCGGCGTCGGGTTCGGCCTGCTGCTGCACCAGTCCCCCGTGATCATGGCGGTGGTCGCGGCCGCCCTCGGCGCCGTCGTCATCGAACTGGTCCGCGAACGCGGCAAGACCTCCGGCGACGTCGCCCTCGCCATGCTCTTCTACGGCGGCATCTCCGGCGGCGTCATCCTCGTGAACCTTTCGGACGAGCAGAGCAACCGCAGCCTCGTCACGTACCTCTTCGGCTCACCGCTCACCACGAGCCGGCAGGACCTGACGATCATGCTCATCCTCGGCTGCGCGGTGCTCGCCGTGGCCGTCCTGCTCCGCCCGTGGCTCTTCGCCGTCTGCCACGACGAGGAGTACGCGCGGGTCTCCGGCCTGCCGGTCCGCGCCCTCAACCTCGTCCTCGCCGTGACGACCGCCGTCACCGTCACCGTCGCCATGCGGGCCGTCGGCCTGCTGCTGGTCAGCGCCCTCATGGTGGTGCCGGTCGCGACGGCGCAGCAGATCACCCGCGGCTTCAAGATGACGATGCTCGTCGCGGTATTGCTCGGCCTCACCGTCTCCGGCGGCGGCATCTGGATCTCCACCGTCGCCGACACCGGCCCCGGCGCGACCGTGGTCCTCCTCGCGATCGCCGGCTTCTTCACCGTCACCGTCGGCCTTTCCACGTGGCGCGCGATCCGCCGCCGGGCCCGCCCTCAGCCACCGGCGCCGGACCGCACCAAACCCGAGGTGGTGCTTGACCGTGTGGACCATGGTTACTGACAACGGTTACCGTTGCGCATATGTCGAGCATTGAGGGTTACGAAGCGGCCGGCGAGCTGTTGCGTGCCCTCGCCGCCCCGCTGCGCATTCGCATCGTGACCGAACTCGCCGACGGCCCCCGCTGCGTCCACGAGCTCGTCGACACCCTCGGCGCCCCGCAGCCGCTCGTCTCCCAGCACCTGCGGGTCCTGCGCGGCGCGGGCGTCGTGCGGGGCTCCCGCCGTGGTCGGGAGATCGCGTACGCGCTGACCGACGACCACATCGCCCACATCGTCGCCGACGCCGTCTCCCACGCCCGCGAGTCACCGTCCAGTTGACCTTGGAGACTTTGACTCGTTCTGGCGCGTCAAAGTCTCCAAGGTCAACCCGGCGCACTGTCACACAGTGCGGGCACAGGTTGGGTACGTCAGGCTTGAGCGGTGAAGCTCTATGCCGACCGTGCCCCCACCGCCCTGCGGCAGTTCCTCACCGACGTGTTCGTGGTCGTGTGGGTCTATGTCTGGGTCAGGCTGGGAATGACGCTGTTCGACCTCATCCAGAAGTTGGCGGTGCCCGGGCAGAAGCTCGAGGGCGCCGGGAACGGGCTCGCCGACAACCTCAAGGGGGCCGGCGACAAGATCAATGGCGTGCCGGGCGTGCCTGACTCGGTCGCCGCCCCGTTCAACAGCGCGGCGGACGCGGCGAGGTCGCTCGCCGACGCGGGCCGCCAGCAGCAGGAGATCGTCAACGACCTGGCCTGGGTACTGTCGGTGATGCTGGTCGGGATCACGGTCGCCATGGTCGTGCTCGTGTGGCTGCCGTTGCGGATCCGGTGGATGCGGCGGGCCGGCTCGGCGACGAAGCTGCGCAACGCGACCGCGGGCCGGGACCTGCTGGCGCTGCGGGCGCTGGCAACGCAGCCGCTGGGCAAGCTGGTGAAGATCGACCCGGAGATCGCGGCACTGTGGCGCAAGGGCGACAAGCAGGCGGTCGAGGCACTCGCCAGCCTGGAACTCCGCAGCCTCGGCCTGCGGTAGCGAAGCAGCCGCGGCGTGCGGCAGCGAAGCAGCCGCAGTCGGCGGCAGCGAGGCAGCCGCGGCCTGTGGTAGCGAGCGGTGGCCCCACCGGAACCCGGCGGGGCCACCCATGTTCAGCTGGGTAAACTACGGTTGGTAGTGGTGTCGGAGATCAATTAGATCCGGTCGGGTAGTGTCAGAAGCAGCCCGCGACACGCACACCACAACGACCTCAGAAGCGGCGGCGGACGTCCTCGGCGGCCGACTCGCCAGGTTCCCAGGAGGCCAGCCAGGGCCCCGCGGGCGCGGGCGGGATGATGCCCTCCTCCAGGGACAGGTAGCGCCCGGCGATGACCCGCTTCGCGGCCGCGGTCTCGATCGCGTCGACGTTGTCCCACAGGTCGCGGAACAGCGCCTCGGCGCGCAGGGTCGCCTGCCGGCAGAACAGGTCGGCGAGCTCGATCCCCTCGGGCCGGCCGTCCTGCTCGCTGCGGGCCTTGACGCAGGCCGCGGACATCGCGAAGAGCTCCGCGCCGATGTCGACGATCCGGCCGAGGAAGCCCTGCTTGTGTTCGAGCTTGCCCTGCCAGCGGGCCATGCCGTAGAAGGTTTCGCGGGCCAGGCGGCGCGAGGATCGTTCGACGTAGCGCAGGTGCTGAGCCAGAGAGCCGAAGGCGCTGAAGCCGGACGGCAGCTGGCCCTTGCCGGTGACCAGGGTCGGCAGCCACTTGGCGTAGAAGCCGCCGGCCTTGCCCGCCGCCTTGGCCTTCGCGCCGAGGCGGGCGTCGGGGTCGATGATGTCGCCGGCGACCGAGAGGTGGGCGTCGACGGCCTCGCGGGCGATGGCGAGGTGCATGATCTCGGTCGAGCCCTCGAAGATGCGGTTGATCCGCAGGTCGCGGAGGATCTGCTCGGCGGGGATCGGGCGTTCGCCGCGGGCGGCGAGGGACTCGGCGGTCTCGTAGCCGCGGCCGCCGCGGATCTGGACGAGTTCGTCGGCGACCTTCCAGGCCAGCTCGCTCGCGTAGAGCTTCACGAGCGCCGCCTCGATGCGGATGTCGTTGCGGTCGTCGTCGGCGAGGCGGCAGGAGATCTCCAGCATCGCCTCCATGCCGTACGTGGAGCCGGCGATGAACGCGATCTTCTTCGCGATGGCCTCGTAGGTGCCGATCGGGCGGCCCATCTGGACGCGTTCGGCGGCCCATTCGCGGGCGACGTTGAGGCACCACTTGCCGGCGCCGACGCACATCGCCGGCAGCGACAGCCGGCCGGTGTTCAGGGTGCTGAGCGCGATCCGCAGGCCCTGGCCCTCGCCGCCGATGACGTTGGCGGCGGGCACCCGTACGTCGTGGAAGCGGGTCACGCTGTTCTCCAGGCCGCGCAGGCCCATGAACGTGTTGCGCCGCTCGATCGTCACTCCCGGGGCGTCGCCCTCGACCACGAACGCCGTGATGCCCCCACGGTGGCCGTCGCTGCGCGGTACCAGCGCCATCACGACGAACAGGGTGGCCAGGGTCCCGTTGGTGGCCCACAGCTTGACCCCGTTGAGCAGGTAGTCGCCGTCCTCGGTGGGGACGGCCGAGGTGCGCAGATTCGCCGGGTAGGAGCCGACCTCGGGCTCGGTCAGCAGGAACGCCGACACCTCGCCGCCGGCGAGCCTGGGCAGGAACTTCTCCTTCTGCTCGTCGGTGCCGACGAGCTTCAGCGGCTGCGGCACCCCGATCGACTGGTGCGCCGACAGCAGCGCGCCGATCGACGGGTTGACGGAGCCGACGAGGGCCAGGGCCCGGCAGTAGTCGAGGTTCGACAGGCCGAGGCCGCCGTACTTCGGGTCGATCTTCATGCCGAAGGCGCCGATCGAGCCCAGCGACCGGAGCACCTCGTCGGGAATGTGCGCGTCGCGTTCGATCTGCTGGCCGTCGACCCCGGCGAGATACCCGCGCAGCTTCTCGCGGAACTCCTGCCCTTCCGAGGCACGCGTGTCGGCGGGCGGTGGGTCGATCAGGTCGAGGCGGAAGCGGCCGAGGAACAGCTCCTTGCCGAAGCTCGGCTTGCGCCATTCCGTCTCGCGGTTGGCTTCGATGACTTTCCGGGCCTGTCGTTCCGTGTGAACCGAAGCGTCAGCGTGCGACGAAGCGTCGGCAACCTGCGTCATGCGGCACCCCCAGGTGTCAGTCCTGTCACACCAGGTTATTACCCGCGGGTAGCGCAGGCTATGCCCGGAACAAGACGATCACCGGCCGTGGTCGGCCGTGATTTTGACGACCAGACACTCCAAGTCAACATCCTTCACTGTTACCGTCGGGAAACAACTGCACATCCGACAGGGGAGCGCACAGCGCTGAGAGTGCGGCGGCCGACAGAGGACGGCCGACGCAGACCCTCGAACCTGATCTGGGTAATGCCAGCGCAGGGAGCTCGGTCACCTCACGCAAGACGCCACGTCCAGGTAACCCGGGGCGTGGCGTCGCGTCTCCTTCTGGCTCACCCCCGAACCAGGAGGCACTTGCAATGGAAACCCGCTGGCGGACCGTCGACATCATCGTCGCTTCGGTCATCGCGGTGGCGTTCGCCGCCGTGTTCTACGCGTGGAACAACCTGTGGAACGCGATGGACAGCGTCGCGCTGCCGTGGCGTGCCTTCATCTACGGTGTGTGGCTGATCCCGGGCGTGCTCGGCCCGCTGGTCATCCGCAAGCCCGGCGCCGGGCTCTACACCGAGTTCGTCGCGGCGCTGGTCTCGGCCCTGTTCGGCTCGACCTGGGGTCTCGGCGTGCTGCTGTCCGGTCTGGTACAGGGTGTCGGCGGCGAGTTCGGCTTCGCCTTCACGGGGTACCGCAGCTTCAAGCTCGGCAACGCCCTCGTCGCGGGTGCCCTCGCCGGCGGCGGCGCGGCGCTGCTGGACCTCAACGTGTACTACGGCGCGTTCAGCAACACCGACAAGGCCCTGTACGCGGCGATCGTCATGGCCAGCGGCGCGGTCGTCGCCGGTGCCGGCTCGTGGGCGCTGCAGCGGTCCCTGGCCACGACCGGTGTGCTGGACCGGTTCCCGTCGGGCCGCGAACGGGCAACTGTCTGAGACGCGGACCGGCAACTGTCGAAGCGCCGTGAGCACGGTCGAGTTCAAGGGTTTCGGGTGGCGGCACGCCGGGCGTAAGGCCTGGGCGGTCCGCCACTTCGACCTGCGGATCGAGCACGGTGAGCGGGTGCTGCTCGCGGGTGCCTCCGGCGCCGGCAAGAGCACCCTGCTCGCCGCCCTCGCCGGCCTGCTCGCCGAGGACTCCGGCGAGCAGGAGGGTGCGGTCCTCGTCGACGGCATGCCGGCCCGGCAGGCGAGGGCAGGCACGGGGATCGTGTTCCAGGATCCCCAGACGCAGCTGGTCATGAGCCGCTGCGGCGACGACGTCGCGTTCGGCCTGGAGAACCGGGGCGTGCCGCGGGCCGAGATCTGGCCGCGGGTCGACGCCGCGCTTGCCGCCGTCGGGTTCCCGTACGGCCGGGACCGCGACACGGCGGCGCTGTCCGGTGGTGAGCAGCAGCGGCTCGCCATCGCCGGGGTGCTCGTGTCGCAGCCGAAGCTGCTCCTGCTGGACGAGCCGACCGCGAATCTCGATCCCGACGGTGCGCAGCTGGTACGGGCGGCGCTCGGCAAGGCCCTGCACGACGTCGACGCCACGATGATCCTGGTCGAGCACCGGCTCGAGGAGGCGTTGACGCTGGTCGACCGGGTGGTGACCCTCGGCGCGGAGCAGCCGCCGCTGGTCGTGCCGGACCGCAGGGCCCGCACGGGCCCCGGCGACGTGCTGCTGACCACCGAGCGGCTGGCGTTGCGGCACACGGGCAACGTGGTCGACGAGGTGGTGCGCGCCGGCGAGGCGCTCGTCGTCGAAGGCCCCAACGGGGCGGGCAAGTCGACCCTGGCGCTGCTGCTCGGCGGCCTGACGAAACCGGCGAAGCCGGGAAGGGTGATCGCGAGCGGCGAGCGGCGCCCGCCGCACCGCTGGCGGGCCGCGAAGCTCGCCGCGAAGATCGGCTCGGTGTTCCAGAACCCGGAGCACCAGTTCGTCACCGCGACCGTCCGCGGTGAGCTGCTGCTCGGCGGCGGCAGCGCCAAGGTCGTCGACGAGCTGCTGAGCCGGCTGCGCCTCGACCGGCTGGCGCTGGCGAACCCGTACACCTTGAGCGGCGGCGAACAACGCCGGCTCAGCGTCGCGACGGCCCTGGCCGCGGCGCCGGAGCTGCTGGTCCTCGACGAGCCCACGTTCGGGCAGGACCCGCTGACGTGGCGGGAGCTCGTCGACCTCCTGGCAGACCTGCGCGACGAGGGACGCGGCCTGGTCATCGTCACCCACGACCGGCAGCTCACCGAGGCGCTCGGCGACCGGCGGCTCAGGCTGGAGCGCCAGTGAAGGCGAAGGCGCCGGTGAAGGCGGCGACGACGGTCACGGTGAAGGCGAAGGCAAAGGCGCCGGTGACCGGCTGGATCCGGGACCGGGACGCGACCGCGAAGCTGCTCGCGGCGGCGCTGCTCACCGCCGCCGTGCTCAGCACCGTCGACCCGTTCGTCACCGCTGTCGCCATCGGCGTCGAGCTGGCGCTGCTGCCGCTGACCGGGCTGACGCCGCGCGAGCTCTGGCGGCGCGGCTGGCCGCTGCTGCTGTCCGCGACCGTCGTGCTGGTCTTCACGGTGCTGCTCGGCGCGAAGGAGGGGCCGGTCGTCGGCACCGTCGCCGGGTTCGAGGTGCACGGGCCGGCACTCGGGTACGCGCTGCGGCTGATCGCGATCGGGCTGCCCGGGTTCGTGGTGTTCGCGACCATCGACCCGACGGACCTCGCCGACTCCCTGATCGCGCACCTGAAGGTCCCGCCGCGGTTCGCGATCGGTGCCCTGGCCGCGTTCCGGCTGGTGCCGCTGCTCGCCGAGGAGTACCGGCTGATCCTGCTCGCCCGCCGGGCCCGTGGCATCGACGGCGGCTGGAACCCCGTCGCGCACCTGCGGCTGTTCGCATCGGCGACGTTCGGGTTGCTGGTCGGCGCGATCCGGCGCGGGATCCGGCTGGCGACCGCGATGGAGGCCCGGGGCTTCGACCGCGGGCTGCCGCGCAGCAGTGCCCGGGAAGCCCGTTTTGGCTGGTCCGACGGATCGGTGGTGCTCGTTGGAGCGACCCTCGCGGCAGCATTGATCTTGCTGAAGTTCGTGCATACATAGCCACGTCGCTACCTGATGTTCGTTCAGGCGGTCGAGATTCCGGGGTGAGGACCATCGACCTGAACGGAGCCCCACACATGGGCCACGGCCACCATCACCACCACGAGGACATGCCGCTCGGCGGCGGCGACGTCCCCGCGGTGTTCGACGCCTCGATCCCCGACAGCGAGCTCTCCCCCGGCGACGTCTCCCGCCGAGGCTTCCTCCGCCGCGCCGGCCTGCTCGGTGCCGCGGCGGCGGCCGGTGGCGCGCTCGCCAACGCCGGTGTCGCGCACGCGCACGGCGACGACGACGACCACGCCGGCTTCGACGGCTACGACCGGCACGGTCACGGCCGCCCGCTCGGCAACGGCTACAAGTGGCTCGCCGGCGACCACCACATCCACACCCAGTTCTCCAGCGACGGCATGTACCGGGTCGGCGACCACGTGAAGCACGCCTCCGCGTACGGCCTGGACTGGATGGTCATCACCGACCACGGCAGCGTCCAGCACGCCAAGATCGGCGTCGAGAAGGTCAACCCGGGCATCCGCGACGCCCGCGACGACTACAAGGACATGCTGGTCTTCCAGGGCCTGGAGTGGAACATCCCGGCCGCCGAGCACGGCACCGTCTTCGTGCACCCCGGTGCCAACGAGGTCGCGGTGCTGAAGGAGTTCGAGAACACCTTCGACGGCTCGGCCGTCGGCGCGGTCGACCCGTCCCTGGTCACCGAGGCGCTCGCCATCGCCGGCATCAAGTTCCTCGGCGACCAGGTCACGAAGCGCCGGGTCCAGGACGCGTTGTTCCTGGCCAACCACCCGGCCCGCAACGGCATCGACTCGCCGCACGAGATCCGCGGCTGGCGTGACGCCAACCCGCGCATCGCGATCGGCTTCGAGGGCGCCCCCGGCCACCAGGCCGCCGGCATCGCGAAGCCCAACGGCGGCGGCTCGGCCCGCGGCTTCTACGGCAACGCGCCCGGCGCCGCGTCGTTCCCCGGCTACCCGCTGGAGAGCTACCGCACCTGGGGCGGCTTCGACTGGATGACCTCCACCGTCGGCGGCCTGTGGGACAGCCTCCTCGCCGAGGGCAAGGCGTGGTGGATCAGCGCGAACTCGGACTCCCACGTCGTCTACGAGGAGACCGCGAAGCGCCCCGACAACTCCGACTTCAACACCAACGGGTTCCACTCGGACCCGGTGTACGGGCAGCCGACCAGCCTCACCCCCGGCGACTTCTGGCCCGGCTACTACAGCCGCACCCACGTCGGCTCGCGCAGCTTCAGCTACGCGTCCGTCATGGACGGCCTGCGTGCCGGCCGGGTCTGGGTCGACCACGGCGGCCTGATCAGCGGCCTGGACGTGCAGGTCCGCGCCAAGGGCAACGGCGGCGGTGTCACCCTCGGTGACTCGCTCGTGGTCCGTCGCGGTCAGCGCGCCGAGCTCGTCATCAAGATCAACCTGGCGAACACGCCGAACTGGGCGAACTTCGTGCCGACCCTTGCCCGGGTCGACGTGATCAAGGGTGCCGTGACCGGCGTCGTGGCCGACAAGGACACGCTGCAGGCCCCGAACACCAAGGTCGTCAAGTCGTTCGAGGTCAACAAGTCGACGGGCACCGTGTCGTTCACCTACGACCTCGGCCCGGTCGACCAGCCGTTCTACGTCCGCCTGCGCGGCACCGACGGCAACCGCTCCGCCCCCGGCTACCTCGGCGCGGCGATCGACCCGGTGGGCCCGGCGATCGACGTCGTCGGCGACGCCGACCCGTGGAAGGACCTCTGGTTCTACGCGAACCCGATCTGGGTCCTGCCCCGGTAATGGGATTTCCCGACGTCAAGGCGGCCGACCACCACATCCTGGTGGGCGGCCGCCCCGCGTTCACGTACTTCGAGGCCGGTCAGGTCTCGGTCGGCTATGACGGCACCCCGCCCGAGGGCGCCCGCGCCGTGCTCTTCGCCGGCTGGGAGAAGCTCACCGGCGTGGTGGCGGTGTCAGCGGTCCTGGCCGATTCCGCGATCGAGAAGGTCGTCATCCTCGGCGGGCTGACCGCGGTGCCGGAGATGCTGATCGACACGGGCGACTTCGTGCGGCCGATCTGGCGCGGCGGCGTGTTGACGCTGGTCACCCAGTTCGGCCGGGGAGGCGTCCTGACCCCGTTCGAGGCCCAGTCGCAGATCCCCTGCTGCCACGACCATTGAAACGCTGCCACGACCACGGACACGGCTCCCCGGTGCCGGTCGGGCTGCCTCATCCACACCGTACCCCAGACCTGCAAATTGATCTTCGGGCTCGTCACCCAACGTGATTCAGCTGGTCAGGGTCGGCACCACCGGGTTGGGGATGGCACCACCGAATCGCCGGTCGCGCTTAGCGTAAACCTCGCACGCGTACCACAGGTGCCGGCGGTCGAAGTCGGGCCACAGCGTGTCCACGGACACGAACTCCGCGTACGCGGCCTGCCAGATCATGAAGTTGCTGGTGCGCATCTCACCGGAGCTGCGCACCAGCAGGTCGACGTCCGGCAGGTCCGGCTCATCCAGGTACCGGGCGAACGTCTTCTCCGTGATCCGGTCGGGTTTGATCCGGCCGGCCTGCACGTCGGCGGCGATGCGGGCGGCGGCGTCGGCGACCTCGGCCCGGCCGCCGTAGTTGACGCACATGGTGAACGTGAGCAGGTCGTTGCGTTTGGTGAGCTCCTCGGCGTACTCGAGCTCGTTGATGACGCTGCGCCACAGCTTCGGCCGGCGTCCGGCCCAGCGCACCCGGATGCCCATCTCGTGGAACTCGTCGCGGCGGCGGTGGATCGTGTCGCGGTTGAAGTTCATCAGGAAGCGGACCTCGTCCGGTGAACGCTTCCAGTTCTCGGTGGAGAACGCGTAGGCGCTCACGTACTTGACGCCGAGCTCGAGCGCGCCCTCGATCACGTCGAAGAGGGCGGCCTCGCCTGCGGTGTGCCCGGCGGTGCGGGGCAGGCCACGCTGCTTGGCCCAGCGCCCGTTGCCGTCCATGATGATCGCCACGTGCTGCGGCACGGTCTCTTTCGGCAGCGCCGGCGGGCGGGCCCCGGTCGGGTGCTGCGACGGCGGACGGAAGTCCCTGCCTTTGCTCACGAGCTGTCCTTTCGGCCCCGGGCGGTGTCGTCCCGGTCTACGAGCGGGAGTGAGCGTAACGCCCGCTCCAGGTGCCACTGCAGATGCGCTGCGACCAGCCCGCTGGCCTCGCGCCGATGGTTGGGCTCGCTGGCGTCGGCGAGCACCCAGTCCGATTCCGAGAGCGCCGCCATGAGCTCGATCGTCGCAGGCGCCGGGTGCGACGCGCCGGGCGGGCGGCAGTCCGGGCACACCACGCCGCCGGCCGCCAGGGAGAACCCGCGGTGCGGTCCGGCGGTGCCGCACACCGCGCACTCCCGCAGCGCCAGGGCCAGGCCGGAGGCGTTCATCGCCCGCAGCAGATACGCGTCCAGGATCAGGCTGCTGCCGTGCTCGCCGAGGGCCAGGGCGCGCATCGCGCCGAGGGTCAGGTGGAACAGCCGCAGCGACGGCTCCTCCTCGACCGGCGTCAGCCGGATCGCGGTCTCCGCGATCGCGGACGCGACCGTGTAGCGCGGGTAGTCGTCGAGGAACCGCCGGCCGTACAGCTCGATGCCTTCGACCTGGCTGACCACGTCGAGGCTGCGCCCTTCGAGCAGCTGCACGTCGATGTGGCCGAACGGTTCGAGCCGGGCGCCGAACTTCGACATCGTGCGCCGGACGCCCTTCGCCACCGCGCGGACCCGGCCGTGCCGGCGGGTGAACAGGGTGATGATCCGGTCGGACTCGCCCAGTTTCTGCACCTGCAGCACGACCGCGTCGTCGCGGTACAGCTTGCCCTTGAACCCGACGCCGGACATGTCAGAACCCTCAGAATCCCAGGCGCCGCAGCTGCTTCGGGTCCCGCTGCCAGTCCTTCGCGACCCGGACGTGCAGGTCGAGGTAGACCCGGCCGCCGACCAGGTCCTCGATCTCGCGCCGGGCGCGGGTGCCGACGTCCTTGAGGCGGCTCGCCTGGTGGCCGATGACGATCGCCTTCTGGCTGGAGCGCTCCACGTAGATGTCGGCGAAGATCCTGGTCAGTCCGCCCTCCTCCTGGACGACCTCCTCGACGAGGACCGCGATCGAGTGCGGCAGCTCGTCGCGGACGCCTTCCAGGGCGGCCTCGCGGATGAGCTCGGCCATGAGGACCTGCTCGGGCTCGTCGGTGAGCATGCCGTCCGGGTACAGCTGCGGCGACGGCGGCAGGTGCTTGATCATGACGTCGACCAGGGTCTGGACCTGCGCCCCGGACACGGCGCTGACGGGCACGATGTCGGCGAACTCGCCGAGGTCCTGCACCGCCATGAGCCGCTGCGCGAGCTTGCCCCGGTCGACGAGGTCGGTCTTGGTGACGACGGCGACGACGGTCGCCTTCAGCGCGGCGATCTCCCCGGTGATGAACCGGTCACCGCGCCCGATGTCCTCGTCGGCGGGCAGGCACAGCCCGATCACGTCGACCTCGCTCCAGGTGGCCCGGACCAGGTCGTTGAGCCGCTCGCCGAGCAGGGTCCGCGGCCGGTGCAGCCCCGGCGTGTCGACGAGGACCAGTTGCGAGTCCGCCCGGTGGACGACGCCCCGCACGGTGTGGCGGGTCGTCTGCGGCTTGTCCGACGTGATCGCGATCTTCTGCCCGACGATCGCGTTGGTGAGCGTCGACTTGCCCGCGTTGGGCCGGCCGACGAAACACGCGAAGCCTGCGTGATAGTTGTGCTGCACGATGGTTCAGCGTACTCAGACCTCGAGCTGCAACTGGCGGGGGCGCTGTGCAGGTGTTGTGTGCGCCGCCGCGGAGAGGGCCACCTGCAGCTCGATCGTGCCCTCCACGAGCCCCCGGCCGGCGGATCGCAGCACGATGCGGCCCGGCATGAGCCGCGACAGCGACGTCGGCACCGCGCTGCGCTGCTCGGTCGCCAGGACGACATGCACGCCGACGGCCTTGCCGCCGACGGCGACGCGGATGAGCGCGTCGTTGAGCCGCACGTCGTGGCCGTCGACGAGGACCAGGACGCGGGCGCCGTCGTGCTCGGCGAGCGCGGCCCGTTCCACAACGAGTTTCTCGATCGTGGCGAGCAGCGCCTCGGCGGGTTCCACGGCGGTGCCGTCGACCCGGTACACGCGCAGCCGGGTGCCGTCGAACCGCTGCGCGAACGACGCCGCGACCGTGTCCAGCAGGGTGCTCTTCCCGGCGCCGGTGGGCCCGAAGACGAGCAGGTGGCCGAGTTCGTCGAGGTCCAGCTGCCAGACCTGGCGGGCCTGGGAGTTGGGCAGGTCGACCATGCCGATCGCGGCGGCGAACGCACCCGTCTCGGGCTGTGTCAGCTCCTGCAAGGTGTACGTGGGTGCCAGCGGCGGCTGCCACGGCCGGGGCTGGTCGGGCACGCGGGCCTCGCGGTGCGCGGCGGTGATCGCCTCCACCAGGCGCTGCAGGTCCGTGGGCGCGGAGTCGTCGCCGCCGACGGGCGCGTCGAGCGCCTCCCGGTCGACGAGCCCGGACTCGAAGCGCACTTCGGTCACCGTCGTCGGGGTCGCGCGGCGGCCGGCCGGGGACCGGAACCCGCCGTAGGCGACCTGGACGGCCTGGAAGCCGCCCTCGACGGTCCGCACGAACGCCCGCCCCGCCAGCAGCGGCGACAGGTGCGCCGCGTCGGGGCGTTCCAGGACCTCGAGGCTGTCGGCCTCCTCCTCGACCCGCAGCGCGATGCGCAGGTCGGCCTCGGCGCGCAGGTCGTCGTCGACGGCGCCGTGCGGTTTCGCGGTGGCCAGGAGCAGGTGCACCCCGGCGTGCCGGCCGCGGCGGGCGAGCTCCCGCAGCCCCGGCACGAAGTCGGCGGGTGCGTCGACGAACTCGGCGACGACGACGAGCAGGTTCGCCGGCGCCGCCGCCGGGAACTTGCGTTCCATCTCCACGATGTCCTTGACCGAGTGCCGGCGCAGGACCGCCTCGCGGCGGCGCAGCTCGGCGTTGAGCGACACGAGGACCCGGCGGGTCTGGTGCGCGTCGGTGTCGGTGAACACGCCGACGGTGTGCGGCAGGTCGACGCACTCCGCGAACGTGCCGGACGCGGGTTCCTCGGCGGCATCGTCGTCGTGGCCCGGCCAGTCGACGAGGACGAACGTGAGACGGTTCGCCGGGTACGTGGCGGCGAGCGCGGCCAGGTAGGACCGCAGCAGCCACGACCGGCCGGAGCCGCCGACGCCGGCGACGAGCCCGTGCGGCCCGTCGCGGCGCAGGTCGACGGTGACGGGGCCGACCCCGCCGGCGGCCGTGCCGCCGAGGCCGATCGGTGCGGCGAGGCCCCGGTCGCGGGTCGACGGCACCCAGCGTTTCACGATCGCGCTCGGGCTCAGGTCGGTCAGGTTCAGCACCTCGGCGAGCGGCGCCACCCGGGGCGCGGCTCCACCGGCGGCGTCCGGGGTCGCGGCGAGGGCGTGGGCGACCCGCGACGCGACGTCGGCCGGCAGCGGCTCGCCGTCCTGCACGGACACGCCCGCCGGCAGTTCCGCCGGGGTCCGCGCGCCGATCAGCAGGCTGATCCCGCAGCGCGGCCCTTCCTCGACGAGGCGGTTCAGGGACGCCGGCGGCACCAGCGACGGGTCCGGCAGCACGACGACGACGTGCGGCACGAACGACTCCGCGATGGCGTGCCGGCCGCGGCGGCGCTGCCGCAGGAGCGCCTCGACGAGCGCGAGGACCTGCCTGCGGTCCTCCTCGGCGGCGGCGATGGTCCGGGCGCCGGGGGCGATCGCGGCGGTCAGCGTCCGGGTGTGCGGCAGCCAGCCGGTCCACGTCCACTGCGGCGCGTCGCTGAGCACGACGACGGCGAGGTCGGTCGGGTTGGCGAGGGTCGCCAGCTGGGTCAGCCAGGACCGCAGGACGCCGTCGGCGACCTCGGCCGGGCCGGCGACGCCGAGCGCGCCGAGGACCCGCAGGTCGGCCTCGACGGGCACGTCCCGGTCGACGGCGTGGCGTTCCCGCAGGGCGTCGGTGCGTTCGACGTGCGCGGGGTCGGCGCCGGGGCCCGCGGGCGGCTGCTCGAACCGCAGCCGGCCGGGCAGGTCCGCGGTCCGCAGCCGCAGCGTGAGGAAGTCCCGGTCGTCGGGCCGGCGGATCCACAGCCCGCTGCCACCCGGCCCACGGTGCTCGGCTCGGTCGGTGCGCTCCATGCGCTCGGTGCGCTCGGTGCGCTCGGTGTCGGCCGGGTGCGGCTCCGCGCCGCGGGCCCCAGCGCGAGCCTCAGCGCGCGGGTCGGCACGGGCATCAGCGCGAGCCTCAGCGCGTGGGTCGGCGCGCGCCTCAGCGCGGGCCTCGGCGCGGGCGGTGCGGGGGTCGGCGGCGTCGATGTCGGAGGCGTACCGCTCGGCGGCCCGCGCGAGGTGCGCCAGGCTCGGCGTCGCCGACCGGCGCGTCCGCAGCACCGCGCGGTGCTTGACGGCGGCGTCGGCCTCGGCCCGTTCGACGGCGGCGGCGAACTCGACCACCGGGTCGAGGGTCGAACGCCGGAACTGCAGGCGCCGCTTCCTCGCCGGTTGCGGCACCGCGGGCAGCCAGACCGCCGGCGGCGGGCCGGCCGGCGCGGGTAGCGCCGCCGGGACCTCCTCGACGGTGACGAGGGTCGCACCGAGGCGCAGCAGCTGCCCGGCGGTGAGGGTCACCGTGCCGTGCAGCGGCTCGCCGTCGATGCTGGTGCCGGCCGGTGAACGCAGGTCGGTCGCGGCGACCTCGTGGCTGCCGATGCCCAGGTGAAGGTGGC
Organism: Dactylosporangium sp. NPDC049525; assembly: GCF_040676755.1. Classification (NCBI taxonomy): domain Bacteria; kingdom Bacillati; phylum Actinomycetota; class Actinomycetes; order Micromonosporales; family Micromonosporaceae; genus Dactylosporangium; species Dactylosporangium sp. NPDC049525. The sequence goes on along the minus strand of NZ_JBFAPO010000023.1, from coordinate 17,956 downwards.
GGCGGCCGGCGGTCGGGTCGGCCAGGAGCAGGTCGCAGGCCGGGTCGGTGCCGATGACGAACTCGCCCGCCGGCAGCGGCAGCCACCGCCCGGCGTCCGGGCCGGCGACGACCAGCAGCTCGAAGCGGTGCTCGGCCGGGCCGGGCGGCGTCATCGGGGTGTCCGGGGCCTGCTCGGGCGGCCCGAGCACGACCGTGTCACCGCAGCGCAGCCCCTGCCCGCCGAGCGGGCGGGCCGGGTTGAGCCGCCGGCCGGTGCGCATGTTCCAGGCCCAGGTCGCCTGCTGCGGCCGGTCGGCGGGGTCGAGACCGCCGAGGAGCGCGGCGATCAGGTCGGTGACGGTGCCGGTGTGATCTGCCCGCAGGCGGACCGTCCGGTCGTGTGCCGACCCGGCCGTCTCGGACGACGTCGTGGAATCTCGTCGCGCCACTCGCACGTCGATCAGCAGGTCCATCGACCGGCCCCTTCCTTCCCGCGCAGTGCTTTTCCGTCGGCTACCTGTCGGCGTTGTCCAGTAGGCCTGGTGGCGGGGCGGGCGCACTGCAGGGCTCCGCATCCGACAGTAGGCGCCGGAAGCCCCAGTGGATCGCATCGACGCGCACCAGGATTCCGTCACATACACGAGTAAAACTGGCTGAATGCCACGTCGGTTACCCTCGTTGCCCATGACGGTACGAGTGGCGATGTGGTCCGGCCCCCGCAACATCTCCACGGCGATGATGCGCAGCTTCGGTGCCAGGCCCGACACGGTCGTCGTCGACGAGCCGCTGTACGCGCACTACCTGGCCGTCACCGGCCTGGAACACCCCGGCCGGGAGGAGATCCTCGCGTCCCAGCCGGTCGACTGGCGGGAGGCGGCCGGGGCGCTGCTCGCGCCGGTGCCGGCGGGGGTGTTCTACCAGAAGCACATGACCCACCACCTGCTGCCGGACATCGGCCGGGAGTGGCTCGGCTCGGTGCACAACGCGTTCCTGATCCGGGACCCCGCGTACGTGGTGGCGTCGTACGCGAAGGTCCGCGGTGAACCGACCCTCGCCGACCTCGGGTACGAGCAGCAGGTCGAGATCTTCCGGGCGTACGGCGGGCCGGTCGTCGACGCCGCCGACGTCCTGCGCGACCCGGCGGGCACCCTGGAGCGGCTCTGCGACGCGCTCGGCATCGGCTGGGACCCGGCGATGCTGGCGTGGCCCGCCGGCCGTCGCGACACGGACGGGGTGTGGGCGCCGCACTGGTATGCGGCGGTCGAGGCCTCGACCGGGTTCGCGGGGTACGACCCGCGCCCCGCCGACGTCCCGCCGCACCTGTCATGGCTGGTCGAGGCCGCCACCCCGCTCTACACGGAGCTGTCCGCCCACAGCCTCTGAGCGTGCGCGCGGGCGTGCGCCGTGTACACCCGCGCGAGGCGGGCGGTGACCGGGCCGACCGTGCCGTCGCCGACCGGCCGGCCGTCGATCGCCACCACGCCGGCGATCTCGCCCATGGTGCCGGTGCAGAAGACCTCGTCGGCGGTGTACATCTCGACCTGCGACACGTCGCGGACCTCCACCGGGAACCCTTCACCGGGCGCGAGCCGCAGCACCGTGTCGCGGGTGATGCCCTCCGGGCAGGCGACCGCGCGCGGCGTGACCAGGCGGGCGTCCACGACCGCGAACAGGTGCGTCGCGTTGGTCTCGGCGACGAACCCGCGGCCGTCGAGCATCATCGCGTCGTCGGCGCCGGCGAGGTTCGCCTCCAGCTTCGCCAGGATCGAGTTGATCAGGTTGTTGTGGTGGATCTTCGGGTCGAGCACGTCCGGGCCCGGCCGCCGGACGCTGGCGGTGACGAGGGTGAGCCCGCCCGTGTCGTACACCGGCGGCTTGTGCTCGGCGAGCACGATCAGCGTGCAGCCGGCCTGGTTGAGCCGCGGGTCCATGCCGCTGGTGACCTTGACGCCGCGGGTCAGGGTGAGCCGCACGTGCACGCCGTCGCGCATGTCGTTGGCCTCCAGCGTGGCCCGGACCGCGGCCACGATGTCGGCGTCGGCCGGGACCTGCTCGAAGCCCAGCGCCCGCGCCGAACGCCGGAGCCTGGCGAGGTGCTCGTCGAGGCCGTAGATGCCGCCGTCGTAGACCCGCAGCCCTTCCCAGACGGCGTCGCCGCCCTGCACCACCGAGTCGAACGGTGAGATGCCGGGCTCGTCGCGGTGCCGCAGCACGCCGTCGACCCAGTAGCGGATGTCGGCGTTGCGTGGGTCGTAGCGTTGCAGCACGGTTCGTCAGGCTCCTTCGTGTACGGCTTCGTCGCCCAGTTCGACCAGCAGCTCCCGCAGGCTGCGGATGGTGTCGTGCTGCAGCTCCTGCGGCACCGGGGCGAACAGCCGCGCCTGCGCCTTCGTCACGGCCCGCACGACCCGCTCGGCGGCGGTGACGCCTTTCGGGGTGAGCCTGACCCAGGCGACCCGCGCGTCGGCGGCGTCGGCCTCCCGCTCGATGACGCCGTCCTGCTGGAGCCGGCGCAGCACGTTGCTGATCCCGCCGGACGTGAGCAGCAGGCCGCTGGCCAGGTCGGAGGGTTTCAGCGCGTACGGCGCGCCGGCCCGTCGCAGCGCCGACAGCACGTCGAACTCGGCCGGCGTCAACCCGACCGCGGCGGTCTCGGCGCGCACGACCTCCTGCAACCGGCCGGCGAGGCGGTGGATCCGCTTGCCGAGCTCCATCGCGGGCCCGACGGTGTCGGGCAGCTGCACCCGCCACTCGTCGACGACCTCGTCGACCCGGTCCCTGCGCACGTTGAAAGCCTATGTCACAGGTTCGCGGTCGTGAGTTCACGCCTCCGCCGCCGGGCGCCGCCCGGCGCCTGCCTCCCTGATCGCGGAACTTCGGTGGCGCCCCGGCCCCCGTGCGGTTCCGTGATCACGACCGGCGGCTCCGAGCCCGCAGCGGGGGTTGTCGCGGCCGCAGGTCGCGGCGCGGCCGTTCACGGCCGCGGGCTTGTCACGGCCGCAGGTCGTGGCGGCGCAACTGTCCGCGGAGGTGGCAGGGCCAGGGCCGGCGAAGCTGGGCCCCGGCCCGGTGGCTGACGGGAGCGGCGGGCCGCGCCCACGACGGACTGGAGCCACGAAGGATGGGCCACCGGACGGCGGCGCGGTGCCGGTCGGATGTGTGGATCGCCCGCGGCCCCGGTCAGTCGGTGACGGTGGCGAAGACGGTGGCGTCGGGGGCGGCGAGGTGGATCGGGGCGGCCGGGGAGACGTCGCGGACGGCGGCGCGGCCCACGGTGTCCAGGGACGATGCCTCCGTCACGACCGCGGCCGCTTCGAGCTTGCCGGCGCCGGACGCGACCGCGGTCGCCACCGCCAGCTGCAGCGCGGTGATCGACAGTGAGGGCAGGGCGACGGAGGCGGCGTTGTAGGTGCGGCCGTCGCCGTCGCGGACCGCGGCGCCCTCGACGGCGCCGATGCGGGCGCGGGCGGCCCGGGCCAGGGTGACGAGCTTCGCGTCTTCCGCCGACAGGGGCGCGGGGACCTGGGAGTCAGGCATCGGCGTGCTGCCTTTCGCTGTCGTGGCTGGCCTGCTCCTCGTCGTCGGGGTCGGCCCGGCGGACGAGGAGGGTGTCGATGCGGTTGCGGCGGCCGGTGGTGCCCTCGGCGACGAGGACCAGGCCGCCGACGACGGCGGTCGCGCCGGGGATCGGGACGCGGCCGAGGGCCTGGGCGAGCAGACCGGCGACGGTCTCGACCTCGTCGGCGGGCAGCTCCACGTCGAACAGCTCGCCGAGGTCCTCGACCGGCAGGCGGCTGGTGATCCGGAACGCGCCGTCGGGGAGCTCCTCGATCGGGGGGCGTTCGGCGACGTCGTACTCGTCGGTGATCTCGCCGACGATCTCCTCGAGGATGTCCTCGATGGTGACGAGGCCGGCGGTGCCGCCGTACTCGTCGATGATGATCGCCATGTGGGTGCGGGCGGCCTGCATCTCGCGGAGCAGGTCGTCGACGGGCTTCGACTCGGGCACGAACGTGGCGTCGCGCATGACCTGGGCGACCGGCATGTCCCCGGCGGCGGTGTCGCCGCCGGAGGTGCGGCGGACCAGGTCCTTGAGGTAGGCGATGCCCAGGACGTCGTCGACGTTGTCGCCGACGACGGGGATGCGGGAGAACCCGCTGCGCATCGCGAGCATGAGGGCCTGGCGGACGGTCTTGTGCGTCTCGATCCAGACCATCTCGGTGCGCGGGACCATCACCTCGCGGGCGATCGTCGTGCCGAGCGCGAACACCGAGTGGATCATGTCGCGCTCGCCGTGCTCGACGACGCCGCGCTGCTCGGCGAGGTCCACGAGTTCGCGCAGCTCGATCGTGGTGGCGAACGGGCCTTCGCGGTACCCCTTGCCGGGGGTCACCGCGTTGCCGATGAGGATCAGCAGCCGGGCGAGGGGGCCGAGCATCGTGCCGAGCCAGCGCACCGGTGGCGCGGCGACCCGGGCCACCGCGTAGGCGTGCTGGCGGCCGATGGTGCGCGGGCCGACCCCGACGACGACGAAGCTGACCACCGTCATCGAGCCGGCGGTGATGAGCGCGGCCAGCCAGTCCCGGTCGCCGCCGACGGCCGCTGCGGTGACCAGGGCGACCAGGGTGGTCGCGGTCAGCTCGCACAGCAGTCGCAGCAGCAGGAGCAGGTTGATGTAACGGGCCGGGTCGGCCGCGATGACCTGCAGGGCGGTGGCGCCCGGCTTGCCCTCGCGGGCCAGCTCGTGGGCGCGGGCCGGGGACACCACGTTGAGCGCGGCGTCGGACATCGCGAACAACCCTGCCAGCACGACCAGCCCGGCGGCGGTCGTCAGCAAGGTCATGTCACTCACTTGCGCCAGCTCTCCAGGAGACGCGCCTGCAGGCCGAACATCTCGGCCTCCTCCTCGGGCTCGGCGTGGTCATAGCCCAGCAGGTGCAGGGTGCCGTGCACGGTGAGCAGCGCCAGCTCGTCGATCGTGGCGTGCCCGGCGGCGGCGGCCTGTTTCGCCGCCACCTCCGGGCACAGCACGATGTCGCCGAGCAGCGCGGGCTCGCCACCGCCCTCACCGGGGCCGTGGTCGACGCTGCCCTCGTCCATTGGGAAGGCCAGCACGTCGGTCGGGCCGTCGCCGTCCATCCAACGATGGTTGAGCTCCGTCATGTACTCGACGTCGACGAGCAGGATCGACAGCTCGGCGAGTGGGTTGACCCCCATCTCGTCGAGGGCGTGCCGCGCCACCGCGAGAATGGTGTCGGGGTTGACGTCGACGCCGGACTCGTTGGCGATCTCGATGGACAACAACTGCTCCTGTTGGAAGGGGGCTACCTGCGTCGCCCGCGGTCCGGGACGGCACGCACCGGCGGCTGCTGCGCCTCCTGTGCCTCGTCCCAGCGGGCATAGGCGTCGACGATCTCACTGACCAGCCGGTGGCGCACGACATCGGCGCTGCCGAGCTGGGCGAAGTGCACGTCCTCGACACCGTCGAGGATCTCACGGACCACCCGGAGGCCGCTGCGGGTGCCCCCAGGAAGGTCGATCTGCGTCACGTCGCCGGTGACGACGATCCGCGAGCCGAAGCCCAGCCGGGTCAGGAACATCTTCATCTGCTCGGGCGTGGTGTTCTGCGCCTCGTCCAGGATGATGAAGGCGTCGTTGAGCGTGCGTCCGCGCATGTAGGCGAGCGGCGCGACCTCGATCGTCCCGGCGGCCATCAGTTTCGGGATGGACTCCGGGTCGAGCATGTCGTGCAGCGCGTCATAGAGCGGGCGCAGGTAGGGGTCGATCTTGTCGTAGAGCGTGCCGGGCAGGAAGCCCAGCCGCTCGCCGGCCTCGACCGCCGGCCGGGTCAGGATGATCCGGTTGACCTGCTTGGCCTGCAACGCCTGGACCGCCTTCGCCATGGCGAGGTAGGTCTTGCCGGTGCCGGCCGGGCCGATGCCGAACACGATCGTGTGCTGGTCGATCGAGTCGACATACCGCTTCTGGCCGAGGGTCTTCGGCCGGATGGTGCGGCCGCGCCGGGAGAGGATGTTGAGGGTCAACACGTCGGCGGGGCGCTCCGAGGTGTTCTGCTCGAGCATGCCGACGGTGCGCCGGACGTTGTCCGGGGTGAGGGTCTCCCCCTTGCGCACCAGCTCGATGAGTTCGGCGAAGATGCGCTCGGCCAGGGCGTTGTCCGCGGCCGCGCCGGTGATGGTGATCTCGTTGCCCCGCACGTGCACGTCGCTGCTGACGGCCCGCTCGACGAGCTTGAGGATCTCGTCTCCCGCGCCGAGCAGCCTGACCATCGTGTGCGGGTCGGGGACCGTGATCTTGCTGATGGCCCGCACGGGCTGCTCCGACGACACTGCCGGTGCGGGGGTTGGGGTCTCGGTCATACGTCGGCCACGGTGGGCCTCAAGCACCTGCTTCCGGGGCTCGCTCTCCTGCTGGCTTCATGTCCAGGCTCTTCATGGTATCGGCTGACCGCCCCTCAGGCCGTTCCCATTTCTTGCCGATGTCCGGTTCGTACCTGATACGGCGAACATCCGCCTCGCCCGGATCGGGGTCGCCCGATCATGTCGTTCGCGCCGAAAGTCCGGACAGGCCCGCTCACACGGTGGTACTGAGGCAGGTGAGACATCGGCTGTACTCACCGGCAGGGGGCCCACACGGATGGTCGAGCGCAGCGGTTACGTCGACGGTGAGCCCTGCTGGGCCGACCTGGTCGCCCCCGACCTCGCCGCCGCCCAGCGGTTCTACTCGACGCTGTTCGGCTGGACGTTCCTGGACACCGGCGCCGACTTCGGGCACTACGTCATGTGCCTCAAGGACGGCAAGGTCGTCGCCGGGATGAGCCCGCCGATGCCGGGCGCCGAGCAGACCCCGGCCGCCTGGAGCCTGTACCTGATGTCACACGACCTGGAGGACACCGCCCGGCGGGTCGACACCGGTGGCGGCAAGGTCATCGTCGCGCCGATGGACATCCCGAGCAACGGCCGGATGCTCTTCGCCCTCGACCCGTCCGGCGCCGCGTTCGGCGCGTGGGAGCCCGGCCAGCACACCGGCTCGCAGCTGTTCGACGAGGACGGCGCGCTGTGCTGGGCCGAGGTCAACACCCGGGACCCGGCCGCCGTCGACACCTTCTACCAGGGCCTGTTCGGGTACCGGCAGACCCGGGTCGACGCCGACGAGCAGTTCGACTACACGGCGTGGAGCCTCGGCAACGCCGACCCCGTCGCCGGGCGGCTCACCATGACCGAGGCGTGGGAGGGCATCCCGCCGCACTGGATGGTCTACTTCGCCGCCGCGGACACCGACCGCGCCGCCGACCGGGTCCGGTCGGCGGGCGGCCAGGTCCAGCACGGGCCGTTCGACTCTCCGCACGGCCGCATCGCGGTCGTCGTGGACCCCAACGGCGCCGTGTTCACCGTCATCTCCCGTTAGAACCGGTACTTGTCGAAGGTCTCCTGACCGCGGGTGAAGCGGTACGTCGCCCAGTGCAGCAGCTCGACGGTGCCGTCCTCGGCGCGGGTCAGCCGCAGCAGCTCCCCCGTCTCCCGGCCGGACACGGTGCGGAACACGTCCTGCTGGCCGTCGACCGGCGCGAACACCGCCGGCGGCCGGTTCGCCGGCTGTTCCACCGCCCGGGCGTGCAGCGCGCCGCCGTGCCAGCTGAACACGTACTCGAAGCCCTCACCCCACCAGCGGCCGAGCACCGAGCGGTACCGCTGCGGCGGCGCCGGCGCGGGCGACCACGGCGTGATGTCGGCCGGGTCGCTGTCGACCGCCGCGGCGAGCAGCTGGTGCGCCAGGTCGATGACCTCACCGGCGGTGCCGGACGAGCCGAGCGCCGCCGCACCGAACGCGCCGGGGGTGCCGGTGCCGCCGACCCGCCCGTAGGCGCCGGCCAGGAAGCCCGGCATCGCGCCGTCGTGCCCGACGTGCACGATCCGCTCGGCGCCCGGCTGCGGCTGCAGGATCAGCCCGAGCCCCAGGCCCCGGGCCCACAGGACGTCCTCGGTGACGGCCCGCGGCGCCCGCATCTCCTCGACCGTCTCCACCGCCAGGACCGCCGAGGACTGGTCGACGGCCTTCGGGTCGGCCAGGAACGCCGCCCATTTCGCCAGGTCGGCGGCGGTGCTCCACAGCTGCGCCGCCGGGCCGACCGCGCCGAAGTCGTCGGGCGGCTCCGGGTGCGCGTAGTCGGACCAGGCGTCGACCTGATACCCGACGACGGCGCGGCTCGGCGTGACGACCGTGTCGTCCAGGCCCAGCGGGTCGAGGATCCGCTCCCGCAGCACCTCCTCCCAGGTGCCGCCGCGCAGCCGCCCGGCGAGGTGGCCGAGCAGGGCGATCGCCAGGTTGGAGTAGTGGAACCGCTGCCCGGCGGGCAGCACCCGCTCGGCCCGGTCCAGCTGGTCGAGCAGCGTGTCGACGTCGGGCGCCTGCATCGTGTCCCAGACGTCGCCGAACGGCTCCCGCTGCAGCCCCGACAGGTGCGACAGCATCCGGCCGACGGTCAGGTCGCCGTGCGCCTTCACCGGCAGGTGCCGCGAGATCGGGTCGTCGAGGTCCAGCAGTCCCTCGTCGCGGCACTGCATCACCAGGACCGCGGTGAACGTCTTGGTGACCGAGCCGATCCGCAGCTGGCTGCGCGCGTCGACGTCGGCGCCGACGGTGAACGTCCACAGCGGCCGGTCGGCGCGGTGGATCGCCACGCTGAGCGCCGGGACCCGCGCGTCGGCCTGGACCTGGCGGGCGAGCCGCTCGTACCGCTCCAGCGCCGTCATATGGACAGCATCGGGCCGAGCGGGCGGCCGCCGACGACGTGCCCGTGGACGTGGAAGACCTCCTGGCCGCCGAAGCCACCGGTGTTGAAGATCACCCGGTAGCCGTCCCCGGTCAGCCCCTCCTTCTCGGCGACCGCGGCGCAGCTGGCGAGGACCCGGCCGGCGAGCGCCGGGTCGGCGGCGGCGAGCGCGGCAATGTCCTGGTGGTGCGCCTTCGGGATCACCAGGACGTGCACCGGCGCCTTCGGTCCGATGTCGCGGAACGCCAGGGTGTCGTCGGTCTCGTGGACCACCGTCGCCGGGATCTCCCCCGCGACGATGCGGCAGAACAGGCAGTCATCAGTCACAGTCGCATCGTATTCGGCTTGTAGGGTGCTGCCATGTCTGGACGCAAGGTGTTGGTGACAGGGGCTTCCCGCGGTATCGGCGAGGCGGTCGCGCGCGCGTTCGCCGCCGACGGCGACGTGGTGGCGGTGCACCACCGCGACTCCGCCGACCTCGCCGAGAAGGTCCGCGACGGGCTGCCCGGCGACGGGCACGTGATCGTCTCCGGCGACCTGACCGACGCCGGCGCGGTCCAGGCGTTCGTCGACGGCGCCGCCCTGTCGCTCGGCGGCCTCGACGTCGTCGTCAACAACGCGGCCGTCGCGGTCGAGCACCCGATCCTGGAGGACGGCTACGCCGCGTGGCAGGCGGCCTGGCAGCGGACCCTGGCGGCCAACCTGACCGGCCCCGCCAACGTCTGCTGGTGCGCCGCCCGGCACCTCGGCGAGGGCGGCAGGATCGTCAACGTGTCCTCCCGCGGCGCGTACCGCGGCGAACCCCGCTACCCGGCGTACGGCGCGGCGAAGGCGGGGCTGAACTCGCTGACCCAGTCCCTGGCCCTGGCCCTCGCGCCGCGGGGCATCGCGGTCAACGCGGTGGCGCCCGGGTTCGTCGCCACCGACATGGGCAACGCCATCATGGACGCCGGGGACGGCGACGCGATCCGGGCGCAGAGCCCGTTCAACCGGGTCGCCCGGCCCGAGGAGGTCGCCGAGGCGGTGCTGTTCCTCGCCGGCTCGGAATGGTCCTCGGGCGCCGTGCTCGACCTGAACGGCGCGTCCTACTTCCGCTGACCCCGCCGTGCCTTTCCGCTGACCCTGGCGGGGTCTACCAGCGGCCGAGGCGGACCGACAGCGCCGCGAGGGCGGCGGCGCCCGCCGTCGACGTGCGCAGGATCTCGCGGCCCAGCCGGACCGGCACCGCGTCGGGGAACGCGGCCAGCTCCTCCGGCGCGATCCCGCCCTCCGGGCCGACGACGAGGGTGATGTCGCCGTCGAGCGGGACGGTCGACAGCGGCGCCGACGCCTCCTCGTGCAACAGCAGGACGGTCCCGGTCAGGGTGAGCTGCTTCGTGGTCCGCGCGTCGGTGACCTCGGGCAGCCAGGCCCGGCGGGACTGCTTGACCGCCTCGCGGACCGTGGCGCGCCACCGCTCGACCGGCTTGGCGTCCTTCCACCGGGCGATGCTGCGGGCCGCCTGCCACGGCACGATCCGGTCGACGCCGAGCTCGGTCATGAGCTGCACGGCCAGCTCGGCCCGCTCGCCCTTCGCGATCCCCTGCACGACGGTGACCTGCGGGTCGTAGGCGGGGACCCGGGTCAGCGCGCCGAGATCGAGATCGAGGGCGCCCTTGTGCGCGGCGGCAACAGTGGCCTCGAGCAGCCCGCCGCGGCCGTCGGACAACAGCAGCGCCTCTCCGGGGGAGAGACGCTGCACGTTGGCCGCATGATGACCTTCAGGGCCGTCGAGCCGCCACCGGTCCCCCGATGGCAGCTCGGCGACCAGGAAAAGCGGCAGGCTCACGCGTGGCCATTGAAGGCGTCCCGCACGCGGGAGAAGAAGCCGCCCTGCTTGGACAGCTCGGCGACCTCCTCGCCGCGGGTGCGGGCGAAGTCGCGCAGCAGCTTCTCCTGCTCCGGCTCCAGCCGGGTCGGGGTCCGCACGTCGAGGTGGACGTGCAGGTCGCCACGGCCGGCGCCGCGCAGGTGCGGGACGCCCTTGCCGCGGATGCGCAGCGTCTGGTTGGGCTGGGTGCCGGCCTTGACGTCGACCGTCTCCTCGCCGTCGAGGGTCTTGATCGTCAGCCGGGTGCCGAGCGCCGCCGCGGTCATCGGGACGGTGACCCGGCAGTGCAGGTCGTCGTCCTTGCGCGAATACACGTCGTGCGGGCGCTCGTGGATCTCGACATACAGGTCGCCGGGCGGGCCGCCGCCGGGGCCGACCTCGCCCTGCTGGGCCAGGCGGATGCGCATGCCGTCCTCGACCCCGGAGGGGATCTTCACGGTCAGCGTGCGGCGGGTGCGGACCCGGCCGTCGCCGCCACAGGTCGCGCACGGGTGCGGGATGACGGTGCCGAAGCCCTGGCAGGCCGAGCACGGCCGGGCCGAGACGACCTGGCCGAGGAACGTGCGCTGCACCGACTGGACCTCGCCGCGACCGCCGCAGATCTCGCAGGTCGTGGGGTGGGTGCCGGGCGCGGTGCCGGCGCCGGAGCAGGTGGTGCACACCACCGCGGTGTCGACGGTGATCGGCGCCTCGACGCCGAACGCGGTCTCGTGCAGGTCCAGGTCGAGCCGCAGGATCGCGTCGGCGCCCGGCCGGATCCGCGGCCGCGGCCCGCGACTGGCGGTCGTGCCGAAGAACGCGTCCATGATGTCCTGGAACCCGACGAACGCGCCGCCCTGCGGGCCGCCGCCACCGCCACCGGGTGCCAGGGGGTCGCCGCCGAGGTCGACCATCTCCCGCTTGCGCGGGTCGGACAGCACCTCGTAGGCCGCGTTGATCTCCTTGAACTTCTCCTGTGCCACGGGGTCCGGGTTGACGTCCGGATGAAACTCGCGCGCCAACCGCCGGTAGGCGCGCTTGATCTCATCGGCCGTGGAGTCCCGCTTGACACCGAGAGTCCCGTAGTAGTCCTTCGCCACTGAGTCCTATGCCCCTGACTCGTCCATGAGGTTCAACTTTGTCCCAGCAGATCGCCGACGTAGCGTGCCACGGCGCGCACCGTGGCGATGTTGCCGGGGTAGTCCATCCGGGTCGGCCCCAGCACACCCATGCCGCCCACGACAATGGAGCCCGGCCCGTAGCCGGTCGCCACGATCGAGGCGCTGCGCAGGTCTTCGATCTCGTTCTCGTCGCCGATGCGGACCCGGGTCATGCTCGGCTCGACCTCACCGAAGAGCTTGAGCAGGATGACCTCCTCCTCGAGCGCCTCGAGGATCGGGCGCAGCGAACCCTGGAAGTCCAGCAGCCCGCCGCGGGCGAGGTTGGCGGTGCCGGCGAGGGCGATCCGCTCCTCGGTGCGCTCCACCAGGGTCTCCAGCAGCACGGTCGACAGGGCCGTCATCGGCGGGCGCAGGCTCGGCGAGGACTCCTCGACGAGTGCGACGACCAGCGGCGGGGTGTCGACGAGGCGCTTGCCGACCAGCTTCTCGTTGATCCTGCGGCGCAGCTCGGTCACGTCGTCGGCGAGGATCGGGCCGGGCAGGTCGACGAGCCGCTGCTCGACCCGGCCGGTCTCGGCGATCATGACCACCATCAGCCGGGTGGTGGAGATCGGCACCAGCTCGAAGTGGCGCACGCTGGCCCGCGACAGGCTCGGATACTGCACGACCGCGACCTGCCGGGTGAGCTGCGCGAGCAGCCGCACGGTGCGGTGCACGACGTCGTCGAGGTCGACCGCGCCGATCAGGAACCGCTCGATGGCCCGCCGCTCGGCCGGGCTCAGCGGCTTGACCCGGGACAGCTTGTCGACGAAGAGCCGGTAGCCGGCGTCGGTGGGCACGCGACCGGCGCTGGTGTGCGGCTGCCGGATGTAGCCCTCCTCTTCGAGGACGGCCATGTCGTTGCGGACGGTCGCGGGCGAGACGCGCAGGTTGTGCCGCTCAACGAGGGCCTTGCTGCCGACCGGCTCCTGGGTTGCGACGTAGTCCTCGACGATGGCGCGCAGCACCTCAAGCTTGCGCTCGTCGAGAGCCATGCGCACCTCCCCAAGAACTTGGCACTCCCACTTTGCGAGTGCCAGTCTACGTCGCGCCCGCCGCCCACGGAATGATCGTCATGTGTGTGAACCGCCGCTATTGCGCCGGTCTGCGTCAAGTTTGTCCAAAAGAAGTCATGCCGCGTCGCTGGCCATACTTGATCGGTGCACCTACCGTGGCCCCCATGAGTGAACCACCTCGCCCCGGGGAATACGGCGTGCCGCAGGACCCCAACAACCCTTACTCGACGCCGGGCGGGGCGCAGTACCCGCCGCCGGGGCCTGACTACGGTCAGCAGCCGCCGGTCTCCGGTGGCGGTTACCCGCCGCCCACCAGCGGTGCCGGCTACCAGGACCCGAACGCCTACCAGCCGCCGGGCGGCTACCAGCAGCCCGGTGGGTATCAGCAGCCCGGTGGGTACCAGCAGCCGGGTCAGTACGGTGGCGGCTACCAGCAGCCCGGTGGCTACCCCGGCGCCGGCCCGGTCGGCTACGCCAACAGCGACGAGAAGACCTGGGCGCTGGTCGCCCACTTCGGTGGCATCTTCTTCGGCTTCCTCGCCCCGCTCGTCGCGCTGCTGGCCAAGGGCAACGAGTCGCCCACGGTCAAGGCGCACGCCAACGAGGCGCTGAACTTCCACATCACGTGGGGCATCATCCTGTTCGTGGGTGCCCTGCTCTCCGTGTGCACGTTGTTCATCTCGCTCTTCGTGCCGTGGATCATCATCATCGTGTTCGCCATCATCGGCGGCATGAAGGCCAACGGCGGCGAGCTGTACCGCTACCCGATGACCTACCGCTTCATCAAGTAACAAGTAAAAGACGCGTAGACACCAAAGGGGCGGCCCCGGCCGCCCCTTTTCCGCATGCCGAGCCGGCTCAGGTCAAGGCCCGCGCGACCCCGTCGGCGAGCAGCCGCCCCCGCAGGGTCAGCACCGCCCGGCCGGCCGCGAACGCGGACGGGTCCAGCTGCCCGTCGGCGAGACACTCCCGCGCCCCGGCCAGGCCGGCGTCGTCGAGCACGCCGAGCGGGAGCCCGTCGGCCAGGCGGATGCGCAGCAGGACGTCCTCCATGTGCCGCTCGTCCGGCGTCAGCACCTCACGGGCCTGCCCCGGCGACGCCGAGTCCGCCAGCCGCGCGGCGTAGGCGTGCGGGTGTTTCACGTTCCACCACCGCACGCCCCGCACGTGGCTGTGCGCGCCGGGACCCAGCCCCCACCAGTCGCCGCCGCGCCAGTAGAGCTCGTTGTGCCGGCAGGGCGAGTTGCGGGACCAGTTCGACACCTCGTACCAGGACATCCCGGCCTCGGTGAGGGCCTGTTCGGCGGCCAGATAGCGGTCGGCAGCCACGTCGTCGTCGGGGAACGGCAGCTCACCACGGCGCATGCGGGCCGCGAGCCGGGTGCCGTCCTCGACGATGAGCGCGTAGGCGCTGACGTGGTCGACCCCGGAATCGATCACCGTGCGCAACGACGCGGCGAAGTCGGAAGGCCGTTCGCCGGGCGTGCCGTAGATCAGATCCAGATTCACGCGCTCGAAGCCGGCGGCCTGCGCCTCGGCGACCGCGGCCGCGGGCCGGCCCGGCGTGTGCCGGCGGTCCAGCACCGCCAGGACTCCGGGCGCGACGGACTGCATGCCGAGCGAGATCCGGTTGAACCCGGCGGCGCGAAGCTGCCGCAGGCCGGCCGCGTCGACCAACTCCGGGTTGGCCTCCGTGGTGACCTCGGCGTCGCCGGCCAGCCCCCAGGTGCGGTCGATGCCGTCGAGGATGCGGCCCAGCTCCGACGGGGGCAGCAGCGTCGGCGTGCCACCGCCGAAGAAGACCGTGTCCACCCGGGGCGGCGCGACCACCTTCGCGGCCAGGGCCAGCTCGTCCAGGACCTGCTCGGCGTAGCCGGCGCTGAGCACGCCCTCGTCGGCGGTGTAGGTGTTGAAGTCGCAGTAGCCGCAGCGGCTGGCGCAGAACGGGACGTGGACGTAGACCCCGAACCCGGCCTCCCCCGCCGCGTCGGCGACCCCGTCGGGCAGCGCGCCGTCGCGCGGGATCGGCTCGCCTTCTGGCAGTGTTCCGGGCATTTCACTAGTGTGCCCGCATGCCACTCGTACGGTCACAGACGGCGCATGGCGTGGCGACGGTCACGCTCGACAGCCCGTCGAACCGCAACGCGCTGTCGACCGCCCTGATCGAGGAGCTCCTGGCCGCGCTCGCGGCCGCCGCCGGGGACGACGCGGTGCGGGTCGTGGTCCTGACCCACACCGGCCCCGTCTTCTGCTCCGGCGCCGACCTGAAGGAGACCGCCGCCGCGTTCGGGTCGGGCAAGCCGCCGATCAACCGGCTGGGCGAGGTGCTCACCGCGATCTGGGAGTGCCCGAAGCCGGTCGTCGCGCGGCTGACCGGGCCCGCGCGGGCCGGTGGCCTGGGCCTCGTCGCCGCCGCGGACCTCGCGGTGTGCGCGCTCGAGGCGACGTTCGCGTTCTCCGAGGTGCGCATCGGCGTGATCCCGGCAGTGATCTCCGCCACGGTGCTGCCGCGGCTGTCCTCCCGCGCCGCGGCCGAGCTGTTCCTGACCGGCTCGACGTTCGACGGTGCCCGGGCCCGCGAGATCGGGCTCGTCACGGCCGCCGTGCCCACCGACGAGGTCGACGCGGCCGTCGAGGCGTTCGTCGCGGCGTTGGTGCGAGGAGCGCCCGGCGCCGTCCGCGGCACGAAGGAACTCCTGCGCCGACAAAAAGCCGACACGTTCCGTGACGAGCTCGCGGCAATGACCGAGCTGTCCGTGTCGTATTTCGGTTCGGCGGAGGGAATCGAGGGAATCTCGGCATTCAGGGACAAAAGACCACCAAACTGGATCCCTGACGGCGTCGGCTGAACGGCCCGACTCGCCTCAACCCCGGGTGTAACGCGGGGAGGCAGTGGCGAGTGGGACGTACGCTGGTCAAGTTCTCAAAGGTCGGGAGGTGACGATGCGTACACGACACGTGCTGATGGTCCTGACGGCACTCGTCGTCGTCGCGGCCTTCGGTGTCTACGTGCTCGTGCAGCGGCTCGGCGACCACCTGCCGCAGCTGCTGCCGCCGGGCCGCGCCTGCGTGGTCAACGCCGGCAACGCCTCGGTCAACGCGAAGGGCACCGCCTCCGGCACCTCCTCCGGCGCCGACTCGGCCGTCGCCCTGGACGCCG
Organism: Dactylosporangium sp. NPDC049525; assembly: GCF_040676755.1. Taxonomy (NCBI): domain Bacteria; kingdom Bacillati; phylum Actinomycetota; class Actinomycetes; order Micromonosporales; family Micromonosporaceae; genus Dactylosporangium; species Dactylosporangium sp. NPDC049525. Next base: position 1,996 of record NZ_JBFAPO010000023.1, on the reverse strand, counting down.
AGCAGGTCGCCAACGCCGCGACCATCACCGCCGTCGGGCTGCGCCGCGGCGTGCCGCAGCGGGCCCTCGTCGTCGCCCTCGCCACCGCCTGGCAGGAGTCGAAGCTGGAGAACCTCGGCGGCGGCGACCGCGACTCCATCGGCCTGTTCCAGCAGCGGCCCAGCCAGGGCTGGGGCACCCCCGAGCAGGTCGCCGACCCGCGCTACGCGGCGAACGCCTTCTACACCGCCCTGCTGAAGGTCAAGGGCTGGGAGAAGATGCGGGTCACCGACGCCGCGCAGGAGGTCCAGCGCAGCGCCCTGCCCGAGGCGTACGAGAAGTGGGTCGACGAGTCGGAGATCATGGCCCGCGCGCTGAGCGGCGAGGCCACCAGCGCGGTCGCCTGCACCGTCACCGAGACCACCAGCCACGGCACCGAGGCGGCGAAGACCCTCACCGCCGGCGTGAAGCTCGACTGGGGCAACGTCAGCACCGCCGACGTCGCCGACCTGGTCGGCGTGGCGCTCAAGGTCCGCGAGCAGAAGACCGGCTGGCAGTATGCGCACTGGCTGGTGGCGCACGCCCAGGACCACGGCGTCAAACGGGTCGTCTTCAACGACATGGAGTGGACCGCGAAGAGCGGCGGCTGGACCCGGGTCACGCAGCGTGGCGGCGCCGCCGCCCAGCAGGTCGTCGCCGAGGTCTACTGACAGACCACGACGTTGCAGACGACCAGCAGGTTGTCGGCCGTTCGGGTGGGGTTTCCGCACTGTCCGGCAGCCAACTCCGGAGTCGGCCTCATGTGCACCTCGCGTTACCATCGGTCGTTCCCTGGTTGACGAAAGTAAGGGGAGGACATGACGTCCGCTGCACCCGACTACGGCGGTCTGACCGGCTATGAGCCGATCAGCGAGGCCGACCGCAAGGAATTCCTGGATCAGGGCTTCCTGCTGGTCCGCAACGTTCTGAAGGAAGACCACCGGGCCGAGCTCGAAGCGGCGATGGACCGGGTCTACGCCGAGGAGCAGGCGGCCGGCTCCAGCAGCATGAAGAAGGACGGCACGCTGCACCTGCTGGGCTTCCTCACCCGCGACGAACTGTTCGGGCACCTGCTGACCCAGCCGACGCTGTTCCCGTACATGTGGGGTCTGGCCGGCTGGAACATCTACACGCACCACAACCACCTCGACGTCACCCCGCCGGCGGCGGCGACCGAGGCCCCCTCGTGGGGCTGGCACCAGGACGGCTACCGGCAGAACTCCGACCCGGAGACGATGGACCCCAACCTGCCGCGGCCGATGTTCTCGCTGAAGATCGGCTATGTCATCTCCGACCTGTCGGAGACCGGCCGGGGCGCCACCAAGGTCATCCCGGGCAGCCACCTCTGGAACTCGCTGCCCCGCCCCGCGGACACCACGATCGAGAACCCCGACCCCGAGGGCACCGTGGAGATCACGGCCAACCCGGGTGACTGCTTCATCTTCGACCGGCGCCTCTGGCACTCGCGGTCGCCGAACTACTCGGACGTCACCCGCAAGATGCTCTTCGTCGGGTACACGTACCGGTGGATCCGCAACCTCGACGACATGCCGATCGACTACGACGGCGAGTGGTGGGCCAACCGCACCCCCGTCCAGCGCCAGCTGCTGGGCGAGGCCACGCACACGGCCAACTACTGGGGCATCAACTGGAACGGGTACATCGACGAGGAGATCCCGCTGCGCAAGGAGCTCAAGACGCGCGGCCTGCTCGACCGCTCCGTCCCCTGGCTCCGCTAGCCCGCTGTTCCGCCGAAGCGGCCGTGCACCTCACGTTTCCCGAGGCGCACGGCCGCTTCGGCGTTCCCGGCAGCAACAGCCTGCTCCGGTCCGTCGTGGGCACGGCCCGCCGCTCCCGTCAGCCACCGGTCGGCCGTGAACGGCCTCCCTGCCACCTCCGCGGCCGGTTGCGGTGACACGACCTGCGGTCGTGAACAGGCCCGCGGCCGTGAACGGCCGCGACACGACCTCCGGTCGTG
>NZ_JBFAPO010000022.1:0-162551 GCF_040676755.1 Dactylosporangium sp. NPDC049525 | reverse complement strand
CCGGCTCCGGCCAGTCGGCGCCGGTGGCCTCGTCCGAGCCGTCCGGCCCCGGCTCCGGCCCGTCCGGCCCCGGCTCCGGCCCGTCCACGGCGTGCTGACCGCCGCCGGCGCGCTCGGGCGACAAGACCGGGGAGGGCGACGCCGACGCCGAAGCCGGAGACGGCGCCGGGGCGTCGTCGGTGGAGGGCGCCCGGTGCGACGGCACGGCGCGGTGCGAGGCGGCCGTCCCCACCGGCACGGCGTCCTCGGCGGCGGGCCGCTCCTCGTACGTCTCGGCGAACTCCAGGTCGTCGTCGATGTCGCTGCCCGCGTCGGGGTCCACCGCCTCGTCGACCAGGTCGGCGGCGGCGTCGGCGACGGCCCGGGACACGCGGACCGGGCGCCGCGGCGCGAGGGGCGCCGTCACCTCGGAGGCGCTGCCCAGCTTCGGCTCGCCGAGGACCTCCTCCGCGACCCGGCGCACGTCCCAGCCGAGCTCGTCGTAGCGGGCCATCAGCTCCGCCGGGGTCGCGACGCCGGCCTCGACGAGCAGCCGGGCGGTGCGCACCAGGGGGTCGCGGGCGAGGTCGGCGGCGATCTCCACCGGGGAGCGGTACGCCATCTCGGCGTCGGCGCCCGCGTGGCCCATCAGCCGGACGGTGGTGAGGTGCAGGACCGCGGGACGCCGGAAGCGGCGCACCCACGCGGCGGCCTCGGCGGCCCGGTCGTAGGTGCCGGCACTGTCGCAGCCGTCGGCGGCGTAGTACCGCACCCCGGGCCGGCTGCGCAGCGCCGCGGTGACCCAGCCGTCGGGGGAACGGACGCTGATGCCGAGGGCGTTGTCCTCGCAGACGAACAGCAGCGGCAGGCGCAGGCCGACGTGGTCGCACCAGCCGGCGGTGTTGAACGCGGCGGTCGCGGCGGCGTGGTTGACCGACGCGTCGCCGAAGGAGCACACGACGAGGGCGTCGCCGGGCCAGCCGTGGCTGTTGCCGGCGCCGGCGGCCGGGTTGCGCCGGCGGCCGCGGCCGAGCGCGTAGGCGACGCCGACGGCGCGCGGCAGGTGCGAGGCGATCGTCGAGGTGGTGGGCACGACGTGCAGGTCGGGGTGGCCGAAGACCTTGTGCCGGCCGCCGGCGATCGGGTCCTTCGACGAGGCGACGACCCCGCGGAGCACGTCGCGGATCGGGTCGCTGCCGGGGACCTGCGCGGCGCGCATGCAGTAGAAGCCGCCGGAGCGGTAGTGCAGCAGCGCGGGGTCCGTCGGGCGCAGTGCCGCGGCGACGGCCGCGTTCCCCTCGTGGCCGGACGAGCCGATCGTGTAGTAGCCGGCGTCGAAGCTGCGCAGCCAGCGGGCGGCGAGGTCGAGGTGCCGGCTGGTGCTCTGGGCGTCATACAGCGCCCGGGCCTGCACGCCGGTGAGTGCGGTGTCGTCGCGCACCGGCTCGTCGAGATCCCGGATGACCGTGGCGGCGACGAGCCCGGCGAGCTCCGCGCGGAACCGCTCGTCGAGATCCTGAGGGGTGGTCACGCTCGACAGCATGGCCGAAATTGGTCTTCGTCTGCCAGTCCGATGTGGCCGGGAGTGCCCCGGCCGTTACCGCCCGGCGCGTTCGGCGAGGGCCCTGTACTGCGAAGACGCCAGGAAGCTCGGCACCAGAAGCGCGGCGGTCACGCCGAGGTCGCGAGCGAGTGCCTCCTCAGGTGTGAGGAACACCATTGCCTGGCCCTCGCCGAGGACGATCTCGTCCTGGGTGGCGTCGGTCGGCGCGTAGTACACGTGCATCTCCACGAGCCCGTCGGCGGTGGTCACCGACGGCCGGGTGCTGGTTACGTAGTGCTCCAGTGTGGTGACGGTGAGTCCGGTCTCCTCCCACACCTCGCGGCGGGCGGCCTCCTCCGGCGTCTCGCCCTCTTCGATCTTGCCGCCGGGCATGGCCCACTGGTTGGGAGAGACCTTGGCGTGGGAGTCGCGGTGCTGCATCAGGACCCGCCCATGCGGGTCGACGAGGAACACGACGGCGACGCGACGCTCGATCACGCCTGTGATCCTCCCGCCTGGTGGCCGGGACGCCCGGCAGAAACGCGGCTCATCCGCGCAGGAAGCTGAAACGGACCTGGCGGGTGGCGTTGTCGCCGTTGGGGTCGACCAGGCAGATCGACTGCCAGGTGCCCAGCGCGATCCGCCCGCCGAGGACCGGCAGCGATGCGTACGGCGCGACGAACGCTGGCATGACATGGTCGCGGCCGTGGCCGGGGGAGCCGTGCCGGTGCCGCCAGCGGTCGTCGGCCGGCAGGACGTCGTCGAGGGCGCGCAGCAGGTCGTCGTCGCTGCCGGCGCCGGTCTCGATGATCGCGATGCCGGCGGTGGCGTGCGGGACGAACACGTGCAGCAGCCCGTCGCCGTCCGGGGCGTGCGCGGCGACGAACCGCGACGCCTCGTCGGTGATGTCCCGCACCACGGGGCGTGCGCCGGTGCGGACGGTGATGACCTCCGAGTGCATGGACGACAGTGTGTCAGTCGCTGGAGGACGAGGACGACGACCCCGAGTCCGACGACGAGGACGAGCCGGAGTCCGACGAGGACGAGGAGCCGGAGTCCGACGACCACGACGAGCCGGAGTCCGACGACGACCAGGACGAACCCGAGTCGTGCGAGGAGTGATGGTGGTGGCCCATGTCGTGCCCCCACCCGTGCACGTGCCCGCCGTGCGAGGAGTGGTGCCCGCCGGACGCGTCGCCGGAGAAGCCGGACGGGCCGCCGTCGGGGGTCCAGTCGGGCCCGAACGGGGCCGGGTTGGAGCCGCCGCCGCCCGGGCGGAACGAGCCGTTGCCGAAGGTGTTGCGCACGGTGCCGCGGACGGTCCGGCGGACGACGAAGACGATGGTGAGCACGACTGTCGCGATCGAGCCCCCGATGCAGAGCACGGGGATCAGCAGCCACCAGGCGGAGTTGTCGGACACGGCCGGACCGTAGCCGACCCGCGCCCGCGCGATGATGGCTGAGTCGCGGTTTTGTCACCCAGAAGTTACCCGCCGGTATCGTGTCGCGCGTCGCAGTTGACGCCCCGTAGACGTGACGGAATGCACTGGGGGCAGGCAGGATGGGACATGGGCTCACACATTGCCTCAACACGCACACCCCGAGGCCATCCCGACCAGCCATCGCCGTCCTACCAACAGCGCGGCCGGTCCTACACCTAGAAGGAACGCCTGTGTCCACCGAACGCAAGCGCCCAGTGATCAGCGACGGCCTGCCGAGTCAACTGCCGGACATCGACCCGGAGGAGACCACCGAGTGGGTCGAGTCGCTGGACGGAGTGATCGACGAGCGCGGCACGAAGCGTGCCCGATACGTGATGCTGCGCCTGCTGGAGCGCGCGCGGGAGCGACAGGTCGGCGTGCCCCCGCTCACCACCACCGACTACATCAACACGATCGCGCCGGAGCGTGAGCCCTGGTTCCCCGGCGACGAGCACGTGGAGCGGCGCATCCGCGCCTACATCCGGTGGAACGCGGCGATGCTGGTCCAGCGCGCCCAGCGGCCCGACGTCGGCGTCGGCGGGCACATCTCCACCTTCGCCAGCGCCGCCAGCCTGTATGAGGTCGGCTTCAACCACTTCTTCCGGGGCAAGGACCACCCGGGCGGCGGCGACCAGATCTTCTTCCAGGGGCACGCCTCGCCGGGCATGTATGCCCGCGCGTTCATGGAGGGCCGCCTGAGCGAGCAGCAGCTCGACGGGTTCCGCCAGGAGCTGTCGCACCGCGGCATGGGCGGCGGCCTGCCCAGCTACCCGCACCCGCGGCTGATGCCGAACTTCTGGGAGTTCCCGACCGTCTCGATGGGTCTGGGCGGCATCAACGCGATCTATCAGGCGCGGTTCAACCGATACCTGCACAACCGCGGCTTCAAGGACACCAGCGACCAGCACGTATGGGCGTTCCTCGGCGACGGCGAGATGGACGAGCCGGAGTCGATCGGCGCGATCGGCGTGGCCGCCCGCGAGGAGCTGGACAACCTCACCTTCGTCATCAACTGCAACCTGCAGCGCCTCGACGGTCCCGTCCGCGGCAACGGCAAGGTCATGCAGGAGCTCGAGGCGTTCTTCCGCGGCGCCGGCTGGAATGTGATCAAGGTCGTCTGGGGCCGGGAGTGGGACCCGCTGCTCGCCGCCGACACCGACGGCGCGCTGGTCAACCTCATGAACAAGACCCCCGACGGCGACTACCAGACGTTCAAGGCCGAGTCCGGCGCGTATGTGCGGGAGCACTTCTTCGGCCGCGACCCGCGCACCCGCAAGATGGTCGAGCACCTCTCCGACGACCAGATCTGGCAGCTCAAGCGCGGTGGCCACGACTACCGCAAGCTGTACGCGGCATACAAGGCGGCCACCGAGCACACCGGCCAGCCGACGGTCATCCTGGCCAAGACGATCAAGGGCTGGACGCTGGGCTCGCACTTCGAGGGCCGCAACGCGACCCACCAGATGAAGAAGCTGACCCTGCAGGACGTCAAGGACTTCCGCGACCGGCTCTACCTCGACATCCCTGACAGCGCGATCGGCGACAACCCCTACGCGGTGCCGTACTACCGGCCGGACGAGAAGTCCGACGAGATGCAGTACATGCTGCAGCGGCGCGCGGAGCTCGGCGGCTCGGTGCCCAACCGGCGGACCACGCACGTGGACCTGAAGCTGCCGGCGTCGTCGGTCTACGGCGACATCAAGCGCGGCTCGGGCAAGCAGAAGGTCGCCACGACGATGGCGTTCGTCCGCATGCTCAAGGACCTGATGCGCGACAAGGGCATGGGGCGGCGCTGGGTGCCGGTCATCCCTGACGAGGCCCGCACGTTCGGCATGGACTCGCTCTTCCCGACCGCGAAGATCTACTCGCCGCACGGGCAGAACTACACGCCGGTCGACCGGGAGCTGTTCCTGAGCTACCGGGAGTCCACCGACGGGCAGATCCTGCACGAGGGGATCAACGAGGCCGGCTCGGTCGCCTCGTTCACGGCCGCCGCGACCAGTTACGCCACCCACGGCGAGCCGATCATCCCGGTCTACATCTTCTACTCCATGTTCGGCTTCCAGCGCACCGCCGACGGCATCTGGGCGGCCGCCGACCAGATGTCGCGCGGCTTCCTGCTCGGCGCCACCGCCGGGCGGACCACGCTCAACGGTGAGGGCCTGCAGCACGAGGACGGCCACTCGCTGCTCATCGCGGCGACCAACCCGGCCGTGGTGGCCTACGACCCGGCGTTCGGCTTCGAGATCGCGCACATCACCGAGAACGCGGTCGGCCGGATGTATGGCGAGCAGCCCGAGGACCTCATCTACTACCTGACGGTCTACAACGAGCCGATCTTCCAGCCGGCGGAGCCCGCCGAGCTGGACGTGCAGGGGCTGCTCAAGGGGCTCTACAAGTACCTGCCCGCGCCGGCGCAGGAGGGCCCGAAGGCGCAGCTCCTCGCCTCCGGCACCGGCATGCAGTGGGCGTTGAAGGCGCAGAAGCTCCTCGCCGAGGAGTGGGGCGTGGCCGCCGACGTGTGGTCCGCGACGTCCTGGACCGAGTTGCGCCGCGACGCGGTCGTCGCCGAGGAGCACAACCTGCTCCACCCGGGCGACGAGCCGCGCGTGCCGTATGTCACCGAGGCCCTCCAGGGCACCGAGGGCCCGGTCATCGCGGTCTCCGACTTCATGCGGGCCGTGCCGGACCTGATCGCCCGCTGGGTGCCGAATGACTACACGTCGCTCGGCACCGACGGCTTCGGCCTGTCCGACACCCGGCACGCGCTGCGCCGGCACTTCCACGTCGACGCCGAGTCGATCGTGGTCGCCACGCTGAGCCAGCTCGCCCGTCGCGGCGAGGTCCCGGCGTCGGCGCCGGCCGAGGCGGCGAAGAAGTACGCGATCGACGACGTGAACGCGGCCCCGGTCGGCGAAACGGGCGGCGACTCGTAACAGGCGCACCCAGGAGAGGGGGACCGGGCGACCGGTCCCCCTCTCTTTTGGCAAAGAGGTTTATGGCATAAAGTTGTTTGCATGACCCCGGTCGATGACGACGCACCACCCGCCTCACCCGCCGAGTCCCTCGCGCTCATCCAGCAGGAGCGCGCCGCGGTCGCCAGCACCGTGTCGATCAACCCGCTCGCCTACTACCTGCCCTGGGGCCTTGCCTGGATGGTCGGCTACGGCCTGCTGTTCGTGCGCTACGGGCCCGACGGGCGGATCTTCGTCGACCTGCCGGACTGGCTGCCCCTGGCCGTGCTGTTCGTGTGCATGGCCCTCGCCATGGTGTCCACGCTCGTGGTCTCCGCGCGGCGCGGCCGCGGCGTCGAGGGCCGCTCGTCATGGCAGGGCACGGCCTACGGCCTGTCCTGGTTCCTCGCGTTCGTCGGGGTCGGCAGCACCCTGGGCCGCTTCGCGCCGCTCCTGCCGGACCAGGAGCAGGGACTGCTGTGGGGGTCGGTCTCCGTCGGCACGGTCGCCGTCATGTACATGGCCGGCTCGGCGATCTGGCTCTCGCGCGACATGTTCATCCTCGGCGCCTGGCTCACCGTCATCAACATCGCCGGCGTCGCCCTCGGCCCCGGCTGGCACTCGCTGCTGATCTCGGCTGGCGGCGGTGGCGGCCTGTGCCTGTTCGGGGCCGTGCTGTGGCTGCGCGGACGCCGGCGTGGCTGACCTCGACCCGGTGATCCACGCCCAGGCGAGACTGCGCATCATGGCCGCGCTGTCCGGCCTGCCCGACGGCGACCGGATGACCTTCCCGCGCCTGCAGCAGATCCTCGACATGACCGCCGGCAACCTGTCGGTCCACCTGACCAAGCTCGAACAGGCCGGCTACGTCGACGTGGCCAAGTCCTTCAAGGGCCGCACCCCGACCACCAGCGCTGCCCTGAGCGCCCGCGGACGCGTCGCCTTCGACGACTACACCGCCGCCGTCCGCGCCCTCCTCGACCCCTCCAAGGAGACCTGATGCTGCTCGCCCGCACCATCGACGTCACCCGCCGCTACGGCGAGCACCTCGCGCTGGACGGCGTCAGCCTCGACATCCCCGCCGGCGGCGTGGTCGGCCTGCTCGGCCCCAACGGCGCGGGCAAGTCGACCCTCATCAACCTGCTCGTCGGCCTGCGCCGCCCCACGAGCGGCACCGCCGAGCTCTTCGGCGGCGACCCTCGCGACCCCGCCAGCCGTCGCCGGATCGGGGTCACCCCGCAGGAGACCGGCCTGCCCGCGACGCTGCGGGTCAGCGAATGCGTGGCGTTCGTCGCCGCCCACTTCGCCGACCCGATCCCGGCCGGCGAGCTCCTGGAAGGCTTCGGCCTGGCGGAGGTCGCCCGGCGGCAGACCGGTGGGCTGTCCGGCGGGCAGAAGCGCCGCCTCGCCGTCGCGCTCGCCTTCGTCGGCCGCCCCGAGCTCGTCTTCCTGGACGAGCCGACGACCGGCCTCGACGTCCAGGCGCGCCGCGAGCTGTGGTCCTACATCGCCGCCTACGGCCGGACCGGCACGGTCGTGCTGACCAGCCACTACCTGGAGGAGATCGAGGCCCTGGCCGACCGGGTCGTGGTCATCGGCGGCGGCAGGGTCCTCGCCGACGACACCGTCGAGGCGATCCGCGGCATGGTCGGCATTCACCGGGTCAGCGTCGCCGACCTGCCCGGCCTGCCCACGCTGCCCGACCTGCCGGGCGTCGTCGGCGTCGAGCACGCCGACGGCCGCACCTCCCTGCTCACCCCCGACGCCGACCAGCTGGTCCGGGACCTCGTCCTGGCCGGCGTGCCGTTCCGCGGGCTGCAGGTCCAGCCGACCACCCTCGAAGAGGCGTTCCTGACCATCACCACCCCGACACCGACGACGACCTCGACGACGCCCTTGAAGACGGGACGCTGACCCATGTCACTGGCACTCACCCACGCCCGGTTCCGCATCCTGGAGACGATCCGCATCCCCGTCGCCGTCGTCGGCGGCGCGTTCTTCCCGGCCGCGTCGATGCTCTTCTTCGTCGTGCCGTTCGCCGGCGAGGACGCCGTCGGCGCCACCTATGCCACCGCGTCGATGGTCATGTTCGCGGTCATGACCAGCTCCCTGTTCACCTACGGCGTCGGCGTCGCCGAGGACCGCGCCCAGCCGTGGGACCCGTTCAGCCGGACCCTGCCGGCCGGGCCCGCCGCCGCGTTCGCCGGCAGGGTGCTGTCCGGGCTGACGTTCATGTTCCTGTCGCTGATCCCGGTGGTCATCATCGGCGCCGTGCTCACCGCCGCCACCGCCAGCCCGGTGCAGCTGCTGCTCGCGCTCGGCGCCGTGGTGCTCAGCGCGCTGCCGTTCACGTTCATGGGCCTGGCGATCGGCTACGCCCTGCCGACCAAGGCCGCCCTCGCCGTCGCGCAGATCATCTTCTTCCCTCTCGCGTTCGGCGGCGGGCTGCTGTCGGCGCCGGGCGACGCGCCGGGCTTCGTCGAGACGATCGCCCCCTACCTGCCGACCCGCGGCGCCGTCGAGCTGGTCTGGGCTGCGGTCGGCGACTTCCACGTATCGACCACCTCGATGGTCGCGCTGGCTGTCTGGACGGTTGCGGCGGCGGCTCTCGCGGCCTGGGCGTACCGCCGTGACGAGGGAGCCCGCTTCAGCTGATCCGCGCATCGGCGCCCTCCAATCGGTGTTCCACGGCCGATTGGAGGGCGCCGATGTGTGTCGCAATGAACATCATTACCTTGATTCCGGCGTTTCTCGCACAACGGATCTTCCCTGGTCGCTAGCCTGGAGAGGCAGGCCTGCGACAGCGCGGGCCGAGGCGATGTCGAGGTGCCGACAGCCCGCTGCCGAAAATTGCCGAACCATACAGCTGGACGCACCGTTTCTCCGATCGCCGGTGAATCCTTTCTTCGGGGAACATGAAATGTATCTTTGGTACCGCGACCTGGCGGTGCGGTTGCCGTTGCCCTTGAGGGGGAAACGGTCAAGGGTGGCGGCGACGGTGACGGGGGGCAGGACGCGTGAGGTCGGGCGCCTTGCCGAGGGGGCGGTGACCGCCGTGGCACAACCGGACGCGGTCGGGCTCGTGGTCGCGTATCTGCGCGCCCAGCACCACCTGTCCGCCGCGACCCTGGTGACCGAGCGCCCCGATGACCTGGGCGGGAGCCTGCCGGTGCTGCTCGTGGAGGCGGTGGGGGAGCCGGCCCGCTCGCGGCTGCCCTGGGCCCGGCAGGTGCGCTGGCGGATCGGGCTGCAGGCCTGGGCCGAGGCCGACCAGGTGGAGAAGTTCATCTATGGTGCGTTGACGGCACTGTTCGCCGCGCGCGGTGTCCGGCTGCCCGAGGGCGGCCGGATCATGCGGGTCGACCCGGCCGCCGAGCCGACCGAGGTGCCCGATCGCAAGATCGGCGACGGTGTCCGCCGAGTAGTGACGACCATCGACGTGTCGGTCAGTTACTGATCTTTAGAGTAGATCAACACTCAGCGATGAGTAGGTAGTTTCGCAACCGTTGAGTAACTCTGCCGTGTTACAAGGGTCGACGTAGGGCTACACCAACGCTACGTTGGGCAGCGGCATGAATTCTGCACGTGAATTTTCTCCGATGCCTAGCGCGCTCCGGCACCACCGCCGCTCGGTCGGAGCGGTGCGCGCACACGGCAACGGCCGGTCCCCCCGAGAGGACCGGCCGCCGGCTCTGCCGCTGTGCCGGTTACGCGGCGCTGCGCCAGGTGTTCCTCGGCCCGGCGACGGCGAGGGGGCCCGCCCCGATGGCGTCGAGCATCAGCGCCTGCACGGCGTAGGGCTCCGCCGGCTGCCAGCCGTGCGTCTCCGGGGACAGCTCCCAGCGCACCCGCCCGCCGAACTGCGGGCTCGGCGCCGCCGGGACCCAGGAGCCCTGCCCGTGCAGCACCACGTCGGGCTGCTGGGCGAGCTCCGGCAGCAGGCCGTGTCCCGGCAGCACCAGGAAGAACCAGCGTTCGTCCTGACCTTTCTGCTGGGCGACCGCGACCGGTCCGCGCGCCGCGACGAAGCCGTCGCCGAGCAGCGCCGCCCGGCCCAGCGCCGCGGAGACCTCCAGGACGTCGAAGGCGTGCCCGGTGGGGAACAGCACGCTGTAGGGATGGACCTGCCACCACTCGGCGACGACCGCGGGCGAGCGGCTCGGCACGTAGGCCGTCGGGTGGCAGGCCACCGTGCGGCAGCCCACCTGGCCGCAGTCGAAGCGGCGCTCCTTCGAGTGCCGGCCGGCGTGCTGGCCGACCAGGTAGGCGCCCGGCAGGACATGCCAGCCGTGCTCGACGTACCGAAGCGCCGCTTTGCGCAGTTTGGCGCGTTCCCAGGACCGCATGTGCTCCTCCTAGCAGGGGAGATCACTCGAAAGTGCGCAGAGGACCACGTCGCGTCACCGCACGCAGTGTGCGTCGTTGACATTGGCGACGGGGGCTGCAACTTGCACATCGGAACGTATGAGCAGGAACGCCGGACGAACCGCACAAAAGGTGCGATATCGACCGCGCGGGTGACCTCCGGAGGTGAGCGGCGTGGATGAGCTGCCGATCGGCCGGCGTGTGGCCTACTGGCGAAACCGGCGCAAGATGTCCCAGCAGGTCTTCGCCGACCGGCTCGGGAAATCGAAGAGCTGGGTCGACAAGGTCGAGCGCGGCGTGCGGCGGCTGGACAAGTTCTCGGTGGTCTACGAGATCGCCGATGTGCTCCAGCTGGACGTCCAGATCCTGCTCGGCAAGGACCCGGAGCGGCGCCCCGACAGCGTCAACTGCGTCGACCAGGTCGAGGTCGAGGAGATCCGGGCCGCCCTGGAGCGTTACGACCAGATCAGCGCCTTCTTCTACGCGCCGCCGGAGCCGCCGCCCCTGGCGGAGATGCGCAAGGCCGTCACCCACGCGTGGCTGAGCTACCAGCACGCGAAGTACGGCATGCTCGCCCGCACGTTGCCCCGCCTGCTGCGCGAGGCCCAGGCCGCGGACACCGCCTACGCCGACAGCTCGCAGGGCCGCGAGTCCGCCCACCTGCTCGGGCAGGTCTACCAGATCGCGTCCTCCGCGCTGCGCAAGCTCGGCGAGCACGAGCTGGCCTGGCTCGCCGCCGACCGGTCGATCGCAGTCTCCCAGCGCGCCGGCGACCAGCTCCTGGCCGGCACCGCCACCACCCGCGTCGCCTCCGCGTTGCTCGCCCTCGGCCGCTCCCGCCCGGCCCTGGAGATCAACGTCAACATCGCCAACCGGCTCGCACCCGGTACCGGCGGCAACGACTGCGTGCCGGAGCGCCTGTCGGTCTACGGCATGCTGCTGCTGCAGGGCGCGATGGCGGCCGCCCGCATCGGCGACGGCGCCACCGTCCGGGACCTGCTGGGCGGGGCGGAGGACGCGGCCCGGGGACTCGACGGCGACCACAACTACTACTGGTCCTGCTTCGGGCCGACCAACGTGCAGCTGCACCGCGCCGCCGCCGCCGTCGAACTCGGCGAGGGCCGCGTCGCCGTCGAGGTCCACGAGGCCCTCGACCTGGACGCGTTCCACGCGCTGCTGCCGGAGCGCCGCGCGCACCACTACCTCGACCAGGCCCGCGCGCACGCGATGCTCGGCGACATCGACCTGGCCAGCGAGATGCTCCTGGAGGGCGACCGGCTCGCCCCGTCGGAGATCCGCTGCCGGCCCCTCGCCCGGGAGGTGCTCAGCGACGTGCTGCGCCGCACCCGCGGCACCCCGTCAGCGCTCGTCGCGGAACTCGCCGAGCACATGAGCGTGGGCGTATAGACGCGGGGTAGCACAATGCGCCCATGTCCGGTCATGTCCTGTACGCCGTGATGTGCGGATCGCCTGTCACGCAGGATGCCAGCAAGCTCGTGTCGCTCGCTCAGGCGAGAGGCTGGGAGGTCTGCGTGGTCGCCACGCCGGACGCCCTGAAGTGGCTCGACGTCCCCCGGCTCGTCGCGCAGACCGGGCACCCCGTCCGGCACCGGTACAAGTACCCCGGCGACCCCGACATCCTCCCGCAGGCCGAGGCGATGATCGTCGCCCCGGCCACCGTCAACACGATCAACAAGTGGGCCGCCGGCATCGCCGACACCCTCGCCCTCGGCCTGCTCGTCGAAGGGCTCGGCATGGGCCTGCCGATCATCGCCGTGCCGTTCACCAACATCGCGATGGCCCGGCACCCCGCGTTCGGCGAGTCGATCGAGAAGCTGCGCTCCTGGGGTGTCACCGTTCTCTACGGACCGGACGTGCTGCCCCTGCACCCACCGGGCACCGGCGAGCGGGTCCTCGGCGCCTTCCCGTGGCACCTGCCCGTCGAGGCGCTCGACCGGCAGACGTCGAGGGACGACGTGGAGTAACGTCGCGCCGTGCTTGTCGCCGAACTCGTCGAACTGCTCGAACAGCGCTACCCGTCCTCCTGGGCCGAGAGCTGGGACCGGGTCGGCTTCACCCTCGGTGAACCGTCCGCCGAGGTCACCAGGGTCCTCCTCGCGGTGGACTGCGACCCGCGGACCGTCGCGGAGGCCGTCGCCGCCGGGGCCGACTTCATGTTCACCCACCACCCGCTGCTGCTGCGCGGCGTGTCCAGCGTCGCGCCGACCACGTACAAGGGCGCCATCGTCCACCGGATGATCAAGGCGGGCGTCGCCCTGTACACCGCGCACACCAATGGCGACGTCGCCAACCCTGGCGTCTCCGACGCGCTCGCCGCCCGCCTGGGCCTGCTCGACGTCCGGCCGCTCGTCCCGATCGCCGACACCGGCCGCGGCCACGGCCGCATCGGCAGGCTGCCATCCGCCATGGCGCTGTCGGACCTTGCCGCGCTCGTGTCCTCGTCCGTCGGTGGTGTACGGGTGGCCGGCCCCCGCACGGCCACGATCGAGACGGTCGCCGTGTCCGGCGGTGCCGGCGACGCATGGCTCGCCGACGTCGCACGAGCGGGCGTTGACGCATACTTGACCTCGGATCTGCGCCACCATCCCGCACACGAGCACCTCGCGAACGGCGGGCCCGTGCTGCTCGACGTCTCGCACTGGGCGTCCGAGCGGCCCTGGCTCGACGACGTCGCGGCGTTCCTGCGGGACGAGACCGGCCTGCAGACCATCGTGTCCGATGTGGACACCTCACCCTGGACGTTCTTGGAGGACGGTAATTCGTGAAGGCTGACCCAGAGGCTCAGCGGCGCCTGCTCGACCTGCAGGCGATCGACATCGCGCTCACCCAGCTCGCGCACAAGCGCAAGTCGCTGCCCGAGCACGCCGAGCTCGACCGGCTGGCCCGCGAACTGTCCACGATGGAGGACCAGCGGGTCCGCGCCCAGGTCGCCGTCGACGACCTCGACCGCGACATCAGCCGCCTCGAGCGCGACGCCGAGCAGGTCCGCGCCCGCAAGGACAAGGACCAGGTCCGGCTCGACGCCGGCACCGGCCCTTCCCGTGAGCTGGAGGCCCTCCAGCACGAGATCGCCACGCTCAACCGGCGCCAGAGCGAGCTCGAGGACGCCGAGCTGGAGCTGATGGAGCAGCGGGAGACCGCGCAGGCGACCCTCGACGACATCGTCAGCCGCCTCACCGAGACCCGGTCGGTGCGCGCCGCCGCCGAGCAGCGCCGCGACGAGACCCTCGCCGGCCTCGCCAAGGACGAGGAGTTCCGCCGCTCCGGCCGCAAACCCCTCGCCGCGGACCTCCCCGCCGACCTCATCACCCTCTACGACAAGATCAGGGAGAGCAGCGGCGGCATCGGCGCGGCCATGCTCCGCCAGGGCCGCTGCGAAGGCTGCCGCCTGGAGCTCTCCGGCGGCGACAAGGCCCGCGTCAAGGCCGCCGCCCCCGACGAGGTCGTGCGCTGCGAGGAGTGCCGGCGCATCCTCGTCCGGACCGCGGAGTCCGGCCTGTGAAGGTCACGATCGAAGCCGACGGCGGGTCCAGGGGCAACCCCGGGCCCGCCGGCTACGGCGCGGTCGTGCGCTCCGACACCGGCGAGGTCCTCGCCGAACGCCTCGGCCGCCTCGGCGTCACCACGAACAACGTCGCCGAGTACACCGGCCTGATCGAAGGCCTGCGCGCCGCGTCCGAGCTCGGCGCCGACGAGGTCGACGTCCGCATGGACTCCAAGCTCGTCGTCGAGCAGATGTCGGGCCGGTGGCAGATCAAGCACCCCGGCCTGCGTCCTTTGGCGGCGCAGGCGAGCGACCTGGCGCGCGGGTTCCGGGCGGTCCGCTACTCGTGGATCCCGCGGGAGCAGAACAAGTACGCCGACCGGCTCGCCAACGCCGCCATGGACGGCAAGGACGCCCCCGAGCCCCCTGCGCCGCCCGTTGCCGCGGCGCCGGTCGCGGGGCCCGACTCTCCCGGCCGCGCGGCCGCCAGGGCCGCCGCTGCCGCTGCCGTCGCTCCGTCTCCTGTCCCACAGACGGTGGTCACTTCGCCTCCTGCCGCCGCGCTTTCAGCGGTCTCCGCTTTGCCGCCCCCCGCACAGACGGTGGTCACTACGTCGGACGTCGATGCCGCGTCGCAGGTGCCGACCGCGGCGCGGTCGTGGGAGCCGCCGTCGACCGGGTCACCGCTGCGGATGGTGCTGCTGCGGCACGGCGAGACCCCGTACACCGTGGAAAAACGGTATTCGGGTCGCAGTGACATCCCACTCTCCGAGCGGGGCCGGGACCAGGCCGCCCGCGCCGCCGGCCGGGTCCGCGCCGTCGCCCCCGACCTCGCCGCCGTGGTCAGCTCGCCGCTGCGCCGCTGCCTGGAGACCGCGGCCGCGCTCGGCGAAGTCTCCGGTGGGGCTGCGGTCGTCGTCGAACCGGACCTCGTCGAGTGCGACTTCGGCGAGTGGGACGGCCTCACGTTCGCCGAGGTGCGTGCTTCGTACCCGAACGAGCTCGACCGCTGGCTGGCCTCGCCGCTCGTCGCGCCACCCGGCGGCGAGTCCCTGCAGCAGGTCACCATCCGCGTGCGGCGCGCCCTGCGCCGGTTGCAGCAGCAGTACGCCGGGCAGCAGATCGCCGTGGTCAGCCACGTGACCCCGATCAAGTCGCTGCTCCGCGACGCACTCGCCGCCGGCGACGCGTTCATGTACCGGCTGTATCTGGATCCCGCCGGCCTGTCGGTCGTCGACTCGTGGCCTGACGGCGGGGTCGCCGTGCGTACCGTCAACGACACCGCACACCTGAGCTAGAAGACGGCCCGGTAGAGCAGGACCAACCCCACCCCCGTGCCGAAGGCCACGATCAGCCACTTCAGCACCGCCGACGGCAGGCGCCGGGCCAGCCTGGCGCCCCCGTAGCCGCCGAGCATCGCCGTCGGCGCGACGACGACGACGTCCGCCCAGTCGACGGGCCCGAACGCCGAGAACACGAGCACCGTGATGAGGCCGCCGAGCGCGGACACGACGTTCTTCAGTGCGCTGATCCTGGCCATCGACTGGTCCAGCACCAGACCCAGCGCCGCGACCAGCATCACCCCGAGCGCGGCGCCGAAGTACCCGCCGTACAGCGAACCCACGAACACCATCGCGTGCAGACTCAGCGTCCTGCGCCGCGGCGTCATGTCCCGCGGGTGCCCGACCAGTTTCCGCAGCCGGTCCTGGAACGCCAAGGTGGTCGCCGCGGCCAGCACCAGAAACGGCACCACCAGGTCGAACGCCCGCGCCGGCGTGGCCAGCAGCAGCGCACACCCCAGCGCCGCGGCCACGACCGACGTCGGCACGAGCTGCCACAACCCCGCCCGCTCCCGCGCCAGGTCCCGCAGATCCGACCTGCTGCCGTACACCGACGCCGCATACCCCGGAAACACCGACACGGAGTTCGTCACGTTCGCCGCCACCGGGCTCAACCCGGTCGCGATCAACGCCGGAAACGTGATCAGCGACCCGCCGCCGGCGATGGCGTTCACGGTGCCGGCGGCCAGCCCAGCCCCGGACAGGAGCGCGATGTCTACAAGGTTCATGGTCCCGCCTACCATAGTCAGCACGACGGACGAGTCGACCGGGCGGCCGCGTCGGCACCTTCACCGGTGCCGCCGAGGAACGTCCGGGCTCCACAGGGCAGGGTGGTTGTTAACGGCAACCCGGGGCGACCCGCGGGACAGTGCCACAGAGAACAGACCGCCCGACCTTCGGGTCGGGTAAGGGTGAAACGGTGGGGTAAGAGCCCACCAGCGCCCCGGGTGACCGGGGCGGCTAGGTAAACCCCACCCGGAGCAAGGTCAGACGCAGGCGTTTGAGGGCGGCCCGCCCGAGCCTGCGGGTAGACCGCTAGAGCCTGCCGGCGACGGCAGGCCGAGATGGATGGCCGCACACCGCCTTCGGGCGGGGACAAAACCCGGCGTACAGGTCGACTCGTCCGTCTGTAATTCTCCGCGCCTGGCGGCGCGGGGCGGGGGTTCCCACCCGCACCCCCATGCTCGCTGCGCTCGCACCGCCTGCGCCTGGCGGCGCGGCGGCTTCTTGCGCCTGACGCGCCCGATCCGTCGTGGTCGCCGTCCGTCTGAGGCCGATGCTGCGGCACGGCTACCTCCGGTGCGCAAAGCGGAGGACTCGGAGCGCATCCCCGGGGTTTCCCGGGTCGCCGAGGTCCACGGGCGAGCGGTCCTGGCCGCCGGAGGCGTACTTGGTGGGCGGCGGATCGTGCGGCGCGTCGTTCGCCAACCGTGTTAGTGATGCGGACAGTGCTGTCTGTGGACACGGATGGTCACAATGACTGTCGTGCGTTCTCCGAGACGTTGGTTGATGGAACGACGGCCTGCAGAGCCGGCCGTATCAGATGATGCGCCGTTGCGATGGACCTGGCTGCTGAGCAACAGCGGCGTGGTCACGATCGTGGTCGCCGTGGCTGGGCTTGGCGTGGTGATGCTCCTGTGGATGCTGAATGTCGCGGGGCACGCCCCTGACAGCGGCGCCGCCAACAAATCAATGCTGCGGATCGAGGCGATCAAGTACGGGCTCGGGTCCATCGCGGCCGGCGGCGCGGTCGCTGCGCTGCTGCTGGCGATCCGGCGGCAGGTGTTGAGCGAGCGGGCGCAGCGTCATGCGGAACGATCGCAGCGATTCTCGGAAACCGACGCGTTGGAGCAGCGGGCCACAGCCTTGTACGTGGCGGCGGCGAACCAGCTCGGCAGCGACAAGGCTGCGGTGCGGCTTGCCGGCCTGTACGCGCTGGAGCGGCTCGGGCAGGACGAGCCGAAGCTCCGTCAGACGGTGGTGGACGTCTGGTGTTCGTATCTGCGGATGCCGTACACGCCTCCCGCGGAGGTATTGCTGCGCAACGGCAGACGTTCCCCGGATCGACCGGCTGCGGATACGGACCCACCGGATGCGGCGTTGGAGAGTGAGCGTCGTCAGGAGTTGCAGGTCCGCCTGACCGCGCAACGTCTGTTGGCGGCGCACATGAGCCGTGATCTGGCCGAAGCGGGCGAAGCCACGTACTGGCTGGATCACCGAGGTAACCGCATGGTGGTTGACCTCGTCGGTGCTGTGCTTGTCGATTTTACCCTGAATTCCTGCGATGTCGGACGCTGCAACTTGAGCGACGCGCAGCTCCATGGGATGGCTGACTTCGAGGGCGTACGGTTCCACACCGTTGCCTATCTGACCAGGACGCAGTTCCATGGCGAAGCCGTCCTAAGCGAGGCGCAGTTCCACGGCAATGCCACTCTGTACGAGGCGCAGTTCCATAGTCGCGCCAGGCTGTTCGGGGCACATTTCCACGGTGACGCCAACTTGTTCGGGGCGCACTTCCACGATGCCTCCACCCTGCACGGGGTGCAGTTTCATGGTGACGCCAACCTGGCCGAGGCGCAGTTCCACGGCGTCGCCCTCCTGTTCGGGGTGCACTTCCACAGTGCCGCCACCCTGAGAGCGGTGCAGTTCCACAGTGATGTCGTCCTGCGCGACGCGCATTTCCACGGTGACGCCAACCTGTTCAGGGCGCAGTTCCACGGTGACGCCCTCCTGTACGACGCGCAGTTCTATGGTGACGCCCACCTGGTCGGGGCGCGGTTCCACGGCACCGCCAACCTGGTCGGGGTGCAGTTCCACGGCACCGCCGATCTGTCAGGCGCGCAGTTTCACGGCACTGCCGATCTGTCACAGGCGCAGTTCCGTGGCGCCGCCGATCTGTCAGGTGCGCAATTCCACAGCAGCCTCAACCTGGGATCGGTCATGGCCGTAAGCAGCGTAGTCGTGCCGACAGGTTGGAAGTTGTCGAGTGCATCAGTCCAGCAAGATGGACTTCTAGCCGTGATTGAGGCTGACAAAATCGCTGCGGAGCATGCTGGCTCGGACGAATCCATCGGTCGATCTGGCGAATTGCTTATCGAGTGAACGGCTGAAAGGTGCGTTATTTGATTGGTCGTAGCGCATTGCGATATGAGCGAGCGTCACGGAGGACGGTTTCTTCGAGGACTTTACGTCGCACGCCTGTTTGGACGGACTCCGCTAGCTCAAGAATGCCGTCGGGGATCTGCCACTGGCCATTGTCTCGACGCTGGATCACCAGGACGCGACCGCCGTCGTCGGTGACGACGGCGGCGACCGAAACCGAGTGAAGCGGTCGACTCACGATCTGCTCCTGTCGAAGAGGCACAGGGCTGCGGTTGCGTCGTCATGGCGTTTGTACCTGGGCTGGTTGTATCCGTCGCTGTCGGCGACTTCCGCTGCTCGGACCTGCCTGATGAGCGCCTGCGGCCCTGCATCGGTCACGACGTCGAGGAGGCGGCGCCAGTCGTAGAGGCGGAACGAGTCGACCGCGCATGAGGCGCCGTCCGTGAGCAGCGCCGCTGTCCGTACGCGATCTGCACCCGCCGTGGGCAGCTGCGTGCAGATCTGCGACCGCCAGGCCCGAAGCGTGCGTCGGTGACGACGGAGACCGCGTCGCCTCGGTCCACGACCAGCGGGCTGTCGCACAGCACCAGGTATTTAAGCTGCTCGTCGGACAGTTGCACCATGCAGACCGTGCACGCGGGCGTTCCCGGGTGCTCCAAGTTACAAGTCTCGGTGTGATCGCCCCCGCATCGGGTGGATTGCCTCCGCCAGCAGTTCGGGGAGTGCTGTAGCGGCACGCTGCCCGTGCAGCAACGCGAGGTGTCCGCCGAGACGGCGGACGTACCAGGACGGGCCGTGGACGCAGCCAGCGTCGAGGGTGGGCGGCACGGACACACCGTCGAAGACGGCGACGATGTCCGGCAGTGCGAACGCGAAGTCCTCGTTGACCACTCGCCCAGGTGCCGCCTGGGAGGCGATTCGGGCCTCCATCATCACGCCTCCTGCGAGTGTGCGATCGGATCACCCGATCCGTCGTGTGCTCATCGTCCGGAACGGACGGCCAGGGTTGCTCGCCGATACGCTCGTGCCGATGGGGGAGTCGTCGGTGCCGCGCCACCCGGTGTCGCCACCCGGTGGCGCCGCCGGATGCGGAAGGTGCCGGTGGGCGGCGGCGTGAGGACGGCACCTGGTGGCGGTTCTGGGTGGCGTTGCTCATCGTGGTGGCGGTGTGTGCCGGGTGCGGGCGGTTCGTGTCCGGCTCGGTGATGGATGTTGCTGGCCACCGGTAACGAGTGTGACCCGGCGCCCGGGGAGCCGGGCCGGCTGGCCGGCGAGCGGGTGTTCCTGCGGCAGGACGGCGACCGCCGTGCCGGACGCTGAAGCGGTGACGTGGCAGCCGTGCATGTCGGAGGACGGCGACAGCAGTGGCATCACCGGCGGTCGTTCGGTCACGTACACCAGCGCGCTGAGCAACGAGGACATCGCCCGGCACTACCTGGACGTCGCTCGGGCGTCGGGCTGGCGGCTGGTACCCCGACGAGTCCGTCCACCAGGTGAACCTCGCCACCGGCAGGAAGTGGAGCCGGCACCGCTGTCTCTGGTTGAACGTCCTGCGTGACCCGGACAACCGGCCCGGGGTCTACGTCGTCCAGGTCTCGTTCTGGCCGAAGTGGCAACGGTCGTTCTGCCGCTGAACGGCGCGGGGTGCGGCTCTAGGCTGGGCGCCATGATCGAGCGGCCGAGTCAGCGGTGGCAGCGCGTGGTGGCGGAGGAAGAGGCGGCGGTGGCCGCGGGCACGTTGCCGCGGGAAGAGGCGCACGCCGGGGAGTTCTGGCCGCCCGAGTTCATCGGTGCGGTCGAGGCGGCACTCGCGGCGTACGAGCGGGAGATCGAGCAGTTGCCGGACAGGAGCGACGAGCTCGTGTGGGCGGCGGTGCGGCGGGTGGTCCTGGCACTGAACGACACCGGTGGGGACGAGTTCATCGAGACCGGTGAGCGGGAGGAACTGGCCGGGTTCATCGACCAGGTCCTGACGGCCGCAGGCGTCGACGTGGAGGCGCTCATGGCGCGCAGCGGCGGCCGGGACCGCGGCCAGCTGACCGACGAATGGCGGGACTGGTAACCAGCCAAAGACCAGCCAAAGACCGGCCAAAAGGCCAGCAAAAGGCCACGGCTTAGGCTGGCGGCATGACCGTACCGGCACGGAGCACCGCACAGCGGGTCGCTGACACGCTGCACCGGCTCGAGCACGACGTCGACGCCTGGGTGGCGACCGCGTCGCCGGACGGGGAGCCGTGCATGGTGCCGCTGTCGTTCCTGTGGGACGGGGCGACGCTGCTGTTCTCGACGGCGCCGGGCAACCCGACGGCGCGCAACCTCGCCGTGAACGGGCGGGCCCGCGTCGGCGTCGGGCCGACCCGCGACGTGGTGCTCATCGAGTGTGCCGTCGAGACGGTGCCGGCGGCCGAGATGGCGCCGGAGGTCGCCGACGCGTTCGCGGTGAAGGCCGGGTTCCGGCCGGGGCCGCGATACGTGTACCTGCGCATGACGCCGCTGTGGGTGCAGGCGTGGCGCGAGGTGAACGAGCTCGCCGAGCGTGACCTGCCGGCGGGGCTCACGCCACCGACGTGAAGGCCAGCTGCTCCCAGGGGCCGGCGCTGCCGCCGTTGCCGCGCAGCATGTTGGCGGAGCTGCCGGTCAGGTCGACGCGGACGCTCACCCAGCCCTTGGTCGCCTGGTTGCGCAGGAAGAACCGGCCGGCGTCGGACCACACCTCGAAGACCTCCCAGTCGCCCGGCCATTCGCCCCGGGCGCGCAGCATGCCCTTGGAGTTGCCGGCGTAGCCGTACTCGGCGGTGACGAGGTATCCGGAGGTGGCCTGGATGAAGATCAGGTCGGTCCGGCCGTTGTAGGAGCAGATGCTGAACTGCTCCCAGGTGCCCAGCGCGCCGGCCGAGGACCGGGCCCGCAACATGTTGTGACTGCTGCCGGTGTACCCCTGCTCCTCGGAGACATAGCGTCCCGCACGGTAGCTGAAGATGTAGTAGCGCCGGCAGATCGAGGCGCCGGGGATGCTCGCCGGGCCGAGCGCGTTGAGCTGCTGGCTGCCGCCGCCGCTGAGGTCCAGCGAGGTGCGGGTGAGACCCTTCGTGGCCGGGTCGTCCTCGGCCGTCGCGCCGGGCGGTGCGGCGCTCTGCTCGGCATACGCGGTCCCCGTCCCCAGCAGCGCGGCCAGGACAACGGCAGCGGACAGCAAGCTCCGAGCATGACGCACGACGACCCCCAGCATGGATGGTGATTTACCCCGCCGGACATGCTGGACGAATGCATCGATGAGTGTCAAGGCCCGCCGAGAAGCTTCAGCGTGGCGGCGTGCAACACGGCGCTGCGGGCGAACAGCGACGGGCCGGCGCCGGGGCTCGTGCGTCCGTCGAGGCCGCTGTACCAGCCGCCGGCCTCACGCACGATCAGCGACGTGGCCGCGAAGTCCCAGACCTGACCCCGGGTCTGCACGGCCAGGTCGAGCCGCCCGTCGGCGACGAGCAGCGCCGCGTGCGTCGGCCACGGCTCCTTGCGCGTGGTGGCGGTCAGCGGCGCGAGCATCGTCCACTCGGCCGGGAACACCTGCCCGTCGTCAGGGACGACGCCGAGCGTGGCGCCGTCGGGGGTTTCGGCGCCGGTGGGGTCCACGCGCAGGCGCCGGGTGGACGCGTCGTCGCCGATGCGCGCCCAGTACGCCCCGGCGCCCCGCTCGGCCCACCAGATCGTGCCCTGCGCCGGCACCGCGGCCACGCCCGCGACGATCTCGCCGGCTTCTTCGAGGGCGATGAGGACCAGCCACCGGTCGTCGCCGGCGACGAACATCGCGGTGCCGTCGATCGGGTCGACGATCCACCGCCGGCCACCGGCGCCGGTCAGGCCGCCCTCCTCGCCGAGGATCGCGTCGGCTGGACGTGCCGCGGCGAGGACGTCCCGGACGGCGGTCTCCACGGCCCGGTCGGCCTCGGTGACGACGCTACCGTCGGCCTTGACCTCCTTGGGCAGCTGGGCGAGCGCCGCGAAGTACCGCATGCCGACCGCGGCTCCGGCGAGCGCGGCGCGGCGGGCCAGTGCGACGTCGCCCTCCGCCACGGTCACAGGCGCGCCAGGTCGATGAAGTACGTCGGGTAGGTCTTCGCCACGCAGCGGGGGTCGCGGATCTCGATGCCGGGCACCCGCAGGCCGAGCAGCGCCAGGCTCATCGCCATGCGGTGGTCGTCATACGTGTCGAAGGCCGTCGGCGCGGGCGTGCCGGGCGTGATGGTGAAACCGTCGGCGTCCTCGACCGCGTCGATGCCGGCGCGGCGCAGCTCGGTGACGACCGCGGCGATCCGGTCGGTCTCCTTCTTGCGGATGAAGCCGATCCCGCGGACCCGGGTGGGGGAGTCGGCGAACACCGCGACCGCCGCCAGGGTCTGCGCGGTGTCGGAGATGTCGGCCATGTCGACGTCGATGCCGTGCAGCGTGCCGGTGCCGGTGACGGTGACCCGGTCGGCGGTCCGTTCGACCCGGGCGCCCATCTGCTCGAGGAGGTCCGCGAACCGCACGTCGCCCTGCAGGCTCGCGGTGCCGAGCCCCTCGACGGTGACCCGGCCCCCGCTGATCGCGGCTGCGGCGAGCAGATACGACGCGGCGCTCGCGTCGGGCTCGATCGCGTAGTCCGTCGCCCGGTACGCCTGCGGCAGCACCCGCAGGCCGTCGACGGTCACGCCGAACGCGGCCATGACGGCCGTGGTCGCCTCGACGTAGGGGACCGAGACCAGCGGCGAGGTCAGCTCGACCGTCAGCCCGTCGGCCATCAGCGGCCCCGCCATCAGCAGCCCGGACAGGAACTGGCTGGAAAGGTGGCCGGGCACCGCGACCTTGCCGCCGGCGACCGGCCCGGTGACGGCGACGGGCAGGAACCCTGGCTCGCCGAGGTCCTCGACCGTCGCACCGAGCTCCCGCAGCGCGTCGGTCAGCGGGCCGAACGGCCGGGCCCGCAGCTGCGGCGAGCCGTCCACGACGCTGCGCCCCGGCCGCAGTGCCGCGGCGGGGACGACGAAGCGTCCCGTGGTGCCCGACTGCCGGGCGTCGACGGTGGCCGGCTCCGTCTGCGCGCGCGGGTCGACGCCGTCGACGACGACCGTGTACGCCGCCTCGTCCACCGTCAACGTCGCGCCCAGCGCCCGCACGGCACCGAGCATCGCGTGGGTGTCGTCGGCGAACAGCACACCCGTCAGCGTGCTGCGGCCCGGGGCGAGCGCCGCGCAGATGAGCGCGCGGTTGGTGATGCTCTTGGAGCCGGGCGGCCGCAACGACACGTCCGGCGGTGCGCTCAGCGGGGTGACGGCAAGGACGTCCGGCAGCTCATCGGCATGAAGGCTCACACCTTGATTGTCCCGCAGCCCGCGGGGCGTGCGTGGGCGACCTCACCCCGTCCCAAATCCCTTCTGCATCTGGTACGAGCCGTCGCCGGTCTCGTCGAGGGGCACCGTGCCGCCGAGGAGTTCGGCCGCGGCGGCGGAGACGCGCAACCGTCCCGGGGCGGCGAGGTCGGCGAGGCGGGACGCGGCCGACACCGCGGGGCCGGACAGCCGGCCGCCGCCGTCGCGTGGCGGCTCCCCGACGTGCAGGCCGAACCGGACCATCGTCATCGCCCGCGGCCGCAGGTATCCGGCGACGTCGCGGACCGCGGCGGCCGGCCCGTCGTAGAGGACCAGGACCCGGCCGTCGGCGGCGCGGGCGGACCGCCCCCCGCGCAGGTGCGCGGCGACGTCGTCCGCCGCGGCCGAACCGCCGATGGCCACGACGGTCGCGGGCTGTGCCGGTGCGTCCGCCGCGGCGGGGGAAGGGAAGGACTCCACGGCAACGAGTATCTGGCCCGGGCCCGCCGCGGTGAAGTGGCGGCGCCGGAAAAGTTCCCCGAGCCGGCGTCCACGGTGGACCGTTCGTCTCCTAACGATGACGGCGGGTCGCCCGACCGACTCGAATCTCGATCCACCGAACGGCTCACCCTCGGGTGATCGTGACCACAGGCATCCGCACCCGTCGGTACGTTTCGGCGACCCTCGCGGCGCTCGCGGCGATTCCCGGAATCGTTGTTGTGCAACGGGTTTGCGGCCTCGAACGGACGGTTCGCAGGACCTTCCGGACGTTCTGCGGGAGTCTGCTCCCGGAGTCGGGCGGTTGCGTCTACTGTGGAATCCCAACCAGCTATTTGCCGGTTTCGGTGGCGCGTGTTGCATTTGCGGTGCACAGTGATGTCATGAGCAGCAGCGGTGCTGAGCGGTACTACTGGTGCCTTTCCCACCAACGGGTCGAGTCCGAGGCCGACATGTGCGCCGGAAGGGATCGGCTCGGCCCCTATGATTCGGCGTCAGAAGCCGAACAGGCGCTGACAACAGTCCAGCAACGCAACGAGGCGTGGGACGCCGAAGACGAACGGTGGGAAGGCAAGCACTAGCAACACGTCGTAGCCGACGGCGACCGCGAACCGCCCCGGCACACGACATGGTTCGACCCGTCTCCACCCGCACAACCCAACCGCGAACATCCCGCAGGATGCGGGAGAACTCCTCCAGGAGGACCACGATGGCCGCAGCTAAAAAGGCCACCACAAGATCGGCCGCAACGAGCGCGGCCGCGACGACTCCAGCCGCGGACGCGGCGACGTCCGCAGCGACCGCGACCCCCGCCAGGGCCGCGAAGACGGTCGCCGCCGCCGCTCCCCGCCGGCGCGCGACCAGCACGACGGTGGCCCAGCCCACCGACGCGACCAAGCCCTCAACCCGCACGCGCGCGACCGGCACCACGTCGGCGACGCGGGCGACCCCTGCCGCGGCCAGGTCCGCCGCGGCGCAGAGCACCACCCCTGACGCGCTGACGGTCGCCACCCCGGCGGCGAAGTCGACCCCGGCCGCTGCCAAGACGGCCGCGGCGAAGACGGCGTCCCCGGCGGCGAAGTCCACGGCGGCGAAGTCGACCGCGGCGAGCCCCGCCGCGAAGCGGGCCGCTGCGGGGAAGGCGACCCCGGCCGCTTCCAAGGCTACCGCCGCCAGGACCGCCACCAAGGCGACTGCGGCGAAGTCGGCGACGGCGGCTCCCGCCGCGAAGGCCGGCACGGCCAGGACGGCGACCCCGGCGGCCAAGGCCACCACGGGCGCGGCTGCGGCCAAGTCGACGGCGGCCAAGCCGGCCGCGAAGTCGACGGCCGCGAAGGCGGCCACGGCGAAGGCGACCCCGGCGGCGAAGTCGACCACGGCCAAGGCCACTCCGGCGGCGAAGTCGACGGCTGCCAAGGCCACCACGGCCAAGGCGACCCCGGCGGCGAAGTCGACGGCGGCGAAGGCCACCTCGGCCAAGGCCACCCCGGCGGCGAAGTCCACGGCCGCGAAGGCGGCCACGGCCAAGGCCACTCCGGCGGCGAAGTCGACAGCGGCGAAGGCCACCTCGGCCAAGGCCACCCCGGCAGCCAAGTCCACTGCCGCGAAGACGGCCACGGCGAAGGCGACTCCGGCGGCGAAGTCGACGGCGGCGAAGACGGCCACGGCCAAGGCCACCCCGGCGGCGAAGTCCACGGCCGCCAAGGCGACCACGGCCAAGGCCACGCCCGCGAAGGCGGCCAAGACGACCGCGGCCAAGGCGACTCCCGCCAAGACCGTGACGGCGAAGGCGACCCCGGCGAAGACCACCGCGAAGTCGGCCGCCGCGGCCCCCGCCAAGGCGGCCACGAAGTCGGCGGCGACGAAGGCGGCAACCAAGGCGGCCCCGGCGAAGACCGCCAAGGCCACCACCGCCAAGGCCACCCCGGCGGCCAAGGCCACCACGGCAAAGGCCACCACCGCAAAGGCCACCACCGCAAAAGCCACCACGGCGAAGGCCACCACGGCCAAGGCGACCGCGACGAAGGCGGCGGCGAAGTCGGCGCCCGCGAAGACCGCGGCCAAGGCGGCTCCGGCCAAGACGGCGGCGAAGGCCACCCCGGCCAAGTCGACGGCGACCAAGGCGGCCGCGAAGTCCACGGCGACCAAGGCGGCAACCAAGGCGGCCCCGGCGAAGACCGCCAAGGCCACCACCGCCAAGGCGACCGCGGCGAAGACGGCCCCGGCGAAGGCGGCGACGAAGGCCGCAGCCAAGTCCGCACCGGCGAAGACGGCGACCAAGGCGGCCGCGAAGTCGACGGCGGCCAAGGCGACGGCGAAGGCGGCCCCGGCGAAGACCGCCAAGGCCACCACCGCCAAGGCGACCCCGGCGAAGACGGCCCCGGCCAAGTCCACGGCGGCGAAGTCCACGGCGGCCAAGGCCACCACGGCGAAGGCCACCCCGGCGAAGTCGACCGCGACGAAGGCGGCTCCGGCGAAGTCCGCGGCGAAGGCGGCCCCGGCCAAGACGGCGGCCAAGACGGCCCCCGCCAAGACGGCAGCCAAGTCGGCGGCCAAGGCGACCGCGACGAAGGCTCCGGCGAAGGCCGCGGCCAAGGCGACGGCCACCAAGACCGCCCCGGCCAAGTCCGCGACGGCCAAGGCTGCCCCGGCCAAGGCGGCGGCGAAGCCCACCGCGGCCAAGGCGACCACGGCCAAGGCGACGGCGAAGGCGGCCCCGGCGAAGACCGCGAAGGCCACCGCCACCAAGGCGACGCCGAGCGCGTCCGCGGCGAAGGCGGCCCCGGCCAAGACGGCGAAGTCGGCTCCCGCCAAGACGGCGAAGGCGGCTCCCGCCAAGACGGCGAAGTCGACCGCGGCCAAGGCCACCCCGGCACCGGCAACGGCACCGGCGGCGGCGACCCCGGCACCGGCCACCGTGACCGAGACCGTCCCGGCGACCAAGGCGACGGCGAAGGCGGCCCCGGCGAAGACCGCCAAGGCCACCACCGCCAAGGCCACCCCCGCGAAGGCGGCGGCCAAGGCGACCACCGCCAAGGCCACCCCGGCCAAGACGACGGCCACCAAGGCCGCCGACACGAAGCCGGCCCCGGCGAAGGCCCCCGAGCCCACGCCGGCACCCGTCGCGCCGGTGGAGCCGGTCGTCCCGGCCGCGGTCTTCTCCGAAGGTGGTCTCGACGCCGGCACCGCCGGTGACGTCGAGGGCGCCGCGACCGCACCCGCGGGTGGCGCCGCCACCGAGGCGATCCCGGGCCGCGAGAACGGCAACAACGTCGAAGGGGCCTCGAGCATGACGCCCGAGGACTGGGCCAGCCTGGCCCGCCCGTAACGGCGCAGGCAGCATCAGCGGCGCCGCGGTCCACCGACCGCGGCGCCGCCGCTTTTTGCGGTGCCGGTGTAAGACTGTGCCGTGGCCTTACGACGTATCCGAGCCGCCCGCATCGATTTCTCCGGGCTGCGCCGAGAGCTCGACCTGCCCACCGCGTTCCCCGAGGCGGCCGACCGGGAGGCCGAAGCCGCCGCGAAGGACCGGCACGAGGACCGCGAGGACCGCACGGCCCTGGAGTTCGTGACGATCGACCCGCCGACGTCCAAGGACCTCGACCAGGCGCTGCTGCTGCAGCGGCAGGACACCGGCTACCGGGTGTTCTACGCGATCGCCGACGTGGCCGCGTTCACCGTGGGGGCGCCCGCGATCGAGCGGGAGACCTGGATTCGGGGGCAGACCGTCTACCTGCCCGACGGCAAGGTCCCGCTGCACCCGGCGGTGCTCAGCGAGGGCGCCGCGAGCCTGCTGCCGGACCAGGACCGGCCGGCCGTGCTGTGGACGATCGACCTGGACGGCACCGGCGCGACGACCGGGGTGGACGTGCGCCGGGCGACGGTCCGCAGCCGGGCGAAACTCAACTACGAGCAGGTCCAGCGGGACGTCGACGCGGGCACCCCGCACCCGTCGGTGGCGCTGCTGCCGGAGATCGGCCGGCTGCTCACGAAGCTGGGGCTGGAGCGGGGCGCGGTCAACCTGCCGATGCCGGAGCAGGAGATCGAGCCCGACGGCGACGGCTGGCGCCTCGCTATCCGCGGGCCGGTGCCGGTCGAGGAGTTCAACGCGCAGATCTCGCTGCTGACCGGCATGGCCGCCGCGCAGATCATGCTCAAGCAGAACATCGGGCTGCTGCGGACCATGCCGCCGCCGCAGGAGGACGCGGTGCGCCGGCTGCGGCTGGCGGCGAAGGCGCTGCGCCTGGACTGGCCCGCTGAGCAGAGTCCGGGTGAGGTCATCGCGGCGCTCGACCCGATGGACCCGCGGGCGCAGGCGCTCATCGACCAGGCCGCGGAGATGATGCGCGGCGCCGGCTACACCCCGTTCGACGGCGAGGCCCCGCAGCAGCCGCTGCATGGCGCCGTGGCAGCCCCGTACGCCCACGTGACGGCCCCGCTGCGGCGCCTGGCCGACCGGTACGTCACCGAAGTGTGCCTCGCCCTGCACGCGGGCGTAGAGGTGCCCGCGTGGGCGCGGGAGGCGTTGCCGCGGTTGCCGGAGGTGATGAGCCGCACCGACCGGGTCGCCAACGCCGCCGAGCGCGGCGCGGTCGACCTCGTGGAGGCGGTCCTGCTGCAGCACCGCGTCGGTGAGGAGTTCGACGCCGCGGTGCTGGACGTGGACAAGCGCCGGGCCGACATCGCGCTCGACGAGCCGCCGGTGCGGGCCCGCTGCGAGGGTGAGAGCGACGGCGACGGCAAGGACCTGCCGCTGGGTGAGCGGATCCGGGTGCGGCTCACCGAGGCTGACCCCACCCGCCGCAAGGTGCTCTTCCACACGGTAAGACTTGAGTCATGAGCTACGACCAGATCGAACTGCCCGACGTGTCAGCGCTGCGGATCGGCATCCTCGGCGGCACCGGGCCGCAGGGCCGCGGACTCGCGTACCGGTTCGCCCGGGCCGGGCTGCGGGTGCTGGTGGGTTCGCGTTCCACGGAGCGCGGCGCCCAGGCGGCGGAGGAGCTCAACGCGCTGCCCGGCGTGCAGACCCCGGCCGAGGGCGGCGACAACGAGTTCGCCTGCCAGGCCGACGTGGTCATCGTCGCGGTCCCGTGGGAGGGGCACGCGGCGACCGTGGCGGAGCTGGCGCCGCTGCTGATCGGCGGGAAGATCGTGGTGGACTGCGTCAACCCGCTCGGGTTCGACAAGCAGGGGCCGTTCGCGCTGCCGGTGCCGGAGGGCAGCGCCGCCGAGCAGGCCGCGACGCTGCTGCCGGAGGCGCGGGTGTGCGCCGCGTTCCACCACGTCAGCGCGGCCCTGCTGACCGACCCGGAGGTCGACCGGGTCGACCTGGACGTGCTGGTCCTCGCCGACGACCGGGACGCGGCCGAGCAGGTCCAGGCCCTCGCCGCCCGGATCGACGGCATGCGGGGCGTGTTCGCGGGGCGGCTGCGCAACGCGGGGCAGGTCGAGGCGCTGACGGCGAACCTGATCGCGATCAACAAGCGCTACAAGGTGCACGCCGGCATCCGGGTGACGGACCTGTGAACACGTTCGACCCGTGGTCGCCGGCGTTCGTCGCGCACCCATATGACGCGTACCGCCGGCTGCGGGAACAGGCCCCGGTCAGCTGGTTCGAGCCGAGCGGCCAGTTCCTCGTGTCGCGGCACGAGGACGTCAACGCGCTGCTGCGGGACCGGCGGCTGGGCCGCACCTACCTGCACGTCGCCTCGCACGAGGAGATGGGCCGCACGCCCCCGCCACCGCAGGACGAGCCGTTCTGGCGGCTCAACAACAACGGCATGTTGGACCGCGAGCCGCCGGACCACACCCGGCTGCGGCGCCTCGTGTCGCAGGCGTTCACCCCGCGGCGGGTCGAGGCGCTGCGGCCGGTGGTGCAGCGCCTCGCCGACGGCCTGGTCGACGCGTTCGTCGCCAAGGGCGGCGGGGACCTGATCGCCGAGGTCGCCGAGCCGCTGCCGGTGACGGTCATCGCGGAGCTGCTCGGCATCCCCGAGGCGGACCGGCACCTGCTGCGGCCGTGGTCGGCGGCGATCTGCGGGATGTACGAGCTGAACCCGTCACGGGAGACGGCGGCCGAGGCGGTGCGCGCCGCCGAGGAGTTCTCGGAGTACCTGCGCGGCCTGGCCCGGCACCGTGCGGGCGATCCGCAGGATGATCTGATCAGCGCCCTCGCCGCGGTCGAAGGGCTCAGCGAGGACGAGCTCATCGGCACCTGCGTGCTGTTGCTCAACGCCGGTCATGAGGCAACCGTCAATGTGACCGGCAACGGATGGTGGGCCCTGTTCCGCAATCCGGATCAACTGCGAAAAATCCGGACCGACCCCGAGTTGGTACCGGTGGCGATCGAAGAACTGATGCGCTATGACACGCCATTGCAGATGTTCGAACGGTGGGCGCTGGAGGACGTCGAGCTGCGCGGCCACACGATTCGCAAGGGGCAAGAGGTCGCGCTGCTGTTCGGCTCCGCGAACCACGATCCGACCGTGTTCACCGACCCGCAGCGCCTGGACGTGGAGCGCCGCGACAACCCGCACATCTCCTTCGGCGCCGGAATCCACTACTGCCTGGGCGCCCCCTTGGCCAGGATCGAACTCGTCGCGTCGTTCGGCGCGCTGCTGAGCAAGGCGCCCGGCCTGCAGCTCGTGCGGGAGCCGAAGTGGAAGCCCGGATATGTGATCAGGGGACTGGAAAGCCTCGACGTGTCGCTCTGAGCGAGGGCGCCGCGACCGAGCTGGCGCAGAACCTGCGCCAGCTGGTCCCGCACGGCAGGTGCTAGAACGTGTGCTCGGCCGCCGGGAAGGCTCCGGTGCGCACCTCGTCGGCGAACGCCCGGGTGGCGTCGCCGAGCGCGCCGGCCAGGTCCGCGTATGCCTTCACGAACCGCGGCGCCTTCCCGGTGCGCAGCCCGGCCATGTCCTGCCAGACGAGCACCTGGGCGTCGGTCTCCGCGCCGGCCCCGATGCCGATCGTCGGGATCCGCAGCTCATGGGTGACGCGCTTGGCGACCTCACCCGGCACCATCTCCAGCACCACCGCGAACGCGCCGGCCTCCGCGACCGCGTGCGCGTCGGCGATCACCTCGTCGGCGGCGTCCCCGCGGCCCTGTACCCGGTAACCGCCGATCGCGTGCTCGCTTTGCGGCGTGAAGCCGATGTGCGCCATCACCGGGATGCCGGCCCCGGTCAGCGCGGCGATCTGCGGCGCGACCCGCACGCCGCCCTCCAGCTTGACGGCGTGGCAGCCGCCCTCTTTCATGAACCGCACCCCGGTGCGCAGCGCCTGCGCCGGCCCCTCCTCGTACGAGCCGAACGGCAGGTCCCCGACGACCAGGGCCCGCCGCGTCGAGCGGATCACGGCCCGCACCAGCGGCAGCAGCTCGTCCTCGGTCACCGACACGGTGGAGGCGTACCCGTACACGTTGTTGGCGGCGGAGTCGCCGACCAGCAGGACCGGAATCCCGGCCTCGTCGAAGATGCCGGCCGTGTACTGGTCGTACGACGTCAGCATCGGCCACCGCTCACCCCGCTCCTTGGCGGCGAGCAGGTCCCTGGTGCGCACCCGGCGGTTGACGGCACCGCCGTACAGCGACTGGACTTCGGACATCGATGTCCTCCTAACGGGTTCCTCGAGGCCCCGTGCGGGGTCCCCGGGCTGTCCCCCCGATGGTCGCACCGCACCGCTGCTCCCGGCACCGTGCATGCGGAATCTCACTGTCCCGACGCCGGCGGGACGCCGCACCGGCGGCTGCCCCGCCCACCGCCACACAGACGTTGGTCAATGCCCCGAAAAGCACCTTTCGAGCAAGACGTTGGTCGATCTACCCGCAAAATGATCTTCGAACCGCGGGTAGATCGCACACCGTCGATGCGCAAAAGCCGCATACGCGGGCATTGACCAACGTCTGCGCGGGGGGCGGGTCTGCCCGGGGGCGGTCTCCGCGGGGGCGGGTCTGCGCAGGGGGTCTCCGCGAGGGGTCTCTGCGAGGGCGGCGGGCGGGGCTGAACTGGTTGCTGGCCCGTAGCCGGCGTCGGCGGGACGAAGGGGATCTCGCCGCGGGGTCGGATGTCAGGCCCGTCGCGGGCTCGCCGCCCCCGACCCCCGGTACGCCCGGCGTAGCTAGTTGCTGAAGCGGTTGGTGATGGGCAGGCGGCGGTCGCGGCCGAAGGCCTTGATGGAGATCTTCGTGCCGGGGGCGCTCTGGCGGCGCTTGTATTCGGCGAGGTCGACCATCCGCAGGGTCTTGTCGACGACGGCGGGGTCGTGGCCGGCGGCGACCAGGTCGTCGCGGCCGAGGTCGCCGTCGACGTAGCCGGCGAGGATCGCGTCGAGGACCTCGTAGTCGGGCAGGGAGTCGGCGTCGAGCTGGCCGGGGCGCAGCTCCGCGCTCGGCGGCTTGGTGATCGAGCGCTCCGGGATCGGCGGCACGTCGCCGCGGCGTTCGGCCTCCTCGTTGCGCCAGCGGGCGAGCTTCCAGACGAGGGTCTTCGGCACGTCCTTCAGCGGGTTGAAGGCGCCGACGGAGTCCCCGTACAGCGTGGAATAACCGACGGCGAGCTCGCTCTTGTTGCCCGTGGTCAGGACGAGGGGACCCTCCTGGTTGGAGATGGCCATCATGATCACGCCGCGGACGCGGGCCTGGAGGTTCTCCACGGCGAGGCCGGACAGGGCCATGTTGGCCAGGAAGCTGTCGACCATCGGCTGGATCGGCTCGACCCGGTAGTCCAGGCCGGTGCGGCGGGCCATGTCCTCGGCGTCGTCCTTGGAGTGCTGCGAGGAGTGCCCGCTCGGCAGGGACACCGCGACGACGTTGGCCGGGCCGAGCGCGTCGCAGGCGATGGCGGTGACGACGGCGGAGTCGATGCCGCCGGACAGGGCGATCGCGACGCCGCGGAAGCCGTTCTTGCGCACGTAGTCGCGCAGGCCGAGCACGAGTGCCTGCCAGATCTCGGCCTCGTCGGTGACCCGGGCGGCGATCTCCGGCGCGGGCGCCGGCTGGTCGCTCTCCACGACGCTGTCGGAGATCAGGATGTTGACGACCTGCATCTCGGCGTCCCGCACGGCCGGCGGGACCGGCGCGGCGGCCGGCAGGTCCAGGTCCAGGACCATCAGCTGCTCGGCGAACTGCGGCGCCCGGGCGATCAGCGAGCCGTCGGGACGCACCACCATCGAGTCGCCGTCGAAGACCAGCTCGTCCTGGGCGCCGACGGTGTTGACGTAGGCGACGGTGGCGCGGGCCTCCGCGGCGCGGCGGGCGACGAGGGTGAGGCGGGTGTCGTCCTTGTTCAGCTCATACGGCGAGCCGTTGATGTTGATGACCAGACCGACGGACGCGAGGGCGGCGACGGCGAACGGGCCGCCGTCCTGCCACAGGTCCTCGCAGATGGTGAGGGCGATGTCGACGCCGCCGACCCGGATGACGGTCAGCGTCTCACCCGGCTCGAAATAGCGGTCCTCGTCGAAGACGCCGTAGTTGGGCAGGTGGTGCTTGAAGTAGGTGGCGACCTGGGTGCCGCGGTGCAGCACGGCGAGGGCGTTGCGCGGGCCGACCTCGTCGGCGTCGAGGTAGCCGACGATGACGACGGTGTCGCCGAGGCCGTCGGCGGACAGCTGCGCGGCGAGGTCGTCGACGGCGCGCTTGGAGGCGGCCACGAACGACTTGCGGAACACCAGGTCCTCGACCGGGTAGCCGGTCAGCATCATCTCCGGGAACGCCACGACGTGGGCGCCGGCACCGGCGGCCTTGCTGGTCCAGCCGTGCACCAGGGACGAGTTGCCGGTGAGGTCTCCGACGGTCGGGTCGATCTGGGCGAGCGCGAGTCGCAACCGGGGCATGCTTCAAGTGTGGACCAAGCCCGCCGCGGGTGCTCCTGTGACGTTCACTCCAGTGCCGGGTGAGATGGGCTGGTCCGGTAACTTGTGCGTAACACCTCCGGGCGAGACTTGCCCGAATTGGCCGTAGACACCGCAGCTCGTGGGGGAACCACCGTGGACCGTCAGCAGGAGTTCGTGCTCCGGACGCTCGAAGAGCGGGACATCCGCTTCGTGCGTCTGTGGTTCACCGACGTCCTTGGCACGTTGAAGAGCGTCTCGGTCGCGCCGGCCGAGCTCGAGTCGGCGTTCGAAGAGGGCATCGGCTTCGACGGTTCGGCGATCGAGGGCTTCGCCCGGGTCTACGAGTCGGACATGGTCGCCATGCCGGACCCGACGACGTTCCAGGTCTTCCCGTTCGAGGGTGGCATGTCGGGGGAGAGCGCCCGCATGTTCTGCGACATCACGCTGCCCGACGGTTCGCCGTCCTGGGCCGACCCGCGCCACGTGCTGCGCCGGGCGCTGTCGCGGGCGGCGGAGAAGGGCTTCACCTTCTACACCCACCCGGAGATCGAGTTCTTCCTGCTCGAGTCGCTGGGTGAGCACGGGTCGCTGCCGACCCCGGTCGACACCGGCGGTTACTTCGACCACACCACCCACGCCGTCGCCCGCGACTTCCGCCGCCAGGCGGTCCTCGCCCTGGAGCGGATCGGCATCTCGGTCGAGTTCAGCCACCACGAGGTCGCGCCCGGTCAGCAGGAGATCGACCTGCGGTATGCCGACGCGCTGACCACGGCCGACAACATCATGACGTTCCGGCACGTCATCAAGGAGGTTGCGCTCTCACACGGGGTGCACGCCACCTTCATGCCGAAGCCGTTCACCGACCAGCCGGGCAGCGGCATGCACACGCACCTGTCGCTGTTCGAGGGGGAGCGCAACGCGTTCCACGACGCGAGCGACCCGATGAAACTTTCGAAGGTCGGGCAGGCGTTCATCGCCGGACTGCTGGTCCACGCGCGGGAGTACACCGCGATCACCAACCAGTGGGTGAACTCCTACAAGCGGCTCTTCCCGCAGTCGGTGCCGAACCGGATCACCGAGTCGCCGGCCTATGTCTGCTGGGGCCACACCAACCGCTCCGCGCTGGTGCGGGTGCCGGCCTACGGCAAGCCCAACTCGGCCCGCGTCGAGGTCCGCTCGCTCGACTCGGCCAGCAACCCCTACCTCGCCTATGCGGTCCTGCTCGGCGCCGGCCTGCGCGGCATCGAGCAGGGTTACGAGCTGCCCCCGGGCGCCGAGGACGACGTGTGGGCGCTCACCGACGGCGAGCGGCGCGCCGCCGGCTACGAGTCGCTGCCGGAGAACCTGTCCCAGGCGGTCGACACGATGGCCGGCTCCGAGCTGGTCGCGGAGATCCTCGGCGAGCACGTCTTCGACTTCTTCCTGAAGAACAAGCGGACCGAGTGGGAAGAGTACCGCCGGGTCGTGACCCCGTTCGAGCGCGAGCGCTACCTCGGGATCATGTAGGTCAGGTCAGCCGTAGCGCTCGGTCTTGATGCCTCTGGCGTCATGGCCGAGCGCCACCATGATGTCGGCGACGGTCTCCACGAAGCCGGTCGGTCCGCACACGAAGACCGCGGGCTTGAAGTCCGCCGGCCACGCGTGCGTGTTGACGTCGGCGACGCCGACCCGCGAGCCACGGACCCTGGTGTAGACGTATTCGACGTCCAGGCCCCGGTCGTCGCGGGCCCGTTGCCGCAGCTCCGCCGCGTAGATCACGTCCTGCGGGGTGCGCACCGAGTAAAGCAGCCGGAACGGTGTCCGCACCCCGTGCTCGGCCCGGGACCGGATCATCGCCATCAGCGGCACGATCCCGGAGCCGCCCGCGATCAGCTGCACCGGCGCCGGGTCGGTGTGCCGCCACACGAACCAGCCGCCGATCGGCCCGCGCAGCTCCACCGGCTGCCCGATGTCGTAAATATCCGTGAGAAACGGACTCACTTCACCGTCGTCGAGCCGCTGCACGGTGATCTCCAGGCCGGACGCCGACGCGATCGAGTAGCTGCGCTGCGCCGTGTACCCGTCCTCGGCGGTCAACCGCACGTCGACGTGCTGGCCGGGCAGGTGCCCCGGCCAGTCAGGCACGTCGAAGACGAGGGTCCGCGCCGTCGGCGTCTCCGTGACAGCCGACAGCAACGTCGCCTTCTGCCAGGTCAGTCTCCCTGGTACCGCTGCTCGCGCCATGGGTCTCCGTAGTCGTGATAGCCGGCCTGCTCCCAGAACCCCGGCTCGTCCTCCAGCATCAGCCGCAGCCCGTGCACCCACTTCGCGGACTTCCACAGGTACAGGTGCGGCACCAGCAGCCGCGCCGGGCCGCCGTGCTCCGGCGTCAGGGGCTCGTCGTCGTAGCGGTACGCCACCCACGCCTGCCCGTCCAGCAGGTCCTCCAGGGGGAGGTTGGTGGTGTACCCGTCGTAGGAGTGTGCCATCACGAAGTCCGCGGCCGACTCGACGTCCGCCATGAGCGTGTCGACCGCCACGCCCCGCCAGCCCGTCTGCAGCTTCGACCACTTCGTGACGCAGTGGATGTCGACGGTCACGTCCTCGTACGGCAGCGCGGTGAACTCCGCCCATGTCCACTTCGTCGCCGCGCCCGTCTCGGTGGTGATGACGAACTCCCACCGGTCGGTGCTGAGGCGAGGGGTCGGCCCGGCGGACAGGACGGGGAAGTCGTGGGCGAGATACTGCCCGGGCGGCAGGTCCGGCTCCTGCTGCCGCCGCCGCCCGCCGAACCCGGTGGTCACGAAACTCATGCCGCCGCCTCGCTTCGCTCACCGGCGTCATGAGCGCCAAGTCCACGCTGCAACATGATTCGCTCGCTCCGCTCACTCATGGGTCCTATCCTGCCGCAGCGCTGTCTCCGATCTCATCCGTCAGACGACTGGTGAGGCAGCCCACGTTCGCGTCCAGCAGCGCCGGCGCGCCCAGCACGACGGTCTCCTGCCCGGCGCCGTGCCCGATCCGCAGCCCGCCGAGCACCGGCACGCCCAGCGCGCCGAGATGCTCCTGCAGCACGTCCACGACCGTCGTGGGCCCGCCGTCGACGCAGCCGGTGAACTGGCCCACCGCGACGCCCGCCACGCCGTCGAACGCGCCCGCGCGGCGCAGGTGCGTCAGCATCCGGTCGACGCGGTACGGCGCCTCACCCACATCCTCGATCAGCATGATTTTTTCCGAAAAGTCGGGCATGTCGACGGTGCCGAGCGTGCTGGCGAGCATCGCCAGGTTGCCGCCCAGCAGCACACCGCGCACGGGCGGGCCCGGCACCCGCACCGCACCCGTCTCCTCGTTTTCGCCGGTGTACGACCACAGCGGGCCCGACGAGAACAACGCCGCCCGTAGTGACGCCGCAGACGTCGCCGGGAGCCGGTCGTCGAACCAGGCCGCACCCGGGCCGTGCACGCTCGGCCACCGGCCCCTGCGCCACACCGCCAGCTGCAACGCGGTGATGTCGGAGAACCCGACGAGATGCTTCGGCAACCCGAGCCGCACCCGGTCGACGATCCGCTGGGCGCCGTACCCACCCCTCGTACACACGACCGCCCGGACCGCAGGATCCTCGAAGGCGTCGTCGAGGTCCCGGAGCCGGTCGTCGTCGTGGCCGGCGAGATACCCGTCGCGGTCGAACACGTGCCGCCCGACCCGCACCCGCAGACCCCAGCTCTCCAGCAGCTCGATGCCGCGGGCCACCCGCTCCGGCCGGGTCGGCCCCGACGGCGACACGAGCATGACGGCATCCCCGACCTTCAACGGTTCCACGGTCGTTATTGTCGGGTCGTGACGATCGAAGGGTCCCCGCGGGGACGGGTGGCGCTCGTGGTGGAGAACGACCCCAGCGACGGACCGGCGCGCCTCGGCGACTGGCTGACCGGCGGCGGCCTCGAACTGGCCGTCGTGCGCCCCCACGCGGGCGACCCGCTGCCCGCCGACCTGGACGGCTACGCCGCCCTCGTCGTGCTCGGCGGCGAGCAGGACGCGTTCGCCGGGCCCGACGGCGAGCGGGCCGCGCCGTGGTTCGCCCAGCTCGACGGCCTGCTGCGCAAGGCGGTCCGGCACAAGGTCCCGACCCTCGCGGTCTGCCTCGGCGCGCAACTGCTGGCCCAGGCGCACGGCGGCACCGTCGAACGCAGCGCCGCCGGCCCCGAGATCGGGGTGCGGCTCGTCGCCCGCCGGGACGTCGCCGATCACGACCCGATCTTCGCCGCGGTGCCGTTCGCCCCTGACGTGCTGCACTGGCACCGCGACGAGATCGTCGAACTGCCGGTCACCGCGACCCTCCTCGCCGCCTCCACCCACTACCCGGTGCAGGCGTTCCGGATCGGCTCGGTCGCGTGGGGCCTGCAGTTCCACATCGAATGCGACCTGGAGATGTTCGCTGCGTGGGCGATGGACGGCGTCGGCACCCTCGGCGAGCTCGGCATCGACCCGATCGAGCTGCTCGAAAGCGTCGAGGCCGCGCTGAGCGACGTCGCCGAGGTGTGGCAGCCGTTCGCGGAGCGGTTCGCCGCCGTCGCGCTCGGCCGGGTGCCCAGGGGCGACGGCGGCCTGCGGTCCCTGCCGCTGCTGGGCCCCGCCTGATGGCCCCCGCCGGTCACCTCGCCCGGTTCGGGTTCACCGACGACGCCCGCTCCTCGGCCCTCGCCGGCCCGGACGGGCTGCGCCTGTGGGACCCGGAGACCCGCCGCCCGGTCGACGACGACGCCGCGACACTCCTGGAAACCCTGTACTTCGCCGCCGACCCCGACCTGGCGCTCTTCCAGCTGCACCGGCTCGTCGAGGTCGCCGGGGAGGAGGTCCGCGACGCCGTCCTCAGCGACCGGCCGCTGCGGCGCCGGCTCACCGGGGTGCTCGGCGTGTCCGCGACCCTCGGCGACCTGCTCGTGTCCAACCCACCGGACTGGAAGGAGCTGCAGGGCGAGCAGAACAGCCGCCCCGCCGGCTACAGCACCCGCGACGTGTCCACCGTGCCGTTGCTGCGCAGCGGATACCGGCGGGAGCTGCTGCGCATCGTCGCGGCCGACCTGACCGGGGCCGCCGACGTCGACGTCACGATGCGCCGCCTGACCGAGCTCGCCGACGCGACCCTGTCCGCCGCGTTGACGATCGCCTCCACCGAACACCCCGACTTCTCGGGCATCTGCACCCTGTCCGTCGTCGCCATGGGCAAGTGCGGCGGCGTCGAGCTCAACTACGTCAGCGACGTTGACGTCGTGTTCGTCGCCGAACCCGTCGACGGTGCCGACGTCGAGGTCGCGATGCGGGCCGGCAGTACCCTCGCCGCCCGGCTGATGGAGATCTGTGGCTTCGTCGCCTGGCCCGTCGACGCGGCCCTGCGCCCCGAGGGCAGCCGCGGGGCTCTCGTGCGGACCGTCGCCTCGCACCTCGCGTACTACCGCAAATGGGCCAAGACCTGGGAGTTCCAGGCCCTGCTGAAGGCCCGGCCCGCCGCCGGCGACCTGGAGCTCGGCGCCCGGTGGCTGCAGGAGCTGCAGCCGCTCATCTGGTCCGCCGCCGAACGCCCCGAGGCCGTCGACGAGGTCCGGGCGATGCGCCGCCGCATCATCGAGCAGATCCCGCGCACCGAGGTCGACCGCGAGATCAAACGCGGCCCCGGCGGCCTGCGCGACATCGAGTTCGCGGTGCAGCTGCTGCAGCTCGTCCACGGCCGCGCCGACGAGACGCTGCGCACCCCGACCACCATCACCGGCCTGCGCGGCCTCATCGAGGGCGGGTACGTCGGCCTCGCCGACGGCGAGGCGCTGCTGCGGGCGTACCGCTTCCTGCGCACCGTCGAACACCGCCTCCAGCTGCAACGCCTGCGGCGCACCCACACCGTGCCCGACGACCCGGCCGCGCTGCGCTGGCTCGCGCACGCCCTCGGCTACCGGCCCAACGCCGCCCGCGACGCCGTCGAGTCCTTCCGCGCCGACTGGGTCCGCCACGCCCAGGAGGTCCGCCGGCTGCACGCCAAGCTGCTCTACCGGCCGCTGCTGGAAGCCGTCGCCCGCGTCCCAAGCGAGCAGCTGCGGCTCACCGCGACCGCCGCCAAGGCCCGCTTGGAACTGCTCGGCTTCGCCGACCCGGCCGGCGCGCTGCGCCACATCGAGGCCCTCACCGGCGGCGTGTCCCGGACCGCCGCGATCCAGCGGCAGCTGCTGCCCGTGCTGCTCAGCGAGTTCGCCGACGCCCCCGAACCCGACCGCGGGCTGCTCGCCTACCGGCAGGTGTCCGACAAGCTCGGCAACACCCCGTGGTACCTGCGGCTGCTGCGCGACGAGGGCCCGGTCGCGCTGCGGCTGGCCCGGCTGCTTGCCCTGTCCCGGTACGTCACGGAGCTGCTCGTCCACGACCCGGAGGCGCTGCGGCTCCTCGCCGACGACGCCGAGCTCGTGCCCCGCACCGCCGC
This sequence comes from Dactylosporangium sp. NPDC049525, assembly GCF_040676755.1. Taxonomy (NCBI): domain Bacteria; kingdom Bacillati; phylum Actinomycetota; class Actinomycetes; order Micromonosporales; family Micromonosporaceae; genus Dactylosporangium; species Dactylosporangium sp. NPDC049525. The sequence continues at coordinate 122,157 of NZ_JBFAPO010000022.1, read as the reverse complement.
GCAGCTCGCCACGCAGTTCGCCGCCGCCGCGGCCCGCCACGACGATCCCGAGACCGCGATCAACGCCGTGCGCGCCTCCCGCCGCCGCGAGCTGTTCCGCATCGCCTGCGCCGACCTGCTGGGCTTCCTCGACGTCTCCGTCGTCGGCGTCGCCCTCTCCGCCGTCATCGACGCGACGCTGCGCGCCACCCTCGGCGTCACCGCCGCGCCTGCTGTTGACCGCAGTCTCGACTTCGCCATCATCGGCATGGGCCGCCTCGGTGGCGAGGAGACCAGCTACCCCTCCGACGCCGACGTCCTCTTCGTCTACGAACCCCCACCCGGCATGGCCGACGACGCCGCCAGCGGCCTCGCCCTCACCGTCGCCGAGGACCTCCGCCGCCTGCTCGCCCGCCCCGCCCCCGACCCGCCGCTCGGCGTCGACGCCGACCTGCGCCCCGAAGGCCGCCAGGGCCCCCTGGTGCGCAGCCTCGGCGCGTACCAGCAGTACTACGCCCGCTGGTCGAAGGTCTGGGAGGCGCAGGCCCTGCTCCGCGCCCGCCACGTCGCCGGCTCACCCGACCTCGGCGCCCGCTTCCTCGCCCTCGCCGACACGATGCGCTTCCCCGACGGCGGCCTCACCCGCGAGCAGATCCACGAGATCCGCCGCCTGAAGGCCCGCGTCGACAGCGAACGGCTGCCCCGCGGCGCCGACCCGGCCACCCACACGAAACTCGGCCGCGGCGGCCTCGCCGACGTCGAGTGGACCGTCCAGCTGCTCCAGCTCCTGCACGGCCGCACCGTCCCCGGGCTGCGCACCACCCGCACCCTCGAAGCCCTCACCGAGGCGACCTCGGCGGGCCTGATCGACGCCGCGGACGCCGCGGCCCTGCGCTCCGCCTGGCGCCAGGCGTCCCGGGTCCGCAACCTGCTGACCCTGGTCCGCGGCCGCGCCACCGACCAGCTGCCCCGCCAGGGCCCGGACCTGGCCGCGGTGGCAAGGATCCTGGGCGGCGTCGAACCCCAGGAGTTCCTGGACGAGTACCTGCGCGTGGCCCGCCGTGCCCGCCAAGCCGTCGAACGCATCTTCAGCAGCTAGCTGTTCCTGGCTTCGGGCGGCTACCGCCGCTCGGTGCCCGGGAATCTCGGTGCCCGGGAATGCGGAACGGCGGCCGCGCCGGGCTGGTGAGCCGGGCGTGACCGCCGTCCTGACGAGCGACCTCAGTGCCGCGCCGGGTGGCGCGGGGGTGGATCAGACGTCGTAGTACATCGCGAACTCGTGCGGGGTCGGGCGCAGGCGCACCGGGTCGACCTCGTTGGCGCGCTTGTAGGAGATCCAGGTGTCGATCAGGTCCTGGGTGAAGACGCCGCCCTCGAGCAGGAAGCCGTGGTCGGCCTCCAGGGAGGTGAGCACCTGGTCGAGCGAGCCGGGGACCTGCTTGACGTTGGCGACCTCCTCCGGCGGAAGGTCGTAGAGGTCCTTGTCGATCGGCGCCGGGGGCTCGATCTTGTTCTTGATGCCGTCGAGGCCGGCCATCATCATCGAGGAGAAGGCCAGGTAGACGTTGGCCGACGGGTCCGGCACGCGGAACTCGACGCGCTTCGCCTTGGCGTTCGTGCCCGTGACCGGGATACGGGTGCAGGCGGAGCGGTTGCGCTGCGAGTAGACCAGGTTGACCGGGGCCTCGTAGCCGGGGACCAGGCGGCGGTAGGAGTTGACCGTCGGGTTGGTGAAGGCGAGCAGCGACGGCGCGTGGTGCAGCAGGCCGCCGATGTACCAGCGGGCGATGTCCGACAGGCCGCCGTAGCCGGCCTCGTCGTAGAACAGCGGCTCGCCACCCAGCCAGAGGGACTGGTGGGTGTGCATGCCGGAGCCGTTGTCGCCGAAGAGCGGCTTGGGCATGAAGGTCGCGGTCTTGCCGGCGGCCCACGCGGTGTTCTTGATCAGGTACTTGAACAGCTGCATCTGGTCGCCGGCCTGCAGCAGCGTGCCGAAGCGATAGTTGATCTCGGCCTGGCCGGCGGTGCCGACCTCGTGGTGCGAGCGCTCCACGACGAACCCGGCACCGATGAGGCGCTGGACCATCTGGTCACGCAGGTCCGAGTAGTGGTCCAGCGGCGGGACCGGGAAGTAGCCACCCTTGTAGGCGGTCTTGTAGCCGCGGTTGCCACCCGGCTCGTCCTTGCCGGAGTTCCACCAGCCCTCGACCGAGTCGATGTAGTAGAACGACTGGTTGGCCGACGTCTCGTGCCGGATCGAGTCGAAGATGTAGAACTCGGCCTCGGCGCCGAAGTAGGCCGTGTCCGCGACACCGCTCGACTTCAGGTATGCCTCGGCCTTCTTCGCCACGTTGCGCGGGTCACGCGAGTAGGCCTCACGCGTGAACGGGTCGTGGATGAAGAAGTTCAGCGCCAGGGTCTTCTCGACCCGGAACGGGTCGATGAAGGCCGACGTCGCGTCGGGCAGCAGCATCATGTCCGACTCGTGGATCGCCTGGAAGCCACGGATGGACGAGCCGTCGAAGGCGAGGCCGTCGCTGAACACGCTCTCGTCGAACGACTCGGCGGGGACATTGAAGTGCTGCATGACGCCCGGCAGGTCACAGAAGCGAACGTCGACGAAGCGGACGCCCTCGTCCTTCACGTATCGCAGCAGCTCGTCAGAATTGGCGAACACTCGTCCTCCAGGTCGCAGGCAATACCAGCCGTGGTGATCACTTCAGTGTGAAGGTGTCTGGTTGGTCGCGACCGTAGAACTGTGCGATTGCCCAGGCGTGTCTCGATTGTTTCCACTGTGTTTCGCCGTCAGTGGTTTGGCCGATCATCGACGTGTACCTGTTCGGTAGGCTGACCCGCCGTGGAGCTCACCGCGGCCTCGTTGTCCAGGCGCTTCGGCGCATTGCTCGTCGACTGGCTGTTGTGCCTGGTCATCAGCGGGGCGTTCGCCGATCCCGTGGATGCGCCGTGGCTCGCGCCCGGCCTGCTGCTGGTGGTGTACGGGCTGTTCCTCGGCTTCTTCGCCCAGACCCTCGGGATGCGGCTGCTGCGCATCCGGTGTGTGTCAATGGCCACAGGCGGCCCGATCGGCGTGCCCAGGGCGATCCTGCGGGGCGCGTTGCTGCTGCTCTTCGTCCCGGCGCTGATCATGGACAAGGACGGCCGGGGACTGCATGACAAAGCCGCCGGCTCGTGGGTGGTGAACACGGCGCCGGCGGCTTCGTAAGGTCGCTCAGCGGCCGCGCATCGCCTTGAACGCGCCCTTCGGCGGCTTCATGTTCTTCGGCATCGCGCCGCGCGGCATCTGCGGGCGCGCCGACAGGGCGGTGAGCCGCTTGTCGAGCGCGTTGACGTCCTTGCCGGTGATCGTGCGCGGCAGCCGGACGAGGGTGTTGCGCAGCTTCGCGAGGGGCAGCTGGCCCTCCTCGTTGCCGATGACGAAGTCGCGCAGGTCGGCGTTGCCGATGACCTTCACCAGGCGGCGGCGCTCCTGGTTGATCAGGCCGCGGACCCGCGACGGGTTGCCCTCGCCGAGGAGGATCACGCCGGGGCGGCCGATGACCAGGTGCACCATGTCGAACTGCGTCGTGGAGACGATCGCCGGGGTGACCCGCCAGTCGCCGCGCATGTTCTCGATGATTGAGGCCGCCGCGCCGGGCTGGCCCTCGGCCTCGCGCATCATCGCCTTCTGCGAGCGCAGGTTGAGCACGATCACCGTGCCCAGCAGCGCGGCCAGGACGCCGATCGGCGCCCACACCCAGGAGACGCCGAGCGCGACGGCCACGCCGACGGCGATGAGCGGCACGAGGACCACCACCGCGACAAGCGGGACGAACAGCTTGTCTCGCTTGGCGGTGAAGGAGAACACCATGCCGATCTGCTTGAGCCGAGTGAAGAAGGAGACCTTCTCCGGCTCCTGGGCCTTTGCCATGCCCCAAGTCTAGTGGGACGCGCTCAAGCTTTCAGCGCCCGGCTGTCCAGGGCCTGCCGGTAGAGCCGGCCGGCCCGGTAGGACGAGCGCACCAGGGGCCCGCTCAGCACCCCGGCGAAGCCGATCTGCTCGGCCTCCTGCGCCAGCTCGACGAACTCCTCCGGCTTGACCCAGCGCTCGACCGGGTGGTGGCGGGGGGTCGGGCGCAGGTACTGCGTGATGGTCACCAGCTCGCAACCGGCCTCGTGCAGGTCGCGCAGCGCCTGGGAGATCTCGGCCCGCTCCTCGCCCATGCCCAGGATCAGGTTGGACTTCGTGACCAGGCCGGCGGTGCGGGCCTGGGTCAGCACGTCGAGGGAGCGGTCGTAGCGGAACGCGGGGCGGATCCGCTTGAAGATCCGCGGCACCGTCTCGACGTTGTGCGCGAGCACCTCGGGACGGGCGTCGAAGACCTCGGCGAGCAGCTTCGGCTCGCCGTTGAAGTCGGGGATGAGCAGCTCCACGCCGCAGCCGTCGACCAGGCCGTGGATCTGCCGGACGGTCTCCGCGTAGAGCCAGGCGCCGCCGTCGGGCAGGTCGTCGCGGGCGACCCCGGTCACCGTCGCGTAGCGCAGGCCCATCGTCGCCACCGACTCGGCGACCCGGCGCGGCTCGTCCGCGTCGAACTCGGCCGGCTTGCCGGTGTCGATCTGGCAGAAGTCGCACCGCCGGGTGCACTGGTCGCCGCCGATGAGGAACGTCGCCTCGCGGTCTTCCCAGCACTCGTAGATGTTGGGACAGCCGGCCTCCTGGCACACTGTGTGGAGGCCTTCGCGTTGCACGAGGCCTCGCAGGTGCGTGTATTCAGGCCCCATCTTCGCGGAGACCTTGATCCACGGCGGCTTGCGCTCAATCGGCGTCTCCGCGTTACGCGCTTCGATGCGCAGCAGACGACGGCCTTCCGGAACAACGGCGGTCACACGGGAAAGCCTACGCCCGCGGCCTGCCCAGCCGTCGGGAACGCGATTGACGTCACGTCTGCGAGGTTTCCCGAGCCGTACACCAGGCAATCACGCAACCGTGGCGTTCAACGACACCCTGGTGGTCTACTCCGACGGCAACCCCATCGATGTCCTGCGGGCCTGTCCCGTGCTGGACAAGCCCGCGACCCGTGTGCTTGCGGAGCGGCTCTTCCCGGGTGCGACGCTCGAGGAGATCGGCGACGAGCTGCTCGCCGACGCGCTCAACCCACCCCAGGACGTCGTGTACGTCGGCTCCTTCGCCGGCCTCGACCTGGTGTGCAGCTGGGCGCTGACGCCGCAGCGGCCCTCGCAGCTCGACCCCGCGGTGCTCGAGGCGGGCGGGCGCAAGCAGGTCCTGCTGCACGCCGCGCACAGCGATGCCGAATGGTGCAGTTTCGGCCTGTGGCGCGACGGTACGCTGCTGCGCGCGCTGAGCGTCTGCGCCGACCCCGGCGTGCTGGAGGACAAGGGCGAGCGGCTGGCCTTCGAGGCGGCCGGCGAGCACCCGGTCGAGCTCGGCGACCGGGCGCTGCAGGCCCTGATCGGCTTCAGCTGCGCCGGCCACGACCGCCTCGACGACGTCGACCCGGAGCTGATCCCCGTGGTCGCCTACCGGGTGACGGCTACGACAGCTGGAACAGCGTCGTGAGGTGCCGCTCGACCACCGGCAGGACCTCCTCGACGGTGACGTCGCGGCCCAGCTCCGCTGACAGCGACGTCACGCCCGCGTCGCGGATGCCGCACGGGACGAAGATGTCGTAGCGCGACAGGTCACAGTCGGCGTTGATGGCGAAACCGTGCAGCGTCACACCCCGGGCGACCCGGATGCCGATCGCGGCGACCTTGCGGTCCGGCCCCCGCTCGTCGGCGGCGACCCACACCCCGCTGCGCCCCTCGACCCGCACCGTGGCCAGGCCGAACTCGGCACACACGGCGATGAGGACCTGCTCCATGCGGCGCACGTAGGCCACCACGTCGATCGGATCCGGCAGCCGCACGATGGGGTAGCCGACCAGCTGCCCCGGGCCATGCCAGGTGATCTTGCCGCCGCGGTCGACGTCGACGACCGGCGTGCCGTCGAACGGGCGGTCCGACGGCTCGGTCCGCTTGCCGGCGGTGTAGACGCTGGGGTGCTCCAGCAGCAGCACCGTGTCCGGTGCCGTGCCGTCCGCGACGGCCTCGTGGATCCGCCGCTGCTCAGCCAGGGCCGTCTCGTAGTCGACGAGACCGGCCCGTTTCACCTCAAAACCCAGAATGCTGGTCACGCCTCAGCCTAACCCTCACGCCCGGACCCCGAGAATGTGTGGACAACGGACATAGTGGTGCGTGCAGCGTCACACCTAGCGTGGGCATCCCCCCGAGAGGAAGGGCACCGCCATGCCCCGCATCCTGCGTTTCGTCCTACCCGCACTCGCCGCCGTCGCGACCGCCATTGCATTGACCGTCGTCTCCACGCCTGCCTATGCCGCGACCCTGACCACCGTGTCCAGCTTCGGCTCGAACCCCGGCAATCTCAGCATGTACAGCTACCGCCCCGACGGCCTGCCGGCGAACGCGCCGCTGGTCGTCGCCATGCACGGCTGCACCCAGAACGCGACCGACTACTTCACCAACTCCGGCTGGCGCAAGTACGCCGACCTGTGGCGCTTCGCGTTGGTGCTGCCGGAGCAGAAGTCCGCCAACAACAGCACCAGCTGCTTCAACTGGTTCGAGACCGGCGACACCGCCCGAGGTGGTGGTGAGGCCCTCTCGGTGAAGCAGATGGTCGACTACGCCGCCACGAACTACCAGGTCGACCGCGGCCGGGTGTACGTGACGGGGCTGTCCGCCGGCGCCGCCATGACCGCGGTGATGCTGGCCACGTACCCCGACGTGTTCGCCGGAGGCGCGATCATGGCCGGCCTGCCGTACCGCTGCGCCACGTCGATGACGAACGCCTTCAGCTGCATGAACCCGGGTGTCGACAAGACCCCCGCGGCCTGGGGTGACCTGGTCCGGGGGGCGTACAGCGGCTACAGCGGCACCCGCCCCCGGGTCTCGATCTGGCACGGCACGTCCGACACCACGGTCGCCCCGGCGAACGCGACCGAGCTGCGGGACCAGTGGACGAACGTGCTCGGCGTGTCCCAGACGCCGACCTCCACGTCGTCGCTGCCCGGCGGCACGTCCCTGGCGAACTACGGCGACAAGGTCAAGGTGTACCTGGTGTCCGGCATGACCCACGCCACACCGGTCGACCCGGGCAGCGCCACGGAGCAGTGCGGCACCGCCGGCACGTACTACAAGGACACCATCTGCTCGTCGTACTACCAGGCGCTCGACTGGGGCCTCAACGGTGGCGCTCCTTCGCCCACCGCGACGGCATCGCCGACCGCCTCGCCTTCCCCGACCGCTTCCCCGACCGCTTCGCCCACCCCCACCGCCGGACCTTGTGTCCGGGCGTCGAACTACGCGCACGTCACCGCCGGCCGGGCACACATGAGCGGCGGGTACACGTACGCGAACGGTTCGAACCAGGCGATGGGCCTGTACAACGTGTTCACCACGCACGGCCTGCAGCAGACCGGCCCGAACTTCTACGTGGTGGCCGACACGGCCTGCTGAAGCGCCGCCTCGACGGTCCGGTGCGCGAACGGGAAACCCTCGCGCACCAGGACCCCGGGCAGCACCCGCTGGCTGGCCAGGGCCTCCCCGCCGAACTCGCCGACGGCGGCCTTCAGCGCGATGCCCGGCACCGGCAGCAGGTTCGGCCGGTGCAGCACCTTCGCCAGGGCCGCGGAGAACTCGCCGTTGGTCACCGGCTCCGGCCCGGTGAGGTTCACCGGGCCGGCCAGGTCCCGGTCGAGCGTGAACGCGACGGCGTCCAGCCAGTCCGGCAGCGACATCCACGGCAGGTACTGCCGGCCGCTGCCCATCCTGCCGCCGGCGAACAGCTTGAACTGCAGGTACAGCGGCTTGAGCAGCCCGCCGTCACGGGCCAGGGGGAAGCCGGTGCGCAGCAGCACCACCCGCGTCCCGGCGTCCTCCGCCGGCCGGGTCGCGGCCTCCCACACCTTGCACAGGTCGGCGAGGAACCCCTCGCCGGCGGGGGACTGCTCGTCGACCGCCCGGTCGCCGGTGTCGCCGTAGAACCCCACGGCGGAGGAGTTGAGCAGCACCCGGGGCCCCTGACCGCTCTGCCCGGCGTGCGCGATCGCCTTCGCGAGGGTCGCCGTGGTGTCGACGCGGCTGGTCTGCAGGGTCCGCTTGTACTGCGCGGTCCACCGCTGGTCCCCGACCCCGGCCCCGGCCAGGTTGATCACCGCGTCCTTGCCGGTGACGGCGGTCGCGTCGAGCAGCCCACCGGCCGGGTCCCACCGCAGCTCACCCGGGTTGCGGGCGGGCCGGCGGACGAGCTGGGTGACCTGGTGCCCGGCGGAGCGCAGGTACGGCACGAGCCGCCCGCCGAGAAACCCTGACGCGCCCGCGATGAGGATCTGCATGCGGTCATCTTGCCCAGTCCCCGGCCTCGTACCACAAATTCGACGCAGCCGGGGCACGGAAAAAGGGGCGCCCGGGGGCGCCCCTTTCGCGGTGCGGGTGTTACACGCCGAGGTCGGCCTCGAAGTTGCCGCCCTCGAGGCGCTCCTTGACGGTGGTGAGGAAGCGGGCGGCGTCGGCGCCGTCCACGATGCGGTGGTCGTAGGACAGCGCCAGGTAGACCATCGAGCGGGGCGCGATGATCTCGCCGAGCTCGGGGTCGTTGATCACGACGGCGCGCTTGACGACGGCACCGGTGCCCAGGATGGCCACCTGCGGCTGGTTGATGATCGGCGTGTCGAACAGGGCGCCGCGGCTGCCGGTGTTCGTCAGCGTGAACGTGCCGCCGGTGATGTCGTCGGGGTTGAGCTTGTTGGTGCGGGTGCGCTCGGCCACGTCGGCGATCCGCTTGGCGAGACCACCGAGGTTGAGGTCGCCCGCGTTGCGGATGACCGGGACGATGAGCCCCTTCTCGGTGTCGACGGCCATGCCGAGGTGCTCGGCGTCGTGATACGTGACGGTGCCCGCCTCCAGGTCGATCGAGGAGTTCACCGACGGGTGCACCCGCAGGGCCTCGACCGCCGCGAGGGCGAAGAACGGCAGGAACGACAGCTTCACGCCGTGTGTGTCCAGGAACTGCTGCTTGGCCCGGGCCCGCAGCTTCGCCACCTTGGTGACGTCGACCTCGACGACCGTGGTCAGCTGCGCCGAGACCTGCAGCGACTCGACCATGCGGCGGGCGATCAGCGCGCGCATGCGGGTCAGCTTCTGGGTCTGGCCGCGCAGCGGGCTCGGTGCCGCCTTCGCCGCGGGCGCGGCCGTGGTGGCCGCCGCGGGAGCGGCAGCGGGCGCGGGTGCGGCCGCGGCCTGCTTGGCCTTGGCGGCGGCGTCGAGGACGTCCTGCTTGCGGATGCGGCCGCCGACCCCGGTGCCGGACAGCGACGACAGGTCGACCCCGTGCTCGGTGGCGAGCTTGCGCACCAGCGGCGTGACATACCCGGCCTCGTCGCCCTCGACCTTGCCGTTGGGGGTGACCGTGGTGCCCGGGCCGGCGGCGACCGGCGCGGCGGCGGCCGGCGCGGTCTGTGCCGGCTGTGCGGGCGCCGGAGCGGCCGACTGGGCGGGCGCCGCGGCCTGCTTCGGCTCGGGCTTGGCCTCGGCCTTCGGCTCCGGCTTGGGCTCCGGCTTGGGCTCGGCGGCCGGCTTCGGCTGCGCCGGCGCGGCGGCCTGCGGGGCGCCGCCGGCCGCGCCGATGACGGCCAGCTCGGCGCCGACCTCGACGGTCTCGTCCTCGTTGACCTTGATCTCCAGCAGCGTGCCGGCGACCGGCGAGGGGATCTCCGTGTCGACCTTGTCGGTGGAGACCTCCAGGAGCGGCTCGTCGGCCTCGACGGCGTCGCCGACCTGCTTGAGCCAGCGGGTGACGGTGCCCTCCGTGACCGACTCGCCCAGCGCCGGCATCTTCAGCGACGTGGTCTCACCCGAAGCAGCCTGTGCGGCGGGCGCGGCCTCCTCGGCTTCCGCAGCGGCGGGCGCCTCGGCCTCGGGCTCCTCGGCGGCGGGCGCCTCCGCGGGCTCTTCGGCGGCGGGCTCCTCGGCGGGCGCCGCGGCGCCGTCGCCGGAGCCGGCCGCGTCACCGGCGTCGCCGATGACGGCCAGCTCGGCGCCGACCTCGACGGTCTCGTCCTCCTGCACCACGATGCGCGTGAGCACCCCGGCGGCCGGTGACGGGATCTCCGTGTCGACCTTGTCGGTGGAGACCTCGAGCAACGGCTCGTCGGCCTCGACCTGGTCGCCCTCCTGCTTCAACCAGCGGGTGACGGTGCCCTCAGTGACGCTCTCGCCCAACCGGGGCATGGTGACCGATACCGGCATATGAACAGTCTCCTCGAACAGTGCTTGTGGCGGTCGGGTCCCAGATGATCAGTGGACGTGCAGCGGCTTGCCGGCGAGCGCCAGGAACGCCTCACCGATCGCCTCGTTCTGCGTGGGGTGCATGTGCACGAGCGGGGCGACGTCGCCCGGGAACGCCTCCCAGTTGTAGATCAACTGGCCCTCGCCGATCAGCTCGCTCACGCGCGCGCCCACCATGTGGACGCCGACGACAGGGCCGTCCTTGACCCGCACCAGCTTCACGAAGCCGGCGGTCTTCAGGATCTGGCTCTTGCCGTTGCCGGACAGGTCGTACTGCACCGTCTCGATCTTGTCGCCGTGCAGCTCGCGGGCCTTCGACTCGTTGAGCCCGACGGAGGCGATCTCAGGCTCGGAATACGTCACGCGCGGGATGCCGGCCTCGTCGATCGCCTGCGGGTGCTGCCCGGCGATCTCCTCGGCGACGAAGATGCCCTGCTGGAAGCCGCGGTGCGCGAGCTGGACACCGGGCACGATGTCGCCGACCGCGTACACCCCCGGGACGCTGGTGCGCAGGCGCTCGTCGGTGATCACGAAGCCGCGCTCCATCTTGACGCCCTGCTCCTCGTAGCCGAGGCCGGCCGTCGTCGGGCCACGGCCGACGGCGACGAGCAGCAGCTCCGCCTCGATCGTGTCGCCGCCCTGGATCTTCACCCGGACGCCGGAATCGGTGCGCTCGACGCTCTCGAACGGCTTGCCGACCTTGAAGGCGATGCCGCGCTTGCGGAACGCCCGCTCCAGGGCCTTGGAGCTCGCCTCGTCCTCGACCGCGACGAGCCGCGGGAGGGCCTCGACGATCGTCACGTCGACCCCGAAGGACTTCCACGCACTGGCGAACTCGCAGCCGATCACGCCACCGCCGAGGATCACCGCGGACGTCGGCACGTGGTCCAGGGTCAGCGCGTGCTCGCTGGTGATCACCCGCTCGCCGTCGATGTCCAGGCCCGGCAGGGTCTTGGAGTAGGAGCCCGTCGCGAGGATGACATTCTTCCCCTGATACCGGGTGCCGGCGACCTCGACCGCGTCCGGCGCGACGAGGCGCCCCTCGCCCTCGATCAGCGCCACCTTGCGGGCCTTCGCCAGTCCCTGCAGCCCCTTGTAGAGCTTGCTGACGACACCGTCCTTGTAGGCGTTGACGGCCTTCATGTCGACGCCGTTGAACTTCGCCTGGACACCGAACTGCTCCGCCTCGCGGGTCGCGTCGGCGATCTCACCGGCGTGCAGCAGCGCCTTGGTCGGGATGCAGCCGCGGTGCAGGCAGGTGCCGCCGAGCTTGTCCTTCTCGACGAGACCGACGGACAGGCCGAGCTGCGCGGCGCGGAACGCCGCCGCGTAGCCGCCGCTGCCGCCGCCCAGGATCAGGACGTCGAAGGAGTTGGCGTGTGGGTCGCTCACGAATTCTCCCAGGTGATGCACGGACCTGTTGGGTCCGTGATGGCATGACGATCCTTGGCCATCTTGTCACCACCGCTCCTCGCCTGCGACGGTAGGTGCCCTTACGTCGTACGCTGGGCGCCCGCTCGCAGGGGATCGTCACGGGGAGGGAAACGGATCGTGGCTTGGTTCCGCCGCCGCAAGCCCGCCGCAGGTGGGCGCACCGCGAGCCGTGATGATCTGCGGCACCTGGAGGAGTTCGTCCGGTCACGGCGGGGCGTGGAGGGGTTCATCGAACCCCGCACCACAGTGACCGAAACGACACTGTTGTTGATCGCACACGACGGCGAATGGACCCGCCGCCGCGTGGACGACCCACAGGTGGCGCGGCAGTTCGCGCACAAGCTGAGCATGCCGATCTACGACGTGGGGCTCGTGGGCTACCCGCAGCGGATGCGCGACTACAACGCCCGCAACAAGAAGGCCTAGCCCTCCGCGGCGATCTCCTCGACCAGGCCGATCAGGGTCCGCACGGGCACGCCGGTGCCGCCCTTGGCCCAGTAGCCGAACGCCTCCCCGGAGTGGTAGCTGGGGCCGGCGATGTCGATGTGCGCCCACTGGACGCCCTCGGCGACGAACTCGGACAGGAACACGCCGCCCTGCAGCATGTGCCCGGCACGGTCCATGCCCGCGTTGACCTGCGAGATGTCGGCGACCTCGGAGTCCATGCCCTTGCGCACGTCCTCCGGCAGCGGCATCGGCCACGCCGGCTCGCCGGTGCGCTCGCCGGCGTCGCGGACCCGGTCGCACAGCTCCGGCGTGCCCATCACGCCGGCGATCCGCTTGCCCAGCGCGATGACCTGCCCGCCGGTCAGCGTGGACACCTCGAACAGGTAGTCCGGCTCGTCCTCGCAGGCGCGGGCGATCGCGTCGCCGAGGATCATGCGGCCCTCGGCGTCGGTGTTGAGCACCTCGACCTTCTGGCCGTTGTACATCGTCACCACGTCGCCCGGCCGGTACGCGCTGCCGGAGGCCATGTTCTCGGCCATCGGCGCGTACGCCACGACGGCAACCTTCGGCTTCAGCGCCGCGATCGCGATCATCGTCGACACGACCGCCGCCGCGCCGGCCATGTCGGACTTCATCTCCCACATGCCCTGGGCCGGCTTGATCGACACGCCACCGGTGTCGAACGTGATGCCCTTGCCGACCAGCGCCACCCGCCGGGTCGCGCCCGCCGGCTCGTATGCGATCCGCACCATCCGCGGTGCCGCCGCCGAGCCCAGGCCGACGGCGAGGATGCCGCCGTAGCCCTGCTTGGCGAGGGCCTTCTCGTCCAGGACGGTGACGTCCAGCTGCGCGGCCTGCGCGGCCTCGGCGGCCTGCGCGGCGAACTGCGGCGGCCGCAGGTCGTTGGGGGCGGTGTTGATCCAGTCGCGGGTGCGGGCCACCGCGGCGGTGACGGTCCCGGAGCGCTTCACCGCGGCCTTGGCGGGCCGGGCCGCGGCGTCCGGCACGTGCAGCACCACCTTGCGGACGGGGTCGCGCCGCGTCGCGGACGCCTTCGTCTTGTACCCGGCGAAGCGATACGCCCCCAGCACGGCACCCTCGGCGACGGCCCGCACGCCGGCGGTCAGCTCGTCGTCGGTGGGTGCGTCCCGGTCGGACAGCGGCAGCACCAGGGCCACGGACGCCGACCCGGCCAGGGCCCGTGTCGCGGCACCGGCGGCCCGCCGCAGCGTCTCGGCCGCCGGCGCGGCGCCGGCCGGCTCCGGTCCGAGCCCGACGGCCACCACCAGCGGCGCCGCCACGGCACCGAACGCGGCGACCTTCGTCACCTCGCCGACCGCGCCGGTCGCGCCGAGCACGCGCAGCGTCTCGGCCAGCCCGCCGCCCGGCCGGTCGCTGAACGCCGCCGCGACACTCTCCGCACCGGAGGCGAGCAGCAGCTTGGTGTCACCGCCGTCGTGTGCGTAGACGCCGACGACGACAGCGTCGACGGCGAGCTCGGCGGGGTCGGTGTCGACCAGGTTCAGGGCGGTCACTCGGGCTCCACATCACTGATGGTGTTCTGCGTCAACGTCCACTGCGGCTGCACCGCACCTTCAGCATGCCGCCGATTCGGGTGCTGGACACGATAACCAACGCGATAGGTTGCGGGCATGACGCAACCCTTGCGGCACCCCGCGTTGTATCACCGTCATGCGGCGCTCGGTGCCAAGTTCGCGGCGTTCGGTGGCTGGGACATGCCGCTGGAATACGCCGGCGGCGGCGTGCTCAAGGAGCATACGGCGGTCCGGGAGGACGTCGGTGTGTTCGACGTGTCGCATCTGGGCAAGGCCCGGGTGCGCGGCCGTGGCGCGGCCGCCTTCGTCAACCGCTGCCTCAGCAACGACCTCAATCGTATCGCCGCAGGTCAGGCGCAGTACACCTTGTGCCTGGACGAGGACGGTGGCGTGGTGGACGACCTCATCGCGTACCGGTTCGGCGACGACGACGTCTTCCTGATCCCCAACGCGGCGAACACCGCCGAGGTGGTGCGGCGGCTCGTCGCGGCGGCCCCGAACGGCATCAGCGTGGTCGACCAGCACGAGATCTTCGCCGTCCTCGCCGTGCAGGGGCCCCGCTCGAAGGAGCTCCTCGACGGGATCGGCCTGCCCACCGACCACGACTACATGAGCTTCACCGTGTCGGCGTTCCAGGGCAGCGACGTGGTCGTGTGCCGGACCGGGTACACCGGCGAACACGGCTACGAACTGGTCGTGCCCTCCCACGACGCGCACACCCTCTGGGACGCCGTCATCGCCGCCGGCGCCCGCCCGTGCGGCCTGGCCGCCCGCGACACGCTGCGCACCGAGATGGGGTATCCGCTGCACGGCCAGGACCTGTCGCCGCAGATCAGCCCCGTCCAGGCCCGCTCCGGCTGGGCGGTCGGCTGGGGCAAGGAACATTTCTGGGGCCGCGACGCGCTCCTGGCCGAGAAGGCCGCCGGGCCGCGCCGCCTGCTGTGGGGCGTCGAGGCCCTGGACCGGGGCATCCCGCGGGCCCACATGACGGTGCTGCCGGCCGACGGCGACACCCCGATCGGCGAGGTGACCAGCGGCACGTTCTCCCCGACCCGCAAGGTCGGGATCGGCCTCGCGCTGATCGACACGGCGGCGGGCGTGTCCGAGGGCGACGAGATCGCGCTCGACGTGCGCGGCCGCCGCTCGACGGTCCGCGTGGTGAAGCCGCCGTTCGTGAAGTCCAGCGTGCGCTGACCCCGCTCCCGGGGAGGACGTCGCAGGCGTGCTCCCCGGGTCAGGGTGTCGTGGCGAGGACCAGCCAGGCGGTCATGGTCGCGAGCTCGACCGCGGCACCGATGACGTCGCCGGTGACACCGCCCAGGCGGCGCCGCGCGTGGTGGGTCAGGGCCCAGGCGACCCCGGCCGCGAGCAGCACCGCCAGGGGGCCCCTGACCGGGTCGGCGAGCACGGCGGCCGCGGCGACCAGCAGTGTGATCCCGCTCACCGCCGTGCGGGGCAGGGTCTGCGCGACCAGGACGCCGAGGCCCTCCGGGCGCGCGGCGGGCAGGCCCGCCCGGCAGGCGACGGTCGCGCCGAGCCGCCCGGCCGCCGCGCCGGCCGCCACCAGGGTCAGCGCCTCGGCCCACGGGCGGGCGTAGACGGTGGTCAGCGCGCTGGCGTCGATCAGCAGGACGGCCACGATCGCCACCACGCCGAACGGCCCGATGTCCGACTTTTTCATGATCTCGAGTGCTTTTTCCGGGCCCTGGTAGGAGCCGAGACCGTCCGCCGTGTCGGCCAGCCCGTCCAGGTGCAGCGCCCGGGTGCCGAGCGCGAACAGCCCCACCGTCGCGGCGGCGGCGACCAGCGGCGAAGCGCCGCCGAGGCGGAGCCCGAGCGCCAGGCTGCCCAGTACACCTCCCAGCAGGAGACCCGCCAGGGGAGCGAAGGCCATCGCCGTGCGGGCCGTCCCCCGGTCGACCCGCGACCCGCCCAGCGGGGCGACCGTGAAGAGGGTCAGGGCGAGCCTCAGGCCTCCCACGACGGTTTCACGTAGGGCATCTCGGCGGTGGGGGAGTCCGCGACGACCCGCTGGATCTCGTCCTCGATCCGCTGCTGCTCGGTCCTGCCGTCGGCGGGCTCCGTGGACGGCTCACGCTGCGGGGTCGCCGCGGCCAGGGTGAGCGCGGTGTTCACCAGCGGCAGCGTCGCCAGGGACGTGCCGCCCTCGCCGAGGGCCAGCTTGAGCTGCAGGAACGGCGTCACCCCGAGCACGTCGGCGCCGAGCTTCACGGTCGGGTTGTCGCCGTGGTCGGGCATCAGCAGCCAGTGCCGGGTCTGCGCGCCGTAGTCGCGGGCGACGAGACCGGCGGCGATGCCGACCGGGCCGTCGACCATGACCGGCAGCCGCCGGGACGCGGCGCCGAGCAGGATGCCGGTCGCGACCGCGATGTCGCCGCCGCCGAGCATCGACAGCACGGTGTGCGGCTCGCGGCTGCGGGCCCGGATGCGGTGCCGGGCGTCGCGGACCGCGCCGACCTTGCGGATCCAGGCGGCGTCGTCGACGAACCCGGACGCGTCGACGACCCGCCCGAGCAGCGCGGCCGGCTCGCCGCCGGTGAGCACGGCCACGATCGCCGCGGCCGCCGCGTCGGAGCCCGCCCCGCAGGCCGCCAGGACCAGCAGGTCGACGCCCTCGTTCGCGGCCGCGTCGGCGAGGCGCCAGCCGAGGGTGAGCGCCGCGTCGACGCTGCCGTCGTCGAGCGCGTCGTGCAGCTCGGCGGGCCCGGCCTCGGGGCAGTCGATCGCCTGCACGCTGGCGCCGGCGGTCGCGGCCAGCATCGCCAGGGTGCCGGTGCCCTCGACCACGTCCTGGAGGCGCTGGTCGGCGGCGGCGGCCGAGTCGCCGGCGGCGAACGCGCCGGTGCGGTCGCCGCGCAGGACCAGGACCCGCGGCTGCTGCCACGGGCGCGGGTCGGGCCGGCCCTGGGTGCCGCCGGCGAAGCGGACGACGGGGACGAGGCCGCCCAGGCCGGCGCCGTTGAGCTTCAGCGTGAGCAGCCGCTCGGCGGCCTCGGCCGCGGTCGACTCGTCGGGCAGCGGCAGCTCCATGCCCGGCTGGAACGACAGGGTCTCGCCGCCGTCGGCCGTGGACAGCACCGCGCCGGCGACCGCGCCGGTGAACTCGAACGGCGTGCTGTCCGCACGGCGCGGCGCCTCGGCGAACCGGCCGCCGGCGTGACCGACGGCGTCGCCGCCGCGCAGCCAGCTGACCTCGCCGGCGACGACCAGGGCGACCCCGTCGCTGGCCGCCGCGACCCGCTGGTTGAGCAGCCCGTTGGCGTCGGCGAAGGTGCGCCCGGCCTGGGTCACCGGCATCACCGCGAGCCCCACCTCGGGCGCGACCATGACCAGCAGCGCGGCCGGGCAGGCCCGCACGGCGTCGCCGAGGGCGGCGATGCGGCCGTCCAGGGCGTGCGGGTCCGACCAGTCGCCGGTGGTGTCGAACAGCGCGGTGAGCCACCCGCCGAGGTCGTCGACGAGCAGGACGTCCTCGGGCTTCGCGCCGTGCAGCAGGTCCGCGAGGCGCTCCGGGTCGGTGCCGATCTCCTCGGTGCTCCAGCCCGCGGGCCGCCGCTCGCGGTGCCGGGCCAGCCGCGTCGACCACCCCTCGTCGCTCAGCCCGCCGGACAGCTCGGCCGCGGTCGCGACATAGCGCACCCGCTCCGCGTCCGCGACGAGCGACTCCGCCACTTCCGACTTCCCGGACCGGATTCCACCGAGCACCAGCAACCGCATGCCCCGTACTTTATGGCCCGGGGTTCACTTTCCGGTGGGCGGCATCGGCACTGCGCCGTCAGCCCGATACGCTCGAAACTACCTACCTGGGACGGGAGCGTGACTGATGGCGTGGACATGGCAGTTCGAAGACGCTGAGAGCCGGGCGGTCGACGGCCCGAACGAGGCGTTTTCCAGCCAGTCCGACGCGGAGTCCTGGCTCGGCCAGAGCTGGCGTGAGCTGGTCGCCAAGGGTGCGACGACGGCGATCCTGGCCGAGGACGAACGCACGGAATACAAGATGAGCCTGCTGCCGGCGGGAGGCTGACGCAGATGTCGTTCGGCCGGTCGCCGGGCCGCGTCGGGGGACTGCCCCGCGAGGCGTTCCGGCCGAGCTCGCTGTTCCTCGGGATCCTTGCGCTGTTCCTCGTCTCCGGCTGGATGACGTGGACCGGCTTCGGCGACGCCGGGTTCGACGTGTTCCTGTTCGTCGTGACCGGCTGGACCGTCTCGCTGTGCCTGCACGAATACGCGCACGCCCTCGTCGCGTTCCGCGGCGGCGACCACGACGTGGCGCACCGCGGCTACCTGACGCTCGACCCGTTGAAATACACGCACCCGCTGCTGTCCTTCGTGCTGCCGGTGGTGTTCCTGATGATGGGCGGCATCGGCCTGCCCGGCGGCGCGGTGTGGGTCAACCATTCGGTGATCCGCAGCCGGGCCGTGGACAGCCTGATCAGCTTCGCCGGTCCGGCCACCAACCTGCTCTTCGCCGTGGTGCTGATCGCGCCGTTCAGCCTCGGGCTGGACGGTGGCGACTCGGCGTTCTGGGCGGCGCTGGCGTTCCTCGCGTTCCTGCAGCTGACCGCGAGCATCCTCAACTTCCTGCCGGTGCCGGGCATCGACGGCGGCAACCTGCTGTTCCCGTGGCTCAGCCCGCAGTGGCAGCGCGGCTTCAACCACGTCGCGCCTTACGGGATGCTGCTGCTCATCGCGCTGCTGTTCTTCTCGCCCGTCGTCAACGAGTGGTTCTTCAACCTCGTCTACGCCATCGGCGACGTCATCGGCCTGCCGTCCTACCTGGCCTCCGACGGCTACCAGCTGTTCAAGTTCTGGGCGTGACGCCACCTAGAAGGGGCCGCCCGCAGGGCAGCCCCTTCTAGGCAACGATCACGGACGCTTCGCGGGGCTCTGCGTCCGGGCCGGGTCGCGCTCGACGACCGGGTCGAGGATCTCGTCGATCCGCTTCAGCAGCTCCGCGTCGAGCTTCACGCCGGCCGCCTTCACGTTGTCCTGCAGCTGCTCGGGGCGGGTCGCGCCGACGATCGCCGAGGACACGTTCGGGTTCTGCAGCACCCACGCCACGCCCAGCTGGGCCATGGTCAGCCCGGCCTGCTCGGCGAGGGGCTTGAGCTGCTGCACCGCGGTCAGGACCTCGTCGCGCAGCAGCGCGGAGATGAACTGCGCACCCGACTTCTCATCGGTCGCCCGGGACCCCGCCGGCGGCGGCTGACCCGGCAGGTACTTGCCGGTGAGGACGCCCTGGGCGAGCGGCGACCACACGATCTGCCCGATGCCGAGCTCCTCGGAGGTGGGGACGACCTCGGCCTCGATGACCCGGTACAGCGCCGAGTACTGCGGCTGGTTGGACACCAGCTGGATCTTCAGCTCGCGGGCCAGCTCGAAGGCGGCGCGGATCTCGTCCGCCCGCCACTCCGAGACGCCGATGTAGTGCGCCTTGCCGCTGTGCACGACGTCGGCGAACGCCTGCATGGTCTCCTCGAGCGGGGTTTCGTAGTCGTAGCGGTGCGCCTGGTACAGGTCGACGTAGTCGGTCTGCAGGCGGCGCAGCGACCCGTTGATCGACTCGGCGATGTGCTTGCGGGACAGGCCCCGGTCGTTGCGGCCCGGCCCGGTCGGCCAGTAGACCTTGGTGAAGATCTCCAGGCCCTCGCGGCGCTGACCCTTCAGCGCGTCGCCGAGCACGACCTCCGCCCGGGTGCCGGCGTACACGTCGGCGGTGTCGAAGGTGGTGATGCCGAGATCGAGGGCGGCGTGGACGCAGGCGGTCGCCTGGTCCGCCTCGACCTGCGAGCCATGGGTGATCCAGTTGCCGTACGAGATCTCGCTGACGAGCATCCCGGACCGGCCGAGGTGACGAAACTCCATACCCTCTTGCTTACAGGACCGGGCGGGTGTCTGCGAGCAGACCTACATCACGGGCCGGGTGTCGGCGAGCAGCCGGTCGATCTCGTCGGTCACGCCGGTGCGGCTCGGGAACGTGGCCTCGATCACCGTCCGGCCGCGCCGGTCCAGAGCGCCCCAGCGCTGCGAGTCGTCCGCGAACAGGAACGCGACCGGGTGGATCATCAGCGTGTGGTGCACCGGCGGCACCAGGACCCGGCCCGAGCGGTCCACGACACCCTTGCGGCCGTCGAGGGACACCACGGCGAGACCTTCGTCACTGAACCCGTCGATGTACCGCCCGTCGAGCAGCGCGGTGGCGAATCCGTCGTACTGGAACGACACGACGACCCGGCCGATGCTGTCCACGGCACCCCAGTGCTCGCCGCGCCGGACCGCCGCGACGCCCCGCCGGAACGGCCGTACGTCGTCGAACCCGGTCGAGATCAGCACCGCGTTGGTCTTGTCGATCGCGATCCACCGGTTGGTGCCGTCCCGCGACACCCAGGCCACGCCGTCGGAGAAGCTGCCGACGCCCAGGTAGCCGGCGGCGGGCTCGATCAGCAGCTTGCCGGTGTCGTCGATCAGCTCCCAGTTCTGCGACCCCTGCCGCTGCACCCACGCGACCCCGTCGCGGAACGGCTGCACGTCCAGGTATCCGGGGCCGATGCAGAAGTTGCCGTCCGGCTCGATGTACCCCCAGCGCTGGGTCTGCTCGTCGAACGCCGGCGACGGCGCCTTGCGGATCTGCAGGATCTCGTCGCGGCTGCGCGGGTAGGGCCCCCAGCCCTTCTCCGCGACCCGCCGGAACACCGCGTCCAGGGCCAGCTCGGTCTGCGCGATGAGCTCCGGGTCCTCTTCCTTGCGCAGGTCGAGGGCCCGCTCGAAGTGGTTGCACGCCTCCATGTAGCGGCCCTGGTCGTAGGCGCACTTGCCGGCGTGCTGGTGCATGGTGGCCCGCAGCCGGTCCGGCAGCTCGCTGCTGTTGGCGAGCGTGAACAGCCGGTCGGCCTCGTCGAACTCCTCCCGCCACTGCAGCACGTGCGCGAGCCGGGCCTGCGCGATCGCGATGCGGCGCAGCTCCCCGGTCGCCTCGGCGTGCGCGAGGGCGAGCTTGCCGTCGGCGAACGCCTTGGGCAGGTCGTTGAGAATCCGCGACACCACGGCGCGCAGGCTCAGCAGCCGCGCCCGGGTCGGGTTGTCGGCGACGCCGTTGAGCTTCGCGGTCAGCAGGTCCCGGATCTCGGTGAGCTCCTGGATCTCCTCGCCCTCGATCTGCTCACGCAGTGTGTCGGGGTCGAAACGCCACACGTATCCGGCGAGGACCTGCTCCGGGTCGGGCCCGGCGGTCTCGTCGCCCTTCGCCTCGGCGCCGCCGCGGGTCGCCGGCGCCGGCGAGGTCGGCAGCAGCGCCGCCAGCTCGGCCGGGAAGCCCTCCGCGCCGGGCCGCACGATCGGCAGGTAGCCCGTGGCCTGCAGCCCGTCGACGCCGGCACCCGTCAGCGTGGCCGACCGGTAGGCGTCCATCGCGGTCTGCTGCACGGCGGCGGTCCCCTCCTGTTCCGGCGTCTGCTCGGGTACGGCCACCGCCGCCTCGCCCGGCTCGCCGCCTCCGGCGGGACCGAACGCGTTGAACGGCGCGTCCTGCGTGACGAGCGGCGGCGCGCTCATCGGCGCCACCGTCACCGCCGGCAGGTCGGCGGGCAGCGGCTCCGGCGGCACCGGGACGGGCGCCGGCTCGGGCACCGCGGACACGGGGGCGGCGGAGACGGGCGCGACGGAAACGGGCACGGCCGAGACCGGCGCCGCGGACACGGGCACGGCCGAGACCGGCCGGTTGCCGGGGTCGGCGGCCCAGCCGGGGCCGGGCGAGTTGCCCGGGTCGGCGGTCCGGCCGGGTCCGGGTGCGTTGTTCGGGTCGGCGGTCCGGCCGGGTCCGGGTGCGGCCGAGACGGGCCGGTTGTGCGGGTCGGCGGTCCAGCCGGGGCCGGGTGCGGCGGACACCGGCCGGTCGGCGAGGTCGTCCTGCCACCCGTGGCCGGGGGCCGGGGACTGCGGTGCCGCCGAGACCGGTGCCGACGACACGGGCGCGGAGGAGACCGGCCGGTCGGCCATCCCCTGGTCGCCCTGGACCGGGGCGCCGTACGTCCGCGGCGTGGGCGCGCCCTGCGGCGGCCCGCCGTAGGTGCGTCCCTGCTGCGGCGGCGCGACGTGCTGCGGCGGCGCGCCGTAGACGGTGGAGCGGGCCTGCCCGCCGTACGTCGTCCCGGCCGGCGGTGCGCTCATCGGCGCGTCCACCGGCGGGGGAGCGCCGTAGACCGTGGCCCGGCCGGTGCCCGCGGGGGCGGGCGGGGCGGTCGCGCCGGCCGCGCCGCGGCGCACCCGGGGGACCTCGTCCGTCGGCTCGTCCAGCGCGGGGTTGCGCGGCGGCCGGCCGTGCCCCTGCTGCGGGCGGCCGTACCCGGGCGGCGGCCCGTCGTAGCCGCGCCGGTCGTCATACGGGGCGTCGTAGCCGCGCCGGCCGTCGTCGCGCCGGTCGTCGTACGGCGCGTCGTAGCCGCGCCGGTCGTCGTAGGGCGCGTCGTAGCCGCGGCGGTCGTCATACCCCTGCTGCGGGTGCCTGCCCGGTCCGGGGCGCCCCTGCTGCGGCACCTGTGGGTAGCCCTGCTGCGGGTGCGGCTGTCCCTGGTAGCCGCCCTGCTGGGGACGGCCCTGCTGCGGGACCGGCGGGGGCTGGTACCCCTGCGGCGGGGGCTGGTGCCCGGGATGCTGCGGCGGGTAGCCCTGCTGCGGCTGCCCCTGCGCCCGGCGCGGCTGCGGCCCGCCGTGCGGCCGGCCACGCTCGTCGGCGGGCCCGCCGTATCCACGGGGGTCACCGGTGCGCGGGTCCACGCCGCGGGGATCTACGCCGCGAGGATCGGCCGGCCGGGGGTCCGCGAACCGGGGATCGGTGTGCCGCGGGTCGCCCTGCTGGCGGGGGTCGCCATACTGCCGGCCCTGCGGGCGGCGGCCGGCGGGGTCCTCGCCCCGCTGCTCGGCGCCCGGCTGGTCGGGGCGGTGTTCGGGGCCGCCGCGACCCGGCGGGGTCTGCTCGTCACGTCGCTGCTCCGGCACCCTGGTCCACGGCATGGTCGGCACTGCCGCCCAGGTGGGCGCGGCGGTTCCCGGCTCTTCCCCCGGGTACTCGTCGCTCACAGCTTCGCTCTCCTCGCCCCACTCCGGCACCAATCATGCACCGGCGCCCGCCACGCGCCTACCCGGTGAAATCGTGGTCCGGTCGCGAAGGGAGGGTACGGCTTGGGAGCCGTCCAACGCCACCGTCGGGCGCGCCGCCGCCGCCGAATCGTTGTCGCCCACCGGGCCGGATCCGGCCGCCGGCCGGCTCCTAGATCGAGGCGCCGACCTTCACCTGCGGTTTCGGGTTGCGGATGAAGCGGAACGAGATGGCGCGCATGATCGCGTAGAAGTACAGCCGGCCGAGCTTCTCGGTGCTGGCGGGGAAGCGTTCCTTGACGAGCCGCTTGATGGTCCGCGAGATCAGGAAGCTGTCGATCGCGGTCGCGACCGCCATGACGCCGAAGAGGGCGTTGGCCGCGAAGTAGATGCTCGGGTTCAGGTTGCGGTTGAAGCCCACCAGCATCACCAGGAACGTGGTGCCGAAGAAGAAGGTGCCGATGGTGCGCCGCGAGTCGACGATGTCGCGCACGAGCTTGCGCTCGGGGCCCTTGTCGCGGGGGAGCAGGAAGCGCTCCTCACCGTTGGCCATGCCCTCACGTGCCTCGAGCCGCTCGGCGCGCTGCCGCTCCCGCATCTTCTTGGCGGCCTCGCGGCGGTTTGCGGCGGGCGGCTCGGCGACGCGGCGACCGGCGACGGTCCGCTTCGGCGTGGTCTTGCCCAGGTCGCGCTTGCTCAGGGTCTGGCGCTTCCCGGACGCGACCTCGGACTCCGCGGGCTCGGGGGTGACGGCCACGGCGGGCTCGGCTGACTTGCGGGAGAACAACGACGGCACGCCGTGAAGGGTAGCGGACAGTAGGCGGGCGACCCAACGCTCGGGGCCGCCCGCCGCACAGATGTGTCCTTATCCCAGCTCGACGTGGGCGCCGAGGCCGTTGAGCTTGCCCTCGAAGTCCTCGTAGCCGCGCTGGATGAGCTTGACGCCATAGACGCGGGACGTGCCCTCGGCGGCGAGCGCCGCGATCAGGTGGCTGAACCCGGCCCGCAGGTCGGGGATCACCAGGTCGGCGGCGTGCAGCTTGGACGGGCCGGCGATGACGGCGGAGTGCATGAAGTTGCGCCGGCCGAAGCGGCACGGCGTCCCGCCCAGGCACTCCCGGTACGTCTGGATGGTGGCGCCCATCTGGTTGAGGGCGGCCGTGTAGCCGAGGCGCCGCTCGTACACCGTCTCGTGCACGATCGACAGGCCGCGGGCCTGCGTGAGCGCCACGACCATCGGCTGCTGCCAGTCGGTCATGAAGCCGGGGTGGACGTCGGTCTCCATCGCCACGGCGTTGAGCTCGCCGCCCGGGTGCCAGAAGCGGATGCCGCCGTCGCCGGGGGTGTCGTCGATCTCGAACGCGCCGCCGACGGACGTGAACAGGTTGAGGAACGTCATCATGTCGGCCTGCCGGGCGCCGCGGACGAAGACGTCGCCGCGGGTCGCCAGGGCGGCCGCGCCCCAGCTGGCCGCCTCGATGCGGTCCGGGATGGGACGGTGGCTGTAGCCGACGAGACGGGGCACACCCTGGATCTCGATGACCCGGTCGGTGTGGACCTTGATGATCGCGCCCATCTTCTGCAGCACGCAGATCAGGTCGATGATCTCCGGCTCGACGGCCGCGTTGCGCAGCTCGGTGACGCCCTCGGCGCGCACGGCGGTGAGCAGGATCTGCTCGGTCGCGCCGACGCTCGGGTAGGGCAGCTCGAGCTTCGCGCCGTGCAGCCCGTTGGGCGCGGTGATGTCCATGCCCTTCTCGGACTTCTCCACGACCGCGCCGAACTCGCGCAGCGCCTGGATGTGGAAGTCGATGGGACGCCCGCCGATGTTGCAGCCGCCGAGGTCGGGGATGAACGCGTGGCCGAGGCGGTGCAGCAGCGGCCCGCAGAACAGGATCGGGATGCGGCTGGAGCCGGCGTGCACGTTGATCTCGTCGACGTTGGCCGACTCGACGTCGGAGGTGTCGAAGTGCAGCTCGCCGTCGAGCGGGCCGCGGGTGACCTTCACCCCGTGCAGCTCGAGCAGGCCGGTGACCACTTCGACGTCGCGGATCGCCGGCACGTCGAAGAGCCGGCTCGGGGTCTCACCCAGCACCGCCGCGACCATCGCCTTGGAGACGAGGTTCTTGGCACCGCGCACCCGCAGCTCGCCGTTGAGCGGCGCGCCGCCGTGCACGGTGAGGACGTCACCGGCGTCGTAGTTGGTCACGGAAAGCCCTCCTGCAGGCAGGAATTGAAGAGGAGACGTGCTGACGGAGCGTGAACCCGCGCAGCAGCATAACCACATCTACGGCATGCGAGCGCCGACCGCACGTCCGTCATGGCACGAAGACGTGACTCCGACAGCGATCATCCTCCGGGCACTACGGAGGGTGACGGGATGGTCCGCGTTACGGCAGTGCCAGCATCCGGTCGAGTGCCACCCTGGCGTAATGCGCGGTGTCGGCGTCGACGGTGATCTCGTTCGGCACGCGGCCGGCGACGAGCTCCTCGAGGGCCCACACGAGGTGCGGCAGGTCGATCCGGTTCATCGTCGAGCAGTAGCAGACGTTCTTGTCCAGGAACATGATCTGCTTGTCCGGGTGCGCCAGCGCGAGCCGGCGGACCAGGTTGAGCTCGGTCCCGACCGCCCACGCCGTGCCCGGCGCCGCCGCCTCGACGGTCCTGATGATGTACTCCGTCGAGCCGACGTAGTCCGCGGCGAGGACGACCTCGTGCTTGCACTCCGGGTGGACCAGCACGTTGACGCCCGGCACCCGCTCCCGCACGTCGTTGACGGTGTCGAGGGTGAAGCGGCCGTGCACCGAGCAGTGCCCGCGCCACAGGATCATCTTCGCGTCGCGCAGCTGCTGGTCGGTCAGCCCGCCGCCGGGCTTGTGCGGGTCATACAGCACGCAGTCGGACAGCGACAGGCCCATCTTCAGCACCGCGGTGTTGCGGCCCAGATGCTGGTCGGGCAGGAAGAACACCTTCGAGCCGCGCTCGAACGACCACTTCAGCGCCGTCTCCGCGTTCGACGAGGTGCACACCACGCCGTCGTTGCGGCCGACGAAGCCCTTGATGTCGGCGGTCGAGTTCATGTACGTCACCGGCACCACGTCACCGGCGATGCCCAGCCGGGTGAAGTGCTCCCAGGCCTTCTCGACCTGCACGAGGGCGGCCATGTCGGCCATCGAGCAGCCCGCGGCCAGGTCCGGCAGCACCACCCGCTGCGTGGCGGAGGTCAGGATGTCGGCGCTCTCGGCCATGAAGTGCACGCCGCAGAACACGATGTATTCCGCGTCGGGGCGGGCGGCGGCCTCCCGGGCCAGCTTGAACGAGTCGCCGGTCACGTCGGCGAACTGGATCACCTCGTCGCGCTGGTAGTGGTGGCCGAGCACGAAGACCCGGTCGCCGAGGGCGGCCTTGGCGCGCTTCGCCCGCTCGACGAGGTCGGGGTCGCTGGGTGCGGGCAGGTCACCGGGACACTCGACACCCTTCTCGGTGGCGGGGTCGGTGCCGCGGCCCAGCAGCAGCAGCGCGGTGGCGGTCGACGATGGTTCAGCCCAGGTCACCTTCCGATCGTCGCACGCGTGCGGTAGTGCGGAACTGTGACCTACAAGACGTGCACAATGTCCGGATGCGCGTCCTCGTCTGCCCCGACAAGTTCGCCGGGACGATCTCCGCGGTCGACGCCGCGGAGGCCTTCGCCGAGGGCTGGCGCAAGGCGGCCCCCGGCGACGAGCTGATCGTGCGGCCGCTGTCCGACGGCGGTCCCGGGTTCGCGGGGGTACTGGCCGCGGCGCTGCCGCACGCGCGCGTCCTGACCGTGCCGACGACCGGCCCGCTGGGCCGGCCGGCCGAGGGCCACGTCGTGCTGGACGGCACCACCGCATACGTGGAGAGCGCCGAGGCGTGCGGCCTGCACCTGCTCGCCGAGGCCGAACGTGATCCGAAGCACACCAGCACCTTCGGGCTCGGCCCGCTGCTGCTCGCCGCGGTGGAGGCCGGGGCCACGACGCTGGTCGTCGGGCTCGGCGGCAGCGCCACCAACGACGGCGGCGCCGGCCTTCTGGCGGCCCTCGGCGCCGCCCCGCTGTCGTCGGCCGGCTACGCACTGCCCTACGGCGGCGCGGCCCTGATCGACTGCGTCTCGCTGGGTGGCGTACCGAGGCTGCGGGGAGCGGACCTGGTCGCCGCCACCGACGTGGACAGCCCCCTGCTCGGGCTGCACGGCGCGAGCGCCGTCTACGGCCCGCAGAAGGGCGCGACCAGGGAGGACGTCTTCCTGCTCGACGCCGCGCTGACCCGTTTCGCCGACGTCCTGCAGGCGCTGCCGGCCGCACCCGCGGGCCTGCCGGACCTGCCCGGCGCGGGCGCCGCCGGGGGTCTCGGCGCCGCCCTGCTCGCCCTCGGCGCCCGGGTCGAGTCGGGCATCGGCCTGGTCCGCCGCCTGACCCGCCTCGACGCCGAACTGGAGGAGGTCTCCCTGGTCGTGACCGGTGAGGGCGCCTTCGACGAGCAGTCCCTGCGGGGCAAGGTGGTGGCGGGTGTGGCGAACGCCGCACGTGACCTCGGCGTGCCCTGCGTGGTCGTCGCGGGCCGGGTCGACGCGGGCCGCCGGGAGGCCGCCAGCATCGGCGTCACCGAGGCCCACGCCCTTGTCGAGCACTTCGGCAGCGTCGCCGATGCCCTCGCCCGGCCCGCCGACGGGCTGCGTGAACTCGGCGAACGTCTGGCTCGCCAGTGGAGCCGCTAGCACGAAACCGTGTCAGTATGAGAGGGAATGCCATCGGATGCTGCGGCGTTGGTGCCCGGTGGAACTGTAGACATCACCGCAGGGAGCCTTGATCGTGACCGCTTCGAAGTTTGCCGAGCCTGTTCAGACGGACAACCCGGCCGGCATCGGCCTCACCGCGGATGCCGCTCTCAAGGTGAAGGGCCTGCTCGAGCAGGAAGGGCGGGACGACCTGCGGCTCCGCGTCGCGGTCCAGCCCGGCGGCTGCTCCGGCCTGCGCTACCAGCTGTTCTTCGACGAGCGCTCGCTCGACGGGGACAAAGTCAGCACCTACGACGGCTTCGAGGTCGTCGTCGACCGCATGAGTGTGCCCTACCTCACCGGCGCGACGATCGACTTCGCCGACCGGATCGACGCGCAGGGCTTCACCATCGACAACCCCAACGCCCAGGGCTCCTGCGCCTGCGGCGACTCGTTCCACTAAGCCTCCAGGCAGACCCCGCGAGCCGCTCCCCGGACCCCCGGGGAGCGGCTCGCTGCTTTCCCCACCCATCGTTCCCAGGCCATTCGTCCCCCAGCCATCGTCGGGCTTCGATCACGCGTCCCGCCCTGTGGACAGCTCCGCGGCGCATGTGGCCTGCCGGGAGGGGGTGCGGGCCCGGCTGGACACCGTGGGCGGACACGGCTGGCTATCCTTTGCTGGCCCTGCTGTCTCGAGACCGAGGTTTCCATGAAGATCGTCGTCACCGGTTCGATCGCGACTGACCACCTGATGCACTTCCCGGGCCGTTTCGCTGAGCAGCTCCTGCCCGACCAGCTGCACAAGGTCTCGCTGTCGTTCCTGGTCGACGACCTGACGGTGCGGCGCGGCGGGATCGCCCCCAACATCGCCTACGGCATGGCGCTGCTCGGCCTCGAGCCGATCCTCGTGGGTGCCGTCGGCGCCGACTTCGGCGACTACCGCAGCTGGCTGACCAGGCACGGGGTCGACTGCGACTCGGTCTACGTGAGTGAGATCGCGCACACCGCCCGGTTCGTCTGCACCACCGACGACGACATGTGTCAGATCGCCTCGTTCTACGCGGGCGCCATGTCGGAGGCCCGCAACATCGAGCTGTCCCCGGTCAACACCCGGGTCGGCGGCATCGACCTGATCCTGATCAGCGCCAACGACCCGGTCGCGATGGTCCGGCACACCGAGGAGGCGCGGGCCCTCGGCGTCGCGTTCGCCGCGGACTGCTCGCAGCAGCTGGCCCGGATGTCCGCCGAGGAGATCCGCAAGCTGATCGACGGCGCGGCCTACCTGCTGACCAATGACTACGAGAAGGAGCTGCTCGAGTCGAAGACGGGGCTCACGACCGAGCAGCTGCTGGACAAGGTCGGGGTGCTCGTCACCACGCTGGGCAAGGACGGCGCGCTCATCCGCGGCCGGGAGCTGCCGGGCGAGATCCACGTGCCGGTCGTGAAGGGTGTCGTGGCGAACGACCCGACGGGCGTCGGCGACGGCTTCCGCGCCGGGTTCTTTGCCGCGCTGTCGTGGGGCCTCGGGCTGGAGCGGGCCGCGCAGGTCGGCTCGATGGTGGCCGCGCTGGTCCTGGAGACCGTCGGCCCGCAGGAGTACGAGATCCTGCCCGCCGAGTTCACGAAGCGGATCGCCGAGTCCTACGGCGACGCCGCCGCCGACGAGATCCGCGCCTATCTGCCTGCCTGAACCTTCCCTATCGGGGTTATAGGAATGGGCGTACAGTTGCCGCTGTGACGATCGTGGTCGTGGCGCTGCTCGCCCTCGCCACCGTGGTCGGGCTCGTCTACCGGGCCCGCTACGGCCGCCTCCGCGCGGCCGGGGGTGACCTGCCCGCGGGCCTGCTCACCCCGGCCCGCGACACGGTCACCCTGCTGCACTTCTCCTCCGCGACGTGCGCGCCGTGCCGGCAGGTCCGGGCGGTCTGCGCCGACCTCGCCGGCGGCCTCGACGGTGTCCGGCACGTCGAACTCGACGCCGAGGAACACCTCGACGCGGTCCGTGACCTCGGCATCTGGCGCCTGCCGACGCTGCTGGTCGTCGACCGGCGGGGCAACATCGCCCGGCGCACCGTCGGCGTCCCCGACCGCGCCTCCCTGCACGCCACCGTCACGGAGGTCCTCGCGGCATGAGCCTCGACCCGCGCGGCCCGCGGTTCTCCGCCGGCCTGACCACGATCGTCTTCGTCGTCGTCCTGCTCACCGGCAACGGCTGGCTCGCCCTCGCACAGGCGGCGGTGTTCGCGATCGGCGCCTACGACCCGCGGCTGACGCCGTACGGGCTGCTCTACCGGTACGCGGTCGCGCCGCGGCTCGGCCCGCCGGCGGAACGCGAGGACGGCGCCCCGGTCCGGTTCGCCCAGGCGGTCGGCCTCGCCTTCGCCGTGCTCACGGTCGTCGGCTACCTGTCCGGCACCACCGCGCTCGGCGTCGTCGGGGCGTCGTTCGCCCTGGTGGCGGCGTTCCTCAACGCGGTGTTCGGCCTGTGCCTCGGCTGTGAGGCGTACCTGCTGATCAAGCGCCTCCGCACGGCCTGACAGCCGCACCCGGATCGACCATGATGCTCGGGTGAGAGTCTCGTGGTCGACGGCCCGTGCGCAAAACCTGCCGCTGCCCGCCCGTTCGGTCGTCGACGGCGCGCCCGCCGTGCCGGTCACCCTCGTCGCCGAGTCCGTGGTCCCGCTGGCGACCAGGCGCGTCCGGCTGCCCCTCGCGGCGGCCGACGGCCCGGCGTTCCTGCGGCACGAGCGACGGATCCTGCAGATGCGCTGGGCGTTCGCCGGGGTACTGGTGGTGTTCGCCGCGGCGGTCCTGGCGGTGTCGACCCTGCCGGGGGTCGGGCTGCTGCCGCTGCTGGTGTTCGGCGTCGTGGGGCTGGCGTTCAACCTGGTCTGGCTGACGGTGCGGGGTGGCAGGCCGGCCCAGTACCCCGTCGTCGCGCTGGGCCGGGTCACGCTGCGGCGGGTCGACCCGGCGGCGGCGTGGGAATGGCAGACCGTCGCCGGCGACCTGGTCCGGGTCGACCACTAGCAGTTCGACTACTGGCGCAGTTCGACGGTGTGGCGGTGGCCGTCGGTGGAGATGAAGGTGTGGCCGCGCATCCGGCACCAGGCGGGGATGTCGACCGCGGCGGCCGGGTCGTCGGCGAGGACCTCGATCCGGGTGCCTGGTGGCTGGCCGGCGGCGAGCTTCGCCAGCATGATGACCGGCAGCGGGCAGCGCCGGCCGAGGGCCGCCACGACCAGGGGCTCGCTCACATGCCCACCTCCGCCCGCACCCCGGCGACCAGGCCCGGCAGCACCGCGAGGAACCGGCGCACGTCGTCCGTGGAGACTCCACTGTGGAGCGACACCCGGACGTTGCCGTGGGTGAGCACACCCATCGCGGCCAGGACGTGTGACGGCTGGAGGGTGTCGGCGGTGCAGGCCGAGCCCGAGGACACCGCGAAGCCGGCCCGGTCCAGGGCGTGCAGGAGGACCTCGCCGTCGACGTACAGGCACGAGAACGTCACGATGTGCGGCAGTCGCTCGTCGGGCTCGCCGACCACCTCGACGTCGGGCACGGTCGCCGCGACCGTGGTGCGGATCTCATCGACCAGCGCGCTCAGGCGGACCGCCTCCGCCGCGGCCTCGGCGTGCACGGCGCGCAGCGCCGCCGCCGCGGCGACCACCGCGGGCACGTCCACCGGCGACTCCCAGGGCTGCTCCCACCGGGTGCCCTTGCGCACGGCGAGGACGCCGACACCGGCCGGGCCGCCCCACTTGCGGGCGCTGCCGGCCAGCAGTGACCACCCCGTGGGCAGCGCGGTCCGGCCGATCGACTGGGCGGCGTCGACCAGCAGCGGTACCCCGGCCTCCTGGCACAACAGCGCGGCCGCCTCGACCGGTTGGACCGTCCCCACCTCATGATTCGCGCTCTGGACCGCGGCGAGGGCCACTTCCGGCGAATCCAGCGCCGCTGCCAGGGCGCCGAGGTCGACCCGCCCGGTCAGCGACACCGGCACCGGCGTGGCGAAGTCGCCGGCGGCCTTGATGACCGCGGAGTGCTCGACCGCGCTGTGCACGACCACGCGACGGTCGCGGGCCCGCCGGACACCGGTCACCGCGCGCCGCACGGCGTCGGTGCCACCGGCGGTGAAGTGCAGCTCGTCAGGGCGCACGCCGAGGACGTCGGCGACCGCGGCCCGGGCCGCGTCCAGCAGCTGCCGGGACCGCCGGGCCGGGGTGTAGAGCTTGCCCGGGTCGGCCCAGCCGTCGTCCAGTGCGGCCAGAAACGCTTGCCGCGCAACGGGATGCGGCGGCATCGCGGTGGCGGCGTCGAAGTAGACACCCACCCGCGCAACGCTATCGCGGCCCGGACACGACCACCCCAAGCCGGGCGGACCGCGCATGGTCGAGTACGCTCGCCAGCGTTGGTGAGGCTTGCCGTGCGACCGTCCAGGAGGCGGGCCGCGCGGCGCTGCTAAGGAGGCAGGAGCAGGTGGTCTCAAGAGGTTTGAGCCCCGCGCGCGCCGTCGGGCTCGCCGTCTCGGCCGTCGCGGTGACGACCCTGCTCGCCGGGTGTTCCGTCGACGACGCGTTCGCCGGGTTCGGCTGGCCGAAGGGCATCACCCAGCAGGGCGACCGCATGTATGACCTGTGGATCGGGTCCGTGGTCGCGGCGCTGGTCGTCGGTGTCTTCGTGTGGGGCCTGATCTTCTGGTGCGTCGTGCGGTATCGCAAGCGCGGCGACGAGCTGCCGCCCCAGACGCGGTACAACATGCCGTTCGAGATCCTGTACACGGTCGCGCCGTTCGTGATCATCGCGGTGCTGTTCTTCTACACCGCGGTCATCCAGACCGACGTCGACCGGCTCTCGAAGAACCCCGACGTCAACGTCGAGGTCATCGCCTCGAAGTGGAACTGGCAGTTCGTCTACAGCGACACCAAGGGCCCGGACGGCAAGCCGATCACGACCGTCGGCGCCGACGACTACATCCCGGTCCTGGTGCTGCCGGCCGGCAAGTCGGTGCAGTTCCTGGAGACCTCGCGGGACGTCATCCACTCGTTCTGGGTGCCGGACATCCTCTTCAAGCGCGACGTCATCCCCGGCGTGGAGAACAGGTTCGAGATCAAGCTCAAGGACAACGCCGCCGGCGCCTACGTCGGCCGTTGCGCGGAGCTGTGCGGCACCTACCACTCGATGATGAACTTCGAGCTGCGGGTCGTCTCCGCCCAGCAGTACCAGCAGTATCTGGAGCTGCGCGGCGCCGGCAAGAGCACCCCGGAGGCGCTCGCCCAGCTGGGCTTCCCCAACGGGGGCTACGCGACGAAGACGCAGCCGTTCGACACCGACCGCACCAAGCGGTCCTCGAGCTGAGAAGGGGCGCACGGCGATGAAGTCAGAAGGACGCTTGTTCTTCGTGCTCGCGTTGTTCGTGTTCGCCATGGCCGGGTTGTACGGCTGGTGGACCAACGTCGCCCCGCACGAGCAGACCGGGCACCGTGGCGTCGAGTGGATCGGCGTGGTCGCGCTGATCCTGTCGGGTCTGCTGCTGACCATGATCGGCAGCGCGCTGTGGCTGATCTCGCGTCGCATCGAGCCGCGTCCCGAGGACCGGCCCGACGCGGAGATCTACGAGGGCGCCGGCGACCTGGGCTTCTTCAGCCCGGGCAGCTACTGGCCGATGGGCATTGCCCTCTCGGCGGCGATCGCGTGCCTGGGTCTGGCGTTCGACCAGTGGTGGCTCGTCGCGGTCGGCCTGATCGCGGTCCTCGTCGGGACCTGCGGCCTCATGTTCGAGTACTACACCGGCACCCGTCGCGGCGCCGAGCACTGAAGTCGTTGACAAAAGGGGGCCTCCGAGGAGGCCCCCTTTTTCATGCCTTCGTCTTCGCGGCGGCGAGCTCGCCGCGTTCCTTGAGGTCCGCGGCGCGCTGCAGGTCGGCGTCGGCGACGACGACGTTGCCGAACGCGACCACGGCCTGGTAGTAGGTCCAGGCGAGGCTGGTGCAGGCCGGCCGGACGAAGGCGTTGTAGGTGGCGCACTTCGCCTTCAGGTCGCGGTAGAACGAGTCGTCGATGCGGGACTTGTTGGCCGGGAACTGCCCGACCGCCTTGTAGTTGCGGTAGCCGAAGTCGTGCCGCTGGCACGACAGCCGGAAGTCGAAGCCGAGCGGCTGGTCCGGGCTGGTGGAGCAGTAGTCGGTGGACCAGTCGAAGCCGTAGGACGCCCAGTCGGACTGGTGCTGGCGGGCGGCGTTCCAGGCGTCGTAACTGGCGGCGGTCGGCTGTGACCAGGTCGACATGACGGCCAGCTTCTCGTTGATGCCGGCCGCGGCTGCGGGGGATGCGGTGCTGACGATGCTCGCCAACGCGAGGGCGAGCGCGAGGACGGCGGTGCGCCGGAGCTTCATGCGTAAGATTGTTCAGTCTCGATGTGTACCGGCGGGTGGCGGTTGCGCCAAGCGGTACCTACGGAGAGGTGAACGGCCGTTCAGGCCGCGTGTCGCCGGTCGGCGCGCCGCCGCACGAACACCCGGGAGCGGCGGTCCATCAGCAGGATGACCGGCGCCACCACGATCGCCGCGCCGCACGCCGTGCAGGCCCGGTCGGGGCAGGTCTCGCGGGGATGGTCGGTGCAGGCCGGCCGCTCGAA
This sequence comes from Dactylosporangium sp. NPDC049525, assembly GCF_040676755.1. Taxonomy (NCBI): domain Bacteria; kingdom Bacillati; phylum Actinomycetota; class Actinomycetes; order Micromonosporales; family Micromonosporaceae; genus Dactylosporangium; species Dactylosporangium sp. NPDC049525. Next base: position 87,890 of record NZ_JBFAPO010000022.1, on the reverse strand, counting down.
GATCCGCTGCCGGGCGCAGGTGTCGCAGTGCAGCTCCATGCCGGTCACGGTGCCACCGCCCGCCGCACCGGCCCGGGACGGCGGGCGGCGTGTCGCATCACTTTTCGGTACCACTCGGCGCGGGCCTCGGGCTCGGGGTCTTCGCCGGCGCCCTGGCCGGGGCCGGCGACGCCGCCGGCTTGGTCGGCGTCGGCGTCGCCGCCGGCTTGGCGGCCGGCGGCAGGAACGCCTCGTCGCTGACGCTCGGCGTCGTGTACTGCAGGGTGAGCTGGGTGTACTTCCCGGCGTCGGTGGTGCCGTCGAAGTACGCCAGCAGCCCCCCGGGGTTGACGCAGGCCGTCTCGGTGCGCACCCCGCGCGCGGTCACCGACACGCACTGCGCGTCGCCGCGCTTCGAGGTGCCGGTCCGCACGTCCTCGCCCTGCGCGATGGTCGCGAGCCGGCCCATCGCCGCCTCGGGTGCCATGAACTCACCCCCGAACGCGTCGCTGATCGCCTTGGCCTGCGAGGGCGACATCGTGTCCACCCCGGGCCCCTCGTCGCACTGCACGACCGGCTGGGGGCTCTTCTTCGCCTTCGGCGCGGGGGAGGGGGTCACGGCCCGGCACAGGTACGTGCCGTCCGGCGTCGAGATGTACGTGACCCCGGCGCCCCGGTACGCGCGCCGCGGCATCGACTGCGACACGATCACGGTCGCCCCGCCGGCGGTCGTGTACTGGATCGTCGCGTCCGTCTGCAGGCCGAGCACCAGCCGCGAGGCGAGGCTGTCGACGAGTTCGAGGGCCGGGTTCGCGGCCTCCGCCTGCTCCTTGACCGGCGCGCCGCACGACTTCGCCATCATGCCGGCGAAGCCGAGGGTGAGTGCGCCGGCAACGACCGCCGACAGCAACGCCTTCTTCTGGGAGTTCGGAGTGTTGGCCACGGTGTGTCAACGGTTGTGACCGCTTCGCGGTCACGGCCGCGCCGTCCGGGCGCTGTGCCGGCCGCCGGCTACCCGCGCTCCGAAGGGGCGGGTGGGCCGGGGTCAGGGCTTGAAGGCGGACCAGCGGGCGACGAGGTCGGTGGCGGCACCCGAGTCGACGGCGGCGGCGGCGCGGGCGATGCCGGCGCGGAGTTGGGCCGGAAGGTCCGTGCTGGACAGGCCGGCGCGGGCGGCGATCGCGGCGGCGGCGTTGAGCAGCACCGCGTCGCGGACCGGGCCGGTCTCGCCGGCGAACATGCGCCGGGCCACCTCGACGTTGTGGGCCGGGTCACCGCCGCGCAGGTCGCCGGGGGCGGAGCGGGGCAGGCCCAGGTCGACCGAGTCGAGGACCGTCTCCGTGACGGTGCCGCCGGTGACCACCCACACCTTGGTCGGGGCGCCGGTGGTGAACTCGTCCAGGCCGTCCTCGCCGCGCACCACCAGCACCGAGAAGCCGCGGCCGGCCAGCACCGATGCCATCACCGCTGCCATCCGCGTGTCGAAGCAGCCGACGGTGGCGGCGGTGGGCTGGGCCGGGTTGGTGAGCGGGCCGAGGAAGTTGAAGACCGTCGGCACGCCCATCTCACGGCGGGTGGCGGAGGCGTGACGCATGCCCGGGTGGAAGCGGGCGGCGAAGCAGAAGCCGATGCCGACCTCCTCGACGCAGCGGGCGACCTCGTCGGGGCCCAGGTCGATGGTGACGCCGAGGGCCTCGAGCAGGTCGGCGGCGCCGGTGGAGGAGGACGCGGCGCGGTTGCCGTGCTTGACCACCGGCACGCCCGCGGCGGCCGTCACGATGGCGGCCATGGTGGAGATGTTGACGGTGTTGGCGCGGTCGCCACCGGTGCCGACGATGTCGACGGCGGCGTCGCGCTGGGCGTCGGTGAGCGGCACCTTCGGCGCGACGGACAGCATCATCTCCGCGACGCCGGCGACCTCGGCGGAGGTCTCGCCCTTGGCGCGCAGCGCGACCACGAACCCGGCGATCTGGCTGGGGGTGGCCGAGCCGGCCATCACCTCGCCCATCGCCCAGCCGGCGTCGTCGGTGGACAGGTCCTCGCCACGGAGCAGGGCGTTGAGCAGCTGGGGCCAGGTCCGCTCACCCATGGTCAGCCCTGGACGGGGAGCGAGCGCAGGAGGTCCGACACCGTCTTGCCGGTGATGACCGGGTCCAGGGGATACATGATCGTGCCTTCGACCCGCGCGTAGGACGCCAGCCAGCGGTCGGCGGCCCGGGCGATGGCGAGGACCACCGGCGGCGGGTCGGTGATCTCGTCCTTGAGCTGGCGGGCGATGCCGAGACCGCCGCCGGGCGTCGCCTCGCCGTCGAGGACCAGCAGGTCGACGTCGGTGTCGTCGACCAGGCCGACGACCTCGGCGTAGGTGGAGGCGTCGACGAACTTCACCGACAGGTCGGCCGCGGGACGGCTGCCGATGGCCATCCGCATGCGGTCGCGGACCTCGGGATCGTCGCTGTACAGCAGGACCGTGTGCTGTGTCATGTGCGCGCTGCTCCTCGTGTGGCGGGTGCCTCGGGGATCGTACCGTCATCCGTGATGGCGATGCCGGTGCGGGCGGACCACTCCTGCTCCTCGCGCCGCTGCCGCTCCTCGCGGTCCAGCCGCCGGTCGACCCGGGTGGCCTCCCGGTCGGACTGGCGCATCCACTGCACGACGAGCACCGCGAGCATCGTCACCGAGACGATCTCCCCGCCCGCCCACAGGATGCCGCCGGCCACGACCTGGTCGTGCGCCGGGTCGGCCCAGGACAGCCCCAGCGACGGATACCAGTCGCCGCCCAGCAGCTCCTTGCTCTGCATGATGGTCAGCCCCAGCACCGTGTGGAACGGCGTGGACAGGAACATCAGCAGCGCCCGGGCCGGATACGGCCAGCGCCCCGGCAGCGGGTCCAGCCCGATCAGCGGCCAGAAGAACAGGCAGCCGACGGCGATGAAGTGCGCGTGGGTCAGCTCGTGCACCCACTCGTGCCGCATCGTCAGCTCGTACAGGCCGGTGAAGTACAGCGCGAACGGCGTGACGACGAAGAGGCCGAACGCGACCAGCGGGAACGCCAGGATGCGCGCGACCCGTGAATGGACCACGGCCAGCAACGCCTTGCGCCCCCGCGGCGGCAGCGTGCGCAGGGCGAGGGTCACCGGCGCGCCGAGGGCGAGGAAGATCGGCGCGATCATCGACAGCATCATGTGCTGGATCATGTGGATGCTCAGCAGCGTCGTGTCGTACTCCTCGACGCCGCTCATCGTGACCGCGGCGATCGAGCCGAGGCCCGGCCCGAGGAAGAGCACGACCCGGGCCACGGGCCATCGGTCGCCGCGCCGGCGCAGGCTCAGCACGCCCGCGAGGTACAGCCCGGCGGCGACCACCAGCAGCAGGGTCAGCCATGACACGTGGAACGAACCGAGGATGCCCGCCGCGGACGGAGGCCCTGGTTCGGCAGCTCGTAACACGTGCCCAGCCTATGCCGACGCGCGAAACGTCCGTGTCTGGTGGACCCCGTGAAAAGCCGATGATGATCGGGGGCGATAATGACCGCGTGACTGCGGCCCCAGCGATTGCCAAGAGCCAGATCCACTCACTGACCAGGCCCAACATGGTCAGTGTCGGGACGATCGTGTGGCTCTCCAGCGAACTGATGTTCTTCGCGGCACTGTTCGCGATGTATTTCTCGATCCGTGCGGCGGCTCCGGAGCTGTGGCACGAGCACACCGAGGTCCTCAACGTCTGGTATGCGTTGACCTTCACCACGATCCTGGTGCTGTCGTCCATCACCTGCCAGATCGGCGTGTTCCGCGCCGAGCGCGGTGACGTGCACGGCCTGCGCCGGTGGTTCGCGCTGACGTTCGTGATGGGCCTGATCTTCGTGCTGGGCCAGGCCAACGAGTATGTCAACCTCGTCGGCGAGGGTGTGAAGATCAACGGCGACGGTTACGGCTCGATGTTCTACCTGACGACCGGCTTCCACGGCCTGCACGTCACGGGCGGGCTCATCGCCTTCATCATCTATCTGATCCGCACCACCATGGGCCGGTTCACCCCCGCCCAGGCGACCGCGGCGATCGTCGTGTCCTACTACTGGCACTTCGTCGACGTGGTGTGGATCGCACTGTTCGCAATGATCTACTTCCTGCAGTAGGAGTTCGGGCCGCGTCACACGCTCCCGGGACCACACTCTTCTCCACGACTTAGGTGATGATCACAAAGGTGAGGCCATGACTTCTGAGCAGAGCAAGCGGCCGCTTGCCCGGCTGGTGCCAGGTGGCGCGCGCGCGGCGAGAGGCAAGCTTCGCCGGCGGTTGTCGGCGGCTGTGCGCCTGGTCGCGGCGCTCACAATTGTCGGCGGCCTCTACTCCGCATACGCACCCGGCGTCGGCCGCGCCGAGGAGACCGTGAAGCTGTCCGACGCGGCGGCCAACGGCAAGGCGATCTACGAGGTCAGCTGCATCACCTGCCACGGCCGCAACGCCCAGGGCGTGGAGAACCGGGGACCGAGCCTCATCGGTGTCGGCTCCGCCGCCGTCGAGTTCCAGGTCAACACCGGCCGCATGCCCCTGGCCCGCCAGGAGGCGCAGGCCGAGCGCAAGCAGCCGCAGTTCAACCCGGAGCAGGCCGCCGAGCTCGGCGCCTACATCCAGGAGCTGGGTGGCGGCCCGCAGCTGCCGACCGCGGAGAGCCTCGACGAGCAGGTCAAGCAGGCCCAGGGCAACGACAAGATCCTCGCCCACGGCGGCGAGCTGTACCGGGTCAACTGCTCCTCGTGCCACGCGTTCTCCACCGGTGGCGGCGCGCTGTCCTCGGGCAAGTTCGCCCCGTCGCTGCAGCACTCGACCAACCGCGACATCTACGCGGCGATGCTGACCGGCCCCCAGAACATGCCGGTGTTCGGCAACAACCAGTTGAGCCCGGATGACAAGGCCGCGATCATCGCCTACATCCAGAACCTCAACAAGAACCAGGCGAGCGACCCGGGCGGCTGGAGCCTCGGCAGGTACGGTCCGGTCCCCGAAGGCCTCGTCATCTTCCTCGTCGGTATCGCGGCGCTCGTGTTCGCCACGCTGTGGATTGCAGGGAAGTCATGACCACCCACCACCCGTCCGACGACGAGTTCGACGCCAGCGACGCGTCCTTGACCAGGTTCGACCTGGTCAAGGAGGGCGCCCGCCGGGACGGCGTGCAGATCGTGCACTACGCGCCGCGGTTCCCCGTCCCGGGCACCCGCGCGGAGCGCCGCATCGAGCGCGTCCTGGCGCTGCTGTTCCTGCTCACCGGCCTGACGTCGACCGCGTTCGTGGTCGCCTACATCGCCTGGCCGTGGAAGTACGGCGAGGGTGACTCGACGTACCGCTCGCTCTACCCGTTCTACACGCCGGTCCTCGGCCTGACCCTCGGCCTGGCCCTGCTGACCCTGGGCCTGGGCATCGTGGTGTGGAGCAAGAAGCTCCTGCCCGAGGAGGTCTCGATCCAGGAGCGGCACGACGGCCCGTCGGAGAGCACCGAGCAGGTGCTGACCGCGGCCACGATCCTCAACATGGGTGACGAGCTCGGCCTCAAGCGCCGGCGCTTCGTCGGCCTGGCGTTCCTCGCCGGTGCCGCGCCGCTCGGCGCGGTCGCCGGTGCCCTGCTCGTCGGCTCGCTGATCAAGGCGCCGACGCAGGACGGGGAGAACGTCTTCTTCACCACCGGCTGGGACCCCAAGAACAACGACGGCAAGCCGGTCCGGCTGACCCACGAGGACGGCACCCCGATCCGCCCCGCCGACGTCAGCGTCGGCGGCCAGATCACCGTCTTCCCCGGCATCCCGCACGGCGCCACCAACAAGTGGGCCGACTCGCCGACGCTGCTGATCCACCTCCGCGAGGAGGACGCCGAGGCGACGCTGGGCCACGCCAAGGAGATCAACAAGGGTTCGCAGTGGCAGAACTTCGTGGCCTACTCGAAGATCTGCACGCACGCCGGCTGCCCGGCAAGTCTCTATGAGCAGCAGACCAACCGCCTGCTGTGCCCCTGCCACCAGTCGCAGTTCCAGATCACGGACAACGCGCGGCCGATCTTCGGTCCAGCCAGTCGCGCCTTGCCGCAGCTGCCGATCACGGTGGACGATGAGGGATACTTCATCGCAACACAGGACTACAAGATTCCGGTTGGACCGGCCTTCTGGGAGCGGCCATGAAACGGCGCAAGATCGACGTCCGGGCCCTCCCGGCCAACTCCGCGAAGGCTCTGGACGAGCGGTTCCAGGCGGCCACCCCGCTGCGGCGGTTGATGAACAAGGTCTTCCCCGACCACTGGTCCTTCCTGCTGGGTGAGATCGCGCTCTACTCGTTCATCGTGCTGCTGCTCAGCGGCATCTTCCTGGCGCTGTTCTTCGACCCGTCGATGCGCGAGGTCGTCTACGACGGCAGCTACGCGCCCCTGCGCGGCGTGGAGATGTCCCAGGCGTACAACACCGCGCTGCACATCTCGTTCGACGTGCGCGGCGGCCTGTTCATGCGGCAGATGCACCACTGGGCCGCGCTGCTGTTCATGGCCGCGATCGTGGTCCACATGTTCCGGATCTTCTTCACCGGTGCGTTCCGCAAGCCCCGCGAGGCCAACTGGATCGTCGGCGTCCTGCTGTTCTGGATGGGCTTCCTCGAGGGCTTCGGCGGCTACTCGCTGCCCGACGACGCGCTGTCCGGCACGGGCCTGCGCATCGCGAGCGCGATCATGCTGTCCATCCCGATCGTCGGCACCTGGGTGACCACGTCGCTGTTCGGCGGCGAGTTCCCCGGCGAGGTCATCCTCGACCGCCTGTACATCGTCCACGTGCTGCTCGTCCCGGGTGCACTGCTCGGCCTCATCAGCGTGCACATGGGCCTGCTGGTGAAGCAGAAGCACACCCAGTGGCCCGGCCCCGGCCGGACCAACACCAACGTGGTCGGCGTGCGCATGTTCCCCGGCTTCGCGGCCAAGGCCGGCGGCTTCTTCATGATCGTGTTCGCGATGATCGCCGCGCTCGCGGGCCTCTTCCAGATCAACCCGATCTGGCAGTTCGGCCCCTACAAGGCGGCGGTCGTCTCGGCGGCGAGCCAGCCCGACTGGTATGTCATGTTCCTCGACGGCTCGACCCGCCTCTTCCCGGCGTGGGAGATCCGGTTCGACTTCTTCTACGGTGACGGCTACACCATCCCGCCGATCTTCTGGCCCACGGTGGTGCTACCAGGCATCCTGACGATGTTGCCGATCTTCTACCCGTTCATCGAGGCGCGGTTCACGAAGGACAAAGCGGTCCACAACCTCCTGGAACGCCCCCGTGACAACCCGCTGCGCACCGCGCTCGGGGCCATGGCCATCGCGTTCTACGTGGTCCTGCTGATCTCCGGCGGCAACGACGTCTTCGCGGACAAGTTCCACATCAGCCTCAACGCGATGACCTGGGCCGGCCGCATCGGCATCCTCGTCCTGCCGCCGCTGGCCTACTACGTGGCGTATCGCATCGCGCTCGGCCTGCAGCAGCACGACCGTGAGGTCCTCGTCCACGGCGTGGAGACCGGCATCATCCGCCGCCTCCCCGACGGCAAGTTCGTCGAGATCCACCAGCCGCTGCCCTCCGGCAACGGCCACGGCGCCGAAGACGGCCACCACGGCCTCGATTACGCCGGCTGGGTCGTGCCGAAGAAGATGAACCGCCTGGGTGCCCTGGCCCCGACGGTGAAGGGCTTCTTCTACCCGATCGAGAAGGCCGGCCCGGCCCCGAAGCCGCGCCAGCTCGAAGAGGACCGTGACCGCGAAGAGATCACCAGCGGCCACTGAACCACTTCGCGCGACGCCCCCGGCCCCACACGGGGCCGGGGGCGTCGCCGTTTTCCGGCTCCGCCGTTTTCCGGCTCCGCCGTCGCATGGGGCTCCGGTCCGTCGTGGGCGCGGCCGTCGCTCCCGTCAGCCACCGGTCGGCCGTGAACGGCCTCCCTGCCACCTCCGCGTGCAGTTGCGCAGCCACGGCCTCCGGCCGTGACCAACCCGCGGGCCGGACCGGTGTTCGGCTGGTGGCGGATCTGCTGAGGGCGAAGTGACCTGGAAGGCGGCCACCCGAGGTGCATAGGGTCCGGGGATGGACGTGGTCGAGTTGCTGCCCCGCCGCCTGTACCTGCTCGGGTTCCCCGTCGGGCACGCCTACCTGTGGTGCGGCCCCGACGGGCTGACCCTCGTCGACACCGGGCTGCCAGGGTCCGCGCCCCGCATCGCGGAGGCCGTCGAGGCGCTCGGCTACCAGCGCCGCGACCTGCGTCGCATCCTGCTGACCCACGCGCACGTCGACCACGTCGGCGCGGCCGCGGACCTCACCGGCTGGGGTGCCGTCACCGTGTCCGCGCACCGGGACGACGCCCAGGTCATCCGGGGTGAGGCCGACAACCCGCCGCCCGTCCTGGCGGGCTGGGAGCGGCAACTCTACGACCAGGTCCACGCCACCATGCCCGCCGGCCCGCCGCCCCCGGTGCGCGTCGACCGGGAACTGCGCGACGGCGACCTGATCGACCTCGGCGGTGGCGTGCAGGCCGTCGCCGTCGCGGTGCCGGGGCACACGCCGGGCAGCGTCGCGTTCCACCTGCCGGAGCAGCGGGTCCTGTTCACCGGCGACACGATCGCCCGCGCCCTGGACGGTACGGTCATGCTCGGCGTGTTCAACGCCGACCCGGTGCGGGCGGCCGGCGCGCTGCGGCGGCAGGCCGACCTCCGGCCGGCGATCGCCTGCTTCGGCCACGGCGCCCCGCTCACCGAGAACACGGCCGCCAGGCTGGCCGAGGCCGCCGCCGCCCTGCCGCACTGAGCAGGACCCGAGCCCTGAAACCGTCAGATGGTGGCGGCCCAGGCGGCGACGCGGCCGGCCAGGGGCGTGCCGTGGCGGGCCCAGGTGAAGTGGTCGATCGGCGAGCCCGCCTCCGCGGCGGTGTAGTGCTGGCGGACCACCGAAGCGGCGGACAGCTTCGCCGTCAGGTGGTCGACCGTCGGGGCGGGCGTGTACTGGTCGGTCTCCATGTCGACGGCGAGGACCGGCAGCCGCACCCCGGCGAGCGCGGCCTCCATGTCGACGCCGGCGAGGACGGGGTACCGGCCGGTCCGGGCGGTGTGCGCCCAGCCGCCGATCACGGCGCGGGACTGCCGGCCGCCGAAGCCCCAGCCCGGCCAGACGCCGAGCACGGCGGAGGTGACGGCGAGCGTCGAGGTGAACGCCAGGGTGCCGGGGGCCATGCGGCCGGGGTAGCACCGCCAGTACGGCACGCCGACCGCGAGCAGCGCGAGACCGTCGACGCCGGGGTCCAGGCCGACGGCGTGCCGGGCGGCGAGGTGCAGCGCGCAGACCTGACCGCCGAGGGAGTGCCCGACGAGCAGGGTGCGGCGGCCGGCCCGGCGGGGTTTGAGCGTGTCGAGGGCGGCCTCGACGTCGGCGGTGAGCTCGGCGAGGCCGTACCGGGAGGCCCGGGAGGGCCGCGGCGTGCTGTCGCCGGTGCCGCGCAGGTCGGCGACGACGACCTCGATGCCGGTGGCGTTGAGCGCGGCGGCGAAATGCCGGTAGTAGCGGGCCGGGACACCCATCGCGGGCCAGAACACGGCGAGGGTGGCGGCGTCATCCGCCGGATACGTGTGCAGCGCGAGGCGATCGGTGCCGCGATCCACGAACTCCATGGATTCGTAGGGTAGAGGTAGGAGGTTACTGGTGAGTAAGAAGTGTGACTCAGACTACTGTGCGGGGCGTGAAGCCAATCGATCTGTCCCAAATGCGCCTACCCGGCGCGCCTACGGTCAGCCCAGACGGCACGATCGCCGTCGTGGCGGTGAGCCGGCTCGAGTTCGCGGCCGACTCGTACACCTCCCAGCTCTGGCTCTTGAAGACCGATGGGAGCACCGCGCCGGTCCAGCTCACCCATGGATGGCATGACAGTGCCCCACGGATCTCGCCGGACGGGCGGTGGCTGGCGTTCCTGCGCGCGACGAAGGCGGCGGGGAGCCGGGCAGGCGGCGCGAAGGCCGAGCACGACGGCGCGCCGCAGCTGTGCGTCCTGCCCCTGGCGGGCGGCGAGCCGCGCCGCCTGACGGACCTGCCGCTCGGCGCTGGCACGCCCGCCTGGGCACCGGACAGCACCCGGCTGGCGTTCTCCGCGCGGGTACCGCAGGAGGGCCGCTACGGCACGGGCAAGACCGGGGACGGCGAGACGATCGGCGCGGACGGCGAGGCACCACGCCGGATCACCCGGTACTTCTACCGGGTCGACGGGGTCGGGTTCGTGCTGGACCGCCCGGCGCACCTGTTCGTGACCGACCTCGACGGCACGCCGACCCAGGTGACCCACGGCGAGCGCAGTCACGGCGACCCGGATTGGAGCCCCGACGGGCAGTCCCTGGCGTTCGTGTCCGAACAGCACGACACGTGGGGCGACGACATCGCCTCCGACGTGTGCGTCATGCCGGCCGGTGGCGGCGAGATCCGGGTGCTGACGGACACCACCTTCGGCGTCGGGCTGTGCCGGTGGGCGCCGGACGGCGGTTCGGTGCTCTTCACCGCCGGCCTGGCCGGTGAGGGCCGGCTCGACCCGGTGATCCGCAACGAGTCACTCTGGTCGGTGCCGCTCGCCGGCGGGCCGGCCACGCAGCTGCTCGACCCGGAGGCGTACACCCTCGCCGCGCCCGGCGGTGACATCGCGGCGACGGACCGCGGGGTGCTGTTCAGCAACGAGGACCGCGGCGCCGTCCAGCTGCTGCGGGTGCCCTACGACGGCGGTACCCCCGAGGTGCTGCTGGACGGCAAGCGGCAGGTGGCCGGGTTCGCAGCGGCCGGCGACACGCTCGTGGCGACCATCGCGGGAACGGCCGACTGGGGCGAGGTCTACGCCGGCGACGTCAAGCTCACCGACTTCTCGGCGGGCTTCCTCGCCGATGTCACGCCCCTCGAGCAGGTCGAGGTGCTCGGGACCGCGCCGGACGGCTACCCGGTGCACGGCTGGGTGGTCAAGCCCGCCGGCGACGGCCCGCACCCGGTGCTGCTCATGATCCACGGCGGGCCGTTCGCGCAGTACGGGTGGCGGCTCTTCGACGAGGCGCAGGTGTATGCCGGCGCGGGCTACGCGGTCGTCTACGGCAACCCGCGCGGCTCGTCCGGCTACGGCGAGGCGCACGGCCGGGCGATTCGTGGCAACGTCGGCGAGGTCTCCGCCGTCGACCTGATCGCCCTGCTGGACACGGCCCTCGCCGACAGCGGGCCCGGCGGGGACCTGGACGCCGACCGGGTGGGGGTGCTCGGCGGCTCGCACGGCGGGTTCATGACCACCTGGCTCGCCGCGATGCGCGGCGACCGCTTCAAGGCGGCGATCTCGGAGCGCGCGGTCAACGCGATCGACAGCTTCCAGGGCAGCTCCGACATCGGCTGGGTGTTCGCCGACTCGTTGTACGGCGCGGACGGCGGCTCGTTCGAGCAGCAGAGCCCGCTCACCTACGCCGGCAAGATCGAGATCCCGATGCTGATCATCCACTCGGAGCAGGACTGGCGCTGCCCGGTCGAGCAGGCGCAGCGGCTGTTCGTGGCGTTGCGGCGGCGGGGGACCCCGGCGGAGCTGCTGCTGTTCCCGGGGGAGGGGCACGAGCTGTCCCGTTCGGGACGGCCGTCGCACCGGGTCGCCAGGTTCGACGCGATCCTGGACTGGTTCGGCCGGCACCTCTGAGCCCTCCGGACGGGGGTGCGATGCACCCCCGTCCGCGAGGCGGCTACTTGACCAGGAGCTCGGCGATCTGGACGGCGTTGAGCGCGGCGCCCTTGCGCAGGTTGTCGTTGGACACGAACAGCGCCAGGCCGTGCTCCACGGTCTCGTCGACCCGGACCCGTCCGACGAAGCTCGGGTCGGCGCCGGCGGCCTGCAGCGGCGTCGGCACGTCGGTGACGACCACCCCCGGCGCGGCGGCCAGCAGCTCCAGGGCCCGCTCGACCGAGATGGCCCGCTCGAACCGGGCGTTGAGTTGCAGCGAGTGGCCGGTGAACACGGGCACCCGCACGCACGTGCCGGACACCTTCAGGCCCGGGATCTCGAGGATCTTGCGGCTCTCGTTGCGGAGCTTCTGCTCCTCGTCGGTCTCGAACGACCCGTCGTCGACGATCGAACCGGCGAGGGGCAGCACGTTGAACGCGATCGGCTGGCTGAACTGCTTCGGCGCGGGGAACTCCACGGCCGAGCCGTCGAACGCGAGGGCGGCCGCGCCGTCGGCGACCTTGCGGACCTGCTCGTCGAGCTCGGCGACGCCGTTGAGCCCGGCCCCGGACACCGCCTGGTAGGTGGCGGCGACCAGCGCGACCAGGCCGGCCTCGTCGTGCAGCGGGCGCAGCACCGGCATCGCGGCCATCGTGGTGCAGTTGGGGTTGGCGATGATGCCCTTGGGCCGGTCCGCGATCGCGTGCGGGTTGACCTCGGCGACGACGAGCGGCACCTCGGGGTCCATCCGCCAGGCGGAGGAGTTGTCGATGACGACGGCACCGGCGGCGGCCACCTTCGGCGCCAGCTCCTTGGACGTGCCCTTGCCGGCGGAGAACAGCACGATGTCCAGGCCGGAGTAGTCGGCGGTCGCCGCGTCCTCCACCGTGATCTGCTGGTCCTGCCAGTCGATGGGCCGGCCCGCGGAGCGGGCGGACGCGAACAGGCGCAACTGGGTAACCGGGAACTGACGCTCGGCCAGAATGGCGCGCATGACGCTGCCCACCTGACCCGTGGCTCCGACGATGCCGATCCTCATGGGCGTCGAGATTACCGGGTCAGGAGCGCGGGTTCGCTGCGATTTGCCGCACTCCCGACGCTCGTACCGCCCCTTTAGCAGGCAAAACGGGGGCTTCTTGCGGCCGGTCCCCGGTGCGGGCGGACGGCTTACGGCCGCCCCCCGGGAAATATGCCGGAAATTCGCGGGCCCGGATCAGTCCGTGTCGGGCAGGCCGATCGCGAACGCCTCTTCCAGGTCGTGCTGCGAGTAGGCGCGAAACGCGATGTGCGTGTCGGTGTCGACCACGCCCGGCACCTTCGAGATGCCGCCGGCGATGACCTCGGCGATCTCCTCGTACTGCCGGACGCGGACCATCGCGATCAGGTCGACGTTGCCGGCGACGGAGTAGACCTCGCTGACCCCGGGGAGGTTGGCGATGTTCTCGGCCACCTCGGGAATCGAGTCGGTCGCGCAGTCGATGAGGACGATCGCGGTGATCACCTGCGGTGCTCCTTCCGGCAGCGGATCCAGCATGTGGACACCGTCATGCTAATCGGCCGCGACGGTGAGCTCCCGCCCGACCCGGACCGCGTCGCACAGCACCTCGCCCGCCCGCACCTCCGCGCCGGGCCACACCACCCCGCGGGTGACCTGCCCGGCGACGACGGCACCCCGGCCGATGACCGCCTGGTCCACCGGCCCGGTCACCACGGCGTCCTGCGCGATCAGGTTCCGGTGGTGTACGGCGTGCAGGTTGGCCCGCAGGTAGTCGCGCGGGGTGCCGGTGTCCAGGTAGGTGCCCCGGTATTCGACGACCTCGAGCCGGCCTTCGCGTTCGGCGGGCCGCCAGGTCGTGCGGACCAGGTCGGACGGGACCGCCTCCAGGCGCGCGACGAAGTCCCATGGCAGCAGGGAGAACCCGGCGAACCGGTGGCTGCCGAACTCCTTCGGCGGCCCGGGTACGCCGAGCATCCGCACCGTGGTGCCGTCCCAGCCATCGAGCAGTTCCGTCAGATCGGACATGTCTGTTGTATCCGTCGGCGCGAGGTACGCGTCGGCGTTGCCCACCAGGACGCCCCGGCCGTCGATCCAGTCCTTCAACAGGGCGACGCCTCCCGCCGTACCGAACGGATCGCCCGGTTCGACGGAGAGGTGCGCGCGGTCGCCGACGTGCGCGACCACCTGCTCCGCGAGGTAGCAGGCGTTGACGGCCAGGTCGGCGGGGCCGGTGAGGCCGAGCGTCGCGACCCTGGTCATGGCCCGGTCCAGCAGCGCCACGTTGCCGACCGGGCACAGCGCCTTCGGCAGGTGCTCGGTCAGCGGCCGCAGCCGGCGGCCCTCCCCGGCGGCGAGGATCACCGCGCAGACAGCGGTCATTTCGTCAGCACCTCGGGGTAGTCCTTGTACGGCCCGATCCCGTAGTGCGCGAGCAGCTGCGACGTCGACACCGTCAGCGGCGGCAGCGTGTCCAGGCGGTGCCAGGCGGCCTCGATGACCTCGGCGGCGTCGATGACGAAGTCGTCGGACGGCTCGACCTCGGCCTCGAACACCATGTCGACCCACTGGCCGCGGGTGTGCACGACGGCGTTCGGGTTCGCCGGCCGGAACCGCTCCACGGGCAGCTCGATCCCGGTCTCCTCGGCCAGCTCGCGGGCCGCGGTCTGCACCGGGCGCTCACCGCGGTCCATCAGCCCCGCCGGCAGCGACCAGCCGGCGCCGGGCGGCTGCCGCAGCAGCAGGATCCGGCTCGCCTCGGGGTCGCGCACCAGGATGACCGCGCCGATCGTGTACGTCGGCTGGAACGTCCGCACGATCCGGCGCTTCCAGCGGGCGGGGAGACGGTAGAACGTCCGGTACGCCACCATGCGCAGTTGTTGTTTTACCGCCATCTGCGAAAGGCTAGTGCCCTACCGGGGTGAGTGGTCGACCAGGGCGATCAACTCCTCGACCACCTCGTCCGCGGTGCGGCTGTGGTCGGCGACCGCGACAAGCAGCGTCTCCAGGTCCGGGTAGCCGAGCCTGGTCGCGAGGCGTACGAGCGGCAGGTCACTGGCCAGGCCGCGACCCTTGCCACGCAGCGCCAGCCCGATCGCGAGCCGGCCCAGGCGCACCTTGTTGGCGACCGTGATCGCGGGTGCCTCGTGCGCCTCGAACCACCGGCTGATGTGCAGCCGGGCGTGCGGCGTCTTCACGAACTCCAGCCACTCCGGCGACGGCCCCCGCGCCGGTGCGTCCGCGTCGAAGTCGAACTCGTCGCGCTGCCCCGTCCGCGTGATGATCTCGACCGTGTCGCCGTCGGCGAGCGGGGACGACACCGCGATCAGCCGTCCGTTGACCCTCGCGCCGATACATCGGTTGCCGACGTCCGCGCCGAGGATGTACGCCAGGTCGACCGGCGTCGCGTCCTGCGGCAGCAGCACCGGCCGCCCGCCGCCCTCGGCCAGGACCAGGATCTGGTCCTCGGCGAGGTCGCACCGCAGCGACGCGATGAACTGCGACGGGTCCGACGCCGCCGCCTCCCAGTCCAGCAGGCGCCGCAGCCAGTTGAGCTGCTCCGCCTTGCTTGCCGGGCCGAACCGCGCCGCCGTGTGCGGGTACCGGAAGTTCGCGACGATGCCGTACTCCGCGGCCTGGTGCATCTCCTCGGTGCGGATCAGCACTTCAAGGGAGCGACCCTCGGGCCCGAGCACCGTGGTGTGCAGCGACTTGTAGTTGTTGCCCTTGGGCGTGGCGATGAAGTCCTTGAACCGCCCGGGCACCGGCCGCCACTTGCCGTGCACCGCGCCCAGCGCCGCGTAGCAGTCCGTCTCCGGCCCCTCGACGATGATGACGACCCGCGGCATGTCGTGCGGGTCCTCGTAGTTGCCGTCGACGGTGTCCTTCCAGATCGAGTACAGGTGCCGCGGCCGCGGTGACACCTGCGCGTCGATGCCGAACTTCTTCAGGTCCGTCGTCACCGCCGCGATGACCCGCTCCAGGTACCCGTCCCAGCCGGTGCGCTGCCGCACGTACTCGTCGATCAGCGCATACCCGCCGGGGCTGACGGCCCGCAGCACCCAGTCCTCGAGCTCCCGCTTCAACGCCTGGATGCCGAGCCGCTCGCACAGCGGGATCAGCACCTCCCGCGTCGCCGTCGCGATCCGCACCTGCGACTTGATCGACCGGGCGTCGAGGGTACGCATGTTGTGCAGCCGGTCGGCCAGCTTGATGACGAGCACCCGCACGTCCCGCCCGGCCGCGACAATCATCTTGCGGATCGTCTCGGCCTCGGCGTCGGCGCCGTAGAACATCTTGTCGAACTTCGTCACGCCGTCGACGAGCAGCGCCACCTCGCCGCCGAAGTCCCGCTCCAGCGCACCGAGCGTGTAGTCCGTGTCCTCGACCGTGTCGTGCAACAACGACGCCACCAGGGTCGTCGTGTCCATCCCCAGGTCCGCGAGAATCTCGGTGACCTCGAGCGGGTGCGAGATGAACGCCTCGCCGCTCTTGCGCATCTGCCCGCGGTGCATCTGCTCGGCCGTCGCGTACGCCCGCCGCAACAACGCCACGTCACCAGTCGGATGGATCGTCCGGTGCGACCGCAGCACGTTGGCCATGGGGTCCTCGGTCGTCTGCCACGGCAGCATCGCCCGCAGCCGCGACCCGATGATCGCCGAGTACGTCGCCGTCGGGTCCCCGGGCACCGCCCCGCCCACCAGCGCCGAGTACGTCGGCGGCGGCGGCACCGCCGGCGAGTCCTCGGTCGGCGGCGCGGTGAGCCTCGCCCGCGGCGCCGCGAACCGGTCATCGACGGGTACGGCCCGCTTCACCGCCGCGCGCTCCGCGTCCTTGCCCGCTCCCCGCTTGCCCGTGCCCGGCGCGTCAACGGCGGCCCGGTCTACCGCTGGCGTGTCCGCGGTGGCCCGGTCGGTGCCGGGCTTGTCCGTGACGGGCCGGGTGGGGGTTGGCCGGTCGGTGCCGGTCCTGTCCGTGGTGGGTCGGGCCGCGCTGGGCCGGTCGGTTCCGGGCCGGTCCGTGGTGGGCCGGTCGGTTCCGGGCCGGTCGGTGGTGGGTCGGTCGGTGGTGGGTCGTTCGTTGCGGGGGCGTTCGCTGCCGGGCCGGTCCGCCGCGGGCCGCTCGCCTGCCTGCCGGTCACCGGCGGTCCGCTGGCCACCGGGTCCGGGCCGCGCCGCGGGCGGCCGAGCGCCGGCGGGCCGTTCGTTGGCCGGCCAGTCCCTGCGCGTTTCGCCCTGATCGTGCGGCGCCCGCTGGCTCTGCGGCGCCCGCTGCCCCTGCGCCGCCCAGTGCGCGGGTGTCTCCTGCTCGTCGCGCGGCACCCTGCGCTCCTGCGCCCCGGCCTCCCGCCGCGGCGGCCGCTGCCCAGGTGTCACCTCGCCCTGCCCCGAACCGCCACGCTCAGCCGGCCCGCGCTCAACCACCACACCGTCGGCCGGTATGTCGTCGCCCGTCGCGCCCCCGGTCGCCACATCCCCGGTCGTCACGCCCGCGGCCGCCATGCCTGCGGTCGTCATGCCTGCCGTCGTCGCGCCCCCGGTCGCCGCCGTCTCGGTCCCGACGGCCTCGGCCGCCGCTGCGGCGCCGCCCGCGGTGTGCTCCCGCACGGCCTGCCGAGCCGGCAGCTCTTGATGGCTCCCGTCGTCCTGCGGCATGCGCTGCCCGGGCGTCGCGTCGTTCGTCTGATCGTCCCGGGCGGCCTGCGCTGCCGGGTGGCCCTCCGCCGTTTGCGCTTCCACCCAGCCCAGCTGCGAACGGATCTCCCCGCCGCCAACCGCCTCGGCGGCCGTCACACCGCCGCGACCGAGATCGCCGCCACCCGGATCAGCCCGCTCGCGCTGGTCCGTCTCGCGCCGGTCCGTCTCGCGCGGATCTGATTCGTGGCCGCTGGGCTCGCTGCGGACTGCCTCATGCTGATCCGCGCCCCGCCTGCCAGGATCGGCCGACTCTTGGTTCTGGTCACCGTCCCGCGAACCCGCGCCGCCTACGCTGTCCTGCGCCGCGTTGCCCTGCGCCGCGCGATCCCCTGGACCCTGGCCGTAGGCGCTCCGGTCCTGGGTGTTCCGGTCTCCCGCGCCCCGATCCTGCGTCCCGGGATGCTGCGCGTCGCGATCCTGCGTGCCCTGGTCCTGCGACGCCCGGTCCCGTGGACCCTGGTCGTCGGCGCTCCGCTCCTGCGTGCTCCGGTCTCCCGGGCCGCGGTCCTGTGTGCCGCCGTCTCCCGCGCCATGGTCCTGTGCGCCGCGGTCCTGTGTGCCGCGTTCTCCCGGGCCATGATCCTGCGTGCCGCGGTCGTGCACGCTCCGGTCTTCCGGGCCGCGGTCCTGTGTGCCGCCGTCCTGTGCACCGCGGTCTCCCGCGCCGTGGTCCTGCGTGCCGCCGTCCTGTGTGCCCTGGTTCTGCGGGCCTCCGCCGTAGGCGCCGGACTCGTGGCCGCCGGAGTCGTGGCCGTCGGGCTCGTATGCGCCCGGGTCGGTGCGGCCGGGGTCGGACTGGTCCGCGGAGGACCTGTCCACATACGGCCGGTCCGCTCGTTGCCGCTCCTGCTGGACCCTGTCCCGAAGGTTGCGATCCGGGTGGCGGCGCTCGGCCGGGTGCCCGGGGCGCCGCCGCCGGGTCGGGGCCTCCGGCACGTTGATCGCGGCGGTCGGCAACCCTCGCGGCCCGAGCAGCACCTCGCCCACCGCGTCGAGGAGTTGATGGGCGTCCGTGCTGCCGGGCACGGGTGCCGGAGGCGTCGCGCCGCCGACCGTGAACCCCGTCGGCAACGTGTGCACAAAACCCGTTGGCTCGTTGGGCTTGCCCCCGGGCGTCAGTGGGTCCAACATGAACTCGCTGTGCGCGGACGCGGACCCGGAGTTGGTGCCGCCGCCGCCGGTGACCGTGGAGGGGCCAGCATCCAGGGGCGCGCCGGACTGATGCAGACCGGGCTCCATGCGGCACCTCCTCACCGACGGGCCGGGCGGGCCTGGGTTTGGGTAGGTTCCAGCCTAGTTTCCCTTGTGGCATCCGATCGGTCATTTGAGTATGTGCGATCGTCCGATGTGCTTACCCCTCCAAGTCGATCCGCACCGACGCGGCGGCCTCCGCGCGGGTGAGAAATGGGCGCCACCGACCGGCCCCCGTGGCCGGAGATGACCATCCCATATCGGCCTTGACCAGGCGTGTCTCCGGCCGCTCGAGCCACGCGAGGATCCGCTCGGTCTCCTCGGGCGTCGCGCGGGGCGTCGGCCCGTGTCCCGGCTGGACGGTCTCAGCTGTGGCGAGAACCACATCGAGCGTCGGCTGTGGATGCACTCTGGGGGGTGACACGCCCGCCGCGGCGAGGCGGCCGTGTCGCACCACCGCGAGCTCCCAGCCGCCCTTCGCGGATGGCCGGGCGGCGATCAGCTCGGGCAGGCTGGTCAGGGAGACGAGCCGCTGCATGCGGATCGCGGTGCGCAGGAACGCGATCAACCGGGTGCGGATCGTGGCCGCGTCCTCGAAACGCTCCGCGGCAGACAGCGCCTCGATGCGGGTCATGAGCCCGCGCACGACGGGGCCGGGATCGCCGGTCGTCGCGGTGCGGAACGGCTCGGCGGCGGCCGTCTCGTAGTCGCCGGGGGAGATGCTGTGCTCGCACGGCGCCGGGCAGCGGCCGAGTTCGGCGAGCGCGCACGCGGGGGTCTTCGTGCGCAGGGACAGCTTGTGGGTGCACTGCCGGATCGGCAGCGCGTCATAGATGCCGGCGGCGGCGAGCTCGGCGCCGCGGCGGGAGCCGAACGGGCCCAGATATGCCGCGCCGTCGGGCTGCACCTCGCGCACGACCGACAGCCGCGGATAGGCCTCCGCCGTGAGCTTGAGCCACATGACCCGCTCGGGGAACTTGGACCGGCGGTTGTAGGGCGGCTTGTGCGCGGCGATCAGCCGCAGCTCCCTGACCTCCGCCTCCAGGGAATGGGCACAGAGGATCGCCTCGACCCGCTCCGCCGCGTTGATCATCTCGTCGATCCGGGCGCGCTTCTCGGCGGCGGTGAAGTAGCTGCGGACCCGGGTCGCGATCGACGAACTGGTCCCGATGTAGAGGGGGCGGTCCTTGTGCCCGCGGAACACGTAGACCCCTGGCGCGTCGGGCAGCCCCTCGGCGAGGTGGCGTTTGCGTCGCTGGGACGGGCTGACCGCCTTGACGAACTCGATCGTCTCGCCGATGGTGTGCACCTTGTGGCTGCCCAGCCGGGCGATCAGGCCGTGCAGGACGTCGACGGTGGCGCGGGCGTCGTCGAGGGCGCGGTGGATCGGCTGGGTGCTCGCGTGGAAATGCCGGGCCAGGGTGGAGAGCTTGTTGTTGGGCACCTCGTCGGCGACCAGGGCCCGCCGGGCGATCGCCGCGGTGTCCAGGACGATCGGCTTCGGCCACGCATAGCCGTGCTTGGCGCAGGCGGCCTTGAGGAACCCGGTGTCATATGGCGCGTTGTGTGCCACGAGCACGGCACCGGCGGCGAACTCCAGGAACGCCGGCAGCACCGTGTCGATCGTCGGCGCCTCCACCAGCATCGACTCGGTGATGCCGGTGAGGACCGTGATGAACGCCGGCAGCCGCTCCTCGGGATTGACCAGCGTGCCGAACTCGCCCAGGACCTCGCCGCCGCGGACCTTGACCGCGCCGATCTCGGTGATGCCGCCGCCGTCCGGCGCGCCGCCGGTCGTCTCCAGGTCGACGACCACGAACGTCGACGCGAACAGCGTCGCCGCACGTGGGTCGTCGAACAGGGCATCGAGCGTTTCCTGGTGGTAGTCGGCCACGCGCGCACACTACGACCAGGGTGTGACAAAAAATCGCTCAGTGCGGCGGGAAACGCAGCTCGAACCGGACATCCGGCGAGCCGAGCGCGGCGTTGGTGCGCACCACGGTCGCGGCGTGGTTGCGCAGGATGTCCGCCACGGCCCGGGGGACCAGCTCGTCGGCCTCCCGCGTGCCGTCCAGGTCGGCCTGCCATTCGGGGGCGATCGACCCGCCGGCGTGGCTGATCTCCACCGTCGGCACCGGCGCGCCGAGCACGCGCACCGCGACCCGTCCACCTGCGGGAGCGACTTTCAGTGCCGAGAACACCACATAGTCCAGCGCTCTGGAGAGTCTGCCTGGATCCGCCTGTACCGACGCTGCATCCGTCACACCGAGCGTGATGGCGATGTTGCGGGCGTCTGCGATCGGCCGCAACTCGCGGATCCGGGCTTCGGTGAGGTACGTGAGATCGACCGACCTTGGTTCGGGCCTTCCGTCGAGGGCTGAGCCGACGACCAGATGGCGCAGTTCCAGCAGCTCGGTGACCTGCTTGGCGAGCGCGCGCAGCGCCCGCATCTGGTCGAGGTTGAGCCGGTGCGGTGCGTGGTCGACCACGCACAGGGTGCCCAGCGCCGCGCCCTCACTGGTCAGCAGGGGAGCGCCGGCGTAGAACCGGATGCCGTCCTCGGCCTGGACGAAAGGGTTGTCGGCGAACCTCGCGTCCTCGGTGGCGTCCGGCACGACCATCAGGTCGCGGCCCATGATCGCGTGGGCGCAGAACGCGACCTCGCGGGGCGTCTCGGTCGGGCCGTCCAGGCCGATCTTGGCCTTGAACCACTGTCGTTCGGTGTCGACCAGGGTCACCAGGGAGATCGGCGCGCCGCAGATCTCGGATGCGATCCGGACGATGTCGTCGAAATCGGTCTCCGGCGGAGTGTCGAGGACCGCCAGCCCCCGTAGCGTTGAGATCCGCTCCGCTTCGTTCTCAGGTACCGGCGGCTGCATTCGGTGCCTCCTCGTGGCGTACCCAATCGGGTGAAATAAGGATATGTCAGCTTTTAGCCTTTCGAGGGAACCCGGCAGTGCTGGAGACCATCCGGGGCGAATCTGGTCGACAATGCGACACTGGAGTGATGCCCGCGCACGACGTTCCCGACGACCTCGACGACGAGGCCGCGGTGATGTCTGCGCCCGGGGAGGTGGACCTGCCGGACTCCGACGGCGGGATCGAGCCGGTCCTGCCCGAGATCATCCGCCAGCGGGTCATCTCCCTCGCCGCCGGCGCCATGACCGGCCTGCCCCTCGACGAGCTGCCGATGCCGCTGCGACGGGTCGCGAAGTTCGCGCCGAACCGCCGCGCCCGCCTCGGCGGCCCGGTCATCGCGATGCAGCTGTCGGGCGACCCGCTGCTGCGGCAGCGTCTCGCGACCAGGGTGGTCAACGACGCCGGTGACCTGGGCGCCTCCATCCTGGAAGGGCTCGCGCCGCCGGCCGCCGACCCCGTCGAGGTCGCCGCGCTGGCCTATCTCGCCCGGCCCGACGGCTGGCGTGACCTGGTCGAGCGGGCCACCGACACGGTCCGCGCCGAAGCGCAGGGCGCCGCCGCGTCCGAGCGCATCCGCGACGTCGAGCAGCGCCTCGCCCGCGCCGAGCACGACCGCGCCGTCGCCCGGGTCGAGGCCGACAAGCTCCGCGACGAGCTGGCCAGGCTCCGCGACGAGACGTCCGGCCTGCGCGAGGAGGTCCGCTCGCTGGGCAAGGCGCTGCGGGAGAGCCACGCCAAGGAGCGCAAGGCGATCGAGATGCTCGCCAGCGAGAAGGGCCGCGCCACCCGGGCCACCGCCGACCACGACGCCGAGCTGCGTCGCATGCGTGCCAAGCTCGCCGAGGCGGAGACCGCGGCCGGCGCCCAGCGGCAGAGCGCCAAGGACGCCCGCGCCGTCGACGACGCCCGGCTGTGGCTGCTGCTGGAGACGATCGGGCAGGCCGCCGTGGGGCTGCGCCGCGAGCTGGCCCTCGACCCCACGGACCGGCTGCCGGCGGACTTCGTCGCCGACCACGACGCCGACCGGCCGGAGAACGCCAACGGCGCCGGGTCGGCCCGGGCCCTGGACGCCGACGACCCGGCCCGGCTCGACCAGCTGCTGAGCCTGCCGAAGGCACACATGATCGTCGACGGGTACAACGTCACCAAGAAGGGCTACGGGGAGCTCTCCCTCGAACAGCAGCGCAACCGCCTGGTCGCCGGGGTCGGCGGCCTGGTCGCGCAGACCCGGGCCGAGGTCACCGTCGTGTTCGACGGCGCCGAGCGGGTCGTCGGGCTGCCACCCGCACCGCGCGGCGTCCGGGTGCTGTTCTCGAAGAAGGGCGAGACCGCCGACGAGCTGATCCGGCGCCTGGTCAGGGCGGAGCCCGCCGGCCGGCCGATCGTGGTGATCTCCTCCGACAAGGAGGTCATCGACGGCGTCCGCCGCCACGGTGCGTATCCGCTGGGCAACGACACCCTGCTGCGCCGCCTGTCACGCTCCTGACCTGCGCAAACGCATTTTTGTCGTACCCCCCGCTTACCGTGGAGCTACGGACGGTCAACGGAGGAGGAGCGATGCTCGTCGACTGCGAGACCTGCTCAGTGCGCGGCACCGCCTGCGGCGGTTGCGTGGTGACCCTGCTGCTGGACACCCCACCCGCGCTGCACCAGCTCGGCGCGGCCGAGGTCCGCGCGATCGAGGTGTTCGAGCGCGCCGGGTTCGAGGTCACCGTGCTCGACCCGACGCACGTCGAGGCGGCGGCACCACGCCGGCCCGGGCGGCACCGCGCCGCATAAGCTTGCGGAGTTTCTCACCAGGGAGGTGCGGCGTGACCCCTCGAGCATGGGCGGCGATCACCCTTGCGGTGCTGCTCGTCGCGGTCGTGGTGGTCGCGGTGCTGCGGGTGCCCTGGTCGGCGCCGCCGGCCCCGCGCAGCGACCAGCTCGCCGCGCTCGACACGCTGCCCGCCGACGCGGTCGCCCGGGGCCGGGCGTTCCACGCGGCGCTGCGCCCCGGCACCTACCTATCCCTCGCACTGGGCCTGCTCGTCGCGGTCCTGCTCGGGCTGACCCCGGCCGGCGCGTGGATCGTCGAGCAGGCGGGCCGCCCGTTCGGCGGCCACTGGCTGGCCCGTGCGCTGCTCGGCGGCCTCGCGGTCGTCCTCATCGGCGAGGTCGTGGCCCTGCCGCTCGCCGCCTGGCGCCAGTCCATTCTCAGACGCTATGGGCTCTCGACCCAGGACTGGTCCGGCTGGACCGTCGACATGCTCAAGGGCTACGCCGTCGGCGCCGTGATCGGCGCGGTCGTGCTCGTCGGCTTCTTCACCGTCACGCACTTCGCGCCGCGTTGGTGGTGGGCGTGGGGAGCGGTCGGGGCGGCCCTGCTCACGGTGCTGCTGTCGTTCATCTTCCCGGTCCTGGTCGAGCCGGTCTTCAACAAGTTCACCCCGATGCCCGCCGGCGAGCAGCGGACCCGGCTCATGGCCCTCGCCGAGCGTGACGGCGTCCCCGTCCGTGACGTGCTCGTCGCCGACGCGTCCCGGCGCACCCGCGCCGTCAACGCGTATGTGTCCGGCCTCGGCCCGACCCGCCGCATCGTCGTCTACGACACGCTGCTCGAAAAGGCCCCGCCGGAGGAGGTCGAGTCGGTCGTCGCGCATGAGCTCGGCCACGCCAAGGACGGCGACGTGTTCACCGGCACCCTGCTCGGGGCGTTCGGCGCGGCCGCCGCCGTGTGCGCCCTCTATCTGCTCGGCTCGTGGGGTGCCCTGCTGCGCCGCGCGGGCGTCGACGCGATCGGCGAGCCCCGCGCGGTCGCGCTGCTGATCGCCGTCGCCACCGTGGCGGGTCTGCTCGCCGGCCCGGCGCAGGCGTTCGTGTCGCGGCGCGTCGAGGCCCGCGCCGACCGGCACGCCCTGCAGCTCACCGACGACCCGGCCGGGTTCGAGGCCATGCAGGGCCGGCTCGCCCTGGTCAACCTCGGCGACCCGGACCCCAACCCGGTCGAGCAGTTCCTGTTCGGGTCCCATCCGACCGCTGTCGAGCGGATGGCGGAGGCGCGGGCCTGGGCGCGGGGCGAGCGATGACCACGCTGCTGGTCACCAACGACTTCCCGCCCCGCCCCGGCGGCATCCAGCAGTTCGTGCACAACCTCGCCGTGCGCCAGCCCGCCGGCTCGGTCGTCGTCTATGCATCGACGTTCCGCGACGCGGAGAAGTTCGACGCGGAGCAGCCCTTCGAAGTGGTACGGGAACCGACCGGCATGCTCCTACCCACCCCCGGCGTCGCCCGGCGCGCCGCCGAGCTGGCCCGCGCCCACGGCTGCGACAGCGTCTGGTTCGGCGCCGCCGCCCCGCTCGGCCTGCTCGCCGACGGTCTGCGCCGCCGCGCCGGGGTCGAGCGGGTCGTCGCCCTCACCCACGGCCACGAGGTCGGCTGGGCCGCGCTGCCCGGCGCCCGGACGCTGCTGCGGCGCATCGGCCGTGGCGCCGACGTCGTCACCTACCTCGGTGAATACACCCGCAGCCGGCTTGCCCGCGTCCTCGACGGGCACACCTCCCTGCAGCGCCTCGCCCCCGGCGTCGACATCGACGCGTATTCACCACAGGTCGACCGGCACCTCGTCCGCGCCCGCCACCACCTCACCGACCGCCCGGTGATCGTGTGCGTGTCCCGCCTCGTGCCCCGCAAGGGCCAGGACGTGCTGATCAGGGCGTTGCCGCTGATCCGACGCGCGGTCCCCGACGCCGGCCTGCTGATGGTGAGCGGCGGGCCGTACCGTGCCGCTCTCGAACGCCTCGCCCGCGAGGCCGGCGTCGAACGCGACGTCGTGTTCACCGGCTCCGTCTCCTGGGCCGAGCTGCCCGCCCACTACGCCGCCGGTGACGTCTTCGCCATGCCGTGCCGCACCCGCCGCCGCGGCCTCGACGTCGAGGGCCTCGGCATCGTGTATCTCGAAGCCTCCGCCACCGGCCTGCCCGTCGTCGCCGGCGACTCGGGTGGCGCCCCTGACGCGGTCCGCGAGGGCGAGACCGGTTTTGTCGTCCCAGGCCGCGACGTGGCCGCCGTCGCCGACCGCATCACGACTCTGCTGCTCGACCGCGCCCTCGCCGCGCGGATGGGGGCGGCCGGCCGCGCCTGGGTCGAGTCCGACTGGCGCTGGGAGACCCAGGCGGACCGCCTCCGCGCCCTGCTCACCACAACTCCGGAGCGCACCCCCTGACCGCCCCACCCAGCGCGATGCCCCGACCCGCCTTACGCTCCGACCGGTGTGTTGAGGCACGCGCCACGCTCCGCTCGACGTTCTGGCTGGCGTGAGGTTCCGACCCGCCCGACGTTCTGGCTGGCGTGAGGTTCCGACCCGCCCGGCGTTCCGGTCGGCGTGACGTTCCGTCCGATGTTCCGGCCGGGCGTGATGTTCCGCCCGATGTTCCGGCCGGGGCGTGACGTTCCGACCAGCGCTGCCTTCGACACCCTGGGCTATCGACTCGCTTGGTCTTCGACCCGCCTGACTATCGACGCCGCTTGGTTTCCGGCGGGGCCGCGGCTCGCAATAGCTGGCGAGCTGTATGTAGTTGCGGCGAGCAGGCCAGCCCTGTCCGGGCGGCCGGTGGTCGTTCGCGGTGGGACCTTGCTCTACAGGCGTGTGGTCATGGGGGTCGCCCCGGTGGATCGCTGACGCTTGGGAGCCGGTTGCGAGTCGACGGCTCGCGGGCGCGGTCGCCGAGCCCACGCTCCCGACCGCGCCGGCGCCCGCATAGGCGGTGTGCGACCTACCGCGCTCCCGAAGACCATATCGCGGGCAGATCGCACACCGTCGATCTCACAAAAGCCGCAAAGCCGGATATCGACCAACGCCTGCCCCAGCCGGGTCCGTGGCCGGCGGCGTTGGGCAGCGCCGGGGTTGACCGGCCGTCGACTCCCAGTTGAGCACTGGTGCCATGAAGCGGTCGCGTCCACGGAGGCCGCGGGGCGGTTGTTCCGACAACCCGAAGGATCCGCGGGGTCAGAGCACCGCGGATCCTTCGGGTTGTTCGGCGGACTGCTGGTCGCGGGTGGAGTGGTTCGGGCTCAACGACCCGAGCACCACCGTTGCCGGACTCGTCGGCCGCCCGGCCGCTCGACCGCCGCGGCGCACCGCCGATGGAGCAAGAGCCACAAACCCGTGCGTCGGTCACCGGCAAATCCGCAGCACCACGGAAGTGCCGCCGCGACCATCGCACCCGGAACCACAGCACCAGAACGATTCGCGCGCAAGCACCCGACCGAGGGAATAGCCAACCAGCCGACGGGGGAACATTTCCCGATATTTCCGGGGCGGCGCGACCGGGGTCAATGCCGCGCGCAGTGCCACCGGGCAGGCTGCGGAGTGGAGAAACGACAGGCTGGCCGTTCTGGGGGTTGGGGGCAGATCGGCCAGCGCCTATCAGAAAAACGGAGGGTCAGAACTTCGGGGCGTCGGGCGCTTCGAGGAGGCCGAGGCGCAGTGCGGTCATGAGGGCCTGGGCGCGGTTTGCGGCGCCGAGCTTCTCGTACAGCTTCGAGATGTGCGTCTTCGCGGTGGACTCGGAGACGAACAATTGCTTGGCGATGCCGGCGACGCTCATGCCGTCGGCGAGCAGGCGCAGCACCTGTCCCTCGCGGGGGGACAGCTGCGGTCCGCTGGGGGCGAGCCGGCGCTTCATCGCCTCGGCCAGGTCGGCCGCGGTGAACGCCGAAGGGGCCGAGGCCGCGTGGCGGGCCGCCGCGACGACCTCGTCGGCGGGGGCGGTCTTCGGCACGAACGCGGACGCGCCGGCCTCGAGCGCGCCGAAGAGCTGGTCGTCGCCCGCATACATGGTCAGCACGACGATGCCCATGGTGTTGCTGGTCTTGCGCAGGGCCCTGGTCGCCTCCAGGCCGCTGCCGTCGGGGAGGCGCAGGTCCATGATGACCACGTCGGGCTGGAGCGCGCCGGCCTGCCGGATCGCCTCGGCGGCCGTCGCGGCCTCGCCCACCACCTCGAACTGGCGGTCACGCTCGAAGGCGTGCCGCAGGCCTCTGCGGATGAGATCGTGGTCGTCGACGAGCAGAACTTTGGTGCGTGTCGTCGGCGTCGCGGTAGTCGACATTCCCGGTGCTCTCTCCCTCTGGTGCCTTCACGCTACCGCGCACGCGGTGCGGTTCCGAGCACAACCGCCACTGTTGTCCCATTCGGCACGCGCGGTGTGATCTCTAACCGGCCTCGGATACGTTCCGCTCTCTCGGCCATGATCGCAAGACCATAGCGTCCGTCAGGGCGGTTCTCACCTATGCCGCTTCCATCGTCGGAGATTTCTACCTGTGCGAACGGTGGATCGACCGCGCACGTTACCCAAAGATTCTCCGCGCCGGCGTGTTTCCGCGCGTTCGTGATGGCTTCCTGGGCAATGCGCAGCAGTTCGGCCTCGACCGCGGCGGGCAGTCGGGCGGTGGTTTCGTCGAGGGACAGGTGCACGCGCAGGCCGGCGGAGGCGCCGACGGTGCGGGCGTAGTCGGCGATCGCGGCGGTGAGCCCGCCGTACCGGTCGACCTCGCTGCGCAGCTCGAACAGCGACAGCCGCAGCTCGGTGATGACGCGCGTGACCTCGGCGCGCAGGATGCGCAGCTCCTCCTCGGCGGCGGTGGCGTCGGGCAGCGCGGCGACCGCGTTGTCGATGCCGTAGCCGACCATGACGAGCTCCTGGGCGACACCGTCGTGGATCTCGCGGGCGAGCCGCTGCCGCTCCTCGGTGGTGGCGAGGGAGCGGACCTCGTCGAACAGCAGCGCCGCCTCCAGGCGCAGCGCGGCGGCGCCGGTCAGGCCGGTCACCCGGGCGAGGACCGGCGGCGGGTACGCCCCGGCGCTGTCACTCTCCAGCACGATCAGCCCGACGGTGCGTACCCCGGCGATGAGCGGGACGACCATCGAGGAGATGTCGCGGCTCGGCGCGACCGACCGGGCCTGCGAGCGGCCGGACACGACCGGCTGCTGGGTGGCCCACGCGTCGGCGACGGAGCTCTCGGTGTCCAGGGCGGTCTCCCAGTCGAGGCGCTCCACACCGGCCTGGGCGAGCACGACGAGCCGGCCGCCGCCGCTGCCGGACAGCACGGCGCCGCGCGAGGACGGGACCATGGCCCGGACCTCGTCGAGGAGGTGCTCGGCGAGGCCACCGGGGTCGAGGGTGGCGCCGGGCAGCTGCCGGGCGACGCTGCGCAGCTGGGTGAGCAGGCGGGTCGCCTCGACGTACGGCTGGGGCGTCTCGTCGGTGCGCCGTGCCAGCAGCGCCCGCTGCACGATCGCGGCCTGGTAGGCGCCGGCTCCGGCGATCACGAGCCACTGCAGGCAGGTGCCCAGATAGTCGCGGTCGGCGAGGATCCCTTCGGCGGCCCCGCCGGCGGCCAGGACGGCGGCGGCACCCGCCAGCAGCAGGAACGCGGCCCGCAGGCGGGAGGCGAGCACCGTCCCGATGACGGGCACCGGCAGGTAGACGAGGAAGTTGTCGTCGGTCGTCGAGGCGGCGAGCGCGACGACGAGCACCTCGGCGGCCCGGCCGAGCTGCGCGACCCGGTGCGCGGGCGGCGCGACCGTGGCGACCGCCACCGCGAGCAGCAGCAGGGCGAGCCACAGCAGCTCGTCCTGGTGGGGGCCGTCGATGAGCAGGAGTGTCGCGACCAGCGCGAGCATCAGGACACGAACCGCGATCACGGCGCCCCGGGGGCGGTCGCCCAGCACCGTCAGCTCGGTCAACGAATGTTCTCCCTACCGTAGGTGACAGCGTCAGCGATCGTAGATGGCGGCGATGTCGCCGGCATACTCCTTCAGGACCACGTTCCGCTTCACCTTCAACGACGGAGTGAGCGTTCCGGTCGCTTCGGTGAAGTCCTGCGGCAGGATCCGGAACACCTTGATCGCCTCGGCCTTCGACACGGCGGTGTTGGCGTCGTCGATCGCGGTCTGAATCTCGGCGCGCAGCTCGGCGTCGTCGACGAGCGCGGCGGCGTCGGCGGGCTTGCCACGCGCCGCGGCCCAGGCCGGCAGGGCGTCGGGGTCGATGGTGACCAGCGCGGCGATGAACGGCTGCCGGTCCCCGACCACCATGCACTGGCTGACGAGGGGGTGGGCGCGGACCCGGTCCTCGAGCACGGCCGGCGCCACGTTCTTGCCGCCGGCGGTGACGATGAGCTCCTTCTTACGGCCGGTGATGCGCAGATACCCGTCGTCGTCGAGCTCGCCGATGTCGCCGGTGTGGAACCAGCCGTCGCCGTCGATCGCCTCGGCGGTGGCGGCGGGGTTGTTCCAGTATCCCTTGAAGACGATGTCGCCCTGCACGAGGATCTCGCCGTCGTCGTCGATGCGGATCGTGACGCCGGGCAGCGGGCGGCCGACGGTGCCCATCCGGGCGCCGGTGTCGCGGTTGGCGTTGGTCGCGGGGGAGGTCTCGGTCAGCCCGTAGCCCTCGAAGATGGTGACGCCGATGCCGCGGTAGAAGTGCGCGAGCCGCTCGCCGAGGGGCGCGCCGCCGGAGATCGCCCGGGAGCATTGCCCGCCGAGCGCGGCCCGCAGCTTGCCATAGACGAGCCGGTCGAACAGCGCGTGCTGCGCGCGCAGCAGCGGGCCGGGCCGCTCCGCCGACGACCAGGCGATCGCCACCTGCTCCGCCCGGTCGAAGATCGCGCCCTTGCCGTCGGCGTGCGCGCGCTGCTTCGCCGTGTTGTACACCTTCTCGAACACCCGCGGCACCGACAGCACGAACGTCGGCTTGAAGCTCTGCAGCGTCGCGGCGAGGTTCTTCGTGTCGGCGGTGTGCCCCATCGTGGCCCTGGCCTGCACCACGCCGATCTGGATCAGCCGGGCGAAGGAGTGCGCGAGGGGCAGGAACAGCAGCGTGCGGGCGCCCTGGTGGAACAGCGACTGCAGCTCGGGGATCGCGTTGACGATGTCGGACAGCATGTTGCGGTGCGTGATCATGCAGCCCTTGGGGCGGCCGGTCGTGCCGCTGGTGTAGATGATCGTGGCGAGGTCGTCGGCCTTCGTCTCGGCGCGGCGGCGCTCCACGTCCTCAAGGGGGACCGCGGCGCCGTCGGCGCCGAGCACGTCCACCGCGCCGGGCGCGCCGTCGATCTGCCACACGTGCGCGACGGCCGGCAGCCGGTCGCGGATCGCCGCGACCGTGTCGCGGTGCGGGTCGGTCTCGACGAAGCAGGCGACCGCGCCGGAGTCCTCGAGGATCCAGGCGACCTGCTCCGGGCTGGACGTCTCGTAGACCGGCACGGTGACCGCGCCGATGGACCAGATCGCGTAGTCGATCAGGGTCCACTCGTAGCGCGTCTTGCTCATCAGCGCGACCCGCTCGCCCGGCTCGATCCCGGCCGCGAGGAGCCCACGCGCGAGGGTCACGACCTGGTCGTGGAACTGTCCGCAGGTGACGTCCTGCCACATGTCGCCGACCTGGCGCTGGAACTGCACCGCGTCCGGCGCCGTGACCGCGTTGTCCCACACTGGGTCGGTCAGCGTGGCGTGATCGCCGACGGTGACCGCTGGGGGCACGGTGAACTCGCGCACGTAGGACTCCTTCTTTCCAACCCTTATTCGGGAACCTACCCTGCCGACGGATCGCCAGGCGCACCGCAGAGGTAGCCTGCCACGCATGGCCGACACTTCGACGCAGTCGATCGTCATTGACGCGCCCCCGGAGCGCATCGCCGAGGTCATCGCCGACTTCGCCCGATACCCCGAGTGGGTGGCGGCCGTGAAGTCGGTCGAGGTGATCGAGGAGTACGAGGACGGCTACGCGAGTCAGGTCCGCTTCGCGCTGGACTCGGGGCCGGTCTCCGACGAATACACCTTGCAATACGAATACGCCGAGGACCTGACCCGGATCGAATGGAGCCTGGTCGCGCCGTCGAAGATGCAGAAGCAGCAGGACGGCTCCTACGACATTACCGCCAACGCGGACGGGACCTCCACGGTGACCTATTCGCTCGCGGTGGAGTTGGCGATCGGCATGCTCGGCATGTTCAAGCGCAAAGCGGAGAAGATGATCATGGACACCGCGCTCAAGGAGCTCAAGCGGCGCGTCGAGGCCGGGGCGCCGGCGTGAGCCGCGACCCGCGCGAGGAGGCCGAACGCCTCGTCGCCACCGCCCTCGCCGCCCTGTCGGTCGCCGCGAACAGCACCGCCGGCTTCGCGACCGGCTCCGCCGAGTGCTGCGTGTGCCCCGTCTGCAAGGCGATCGCCGCGGCCCGCGACCCCGACCCCGAGTTCGCCGAGCGCCTGGCCACCGGCGTCGGCGACCTGGCCGTCGGCCTGGCCGGCGTCCTGCGAGCATTCGGAAACCCGGAAGGCCGGAGAAACGGGCCGGACGACACCGGTACACCGGAACCGCCGGAAAGCGAAGACGTTTGGCAAGAAGCCACCGCGGAGACACCGATGTCGCCGAAACCGATGGCCAAGAAGGCCGTCAAGCCCAAGATTGATCCCGAGGCATAGCGCCTGTGCGAGAGGAGACAGCCGCGGTGGGGTTGACCATCGGAGTCGACATCGGTGGAACGAAGGTGCTCGGCGGGGTCGTCGACTCGGCCGGTGACGTCCTCGCGCAGACCCGGCGCGACACACCGGCGCAGGACCCGGGGCAGACGGCGGACCGGATCATCGAGGTGATCCAGGAGCTGGCCGCCGGGCACCCGGTCGACGCGGTCGGCATCGGCGCGGCCGGCTGGATCGACGCCACCCGCTCGATCGTGCAGTTCGCACCCAACCTGGCCTGGCGCAACGAGCCGCTGCGCGACAAGATCACCGCCGCGGTCGGCCTGCCCGTCGTGGTGGAGAACGACGGCAACGCCGCGACCTGGGCCGAGTTCCAGTTCGGCGCCGCCCGCGACGCCGACAACTCGATGGTGCTCTTCACCGTCGGCACCGGCATCGGCAGCGGCATCGTCATCAACGGCACCCTGATCCGCGGCACCAACGGCATCGCCGCCGAGCTCGGCCACATGATGATGGTCCCCGGCGGCCACCCCTGCGGCTGCGGCCGGCACGGCTGCCTGGAGCAGTACGCCAGCGGCAACGCCCTCGTCCGGTTCGCCAAGGCCGACGCACGGGAGCGGCCCGAGCTCGCCGAGCAGCTGCTCAGCCTCGTCGGCGGCGACGTCGACGCGATCAAGGGCCACGCCGTCACCCAGGCCGCC
Source organism: Dactylosporangium sp. NPDC049525 (assembly GCF_040676755.1). Lineage (NCBI taxonomy): Bacteria > Bacillati > Actinomycetota > Actinomycetes > Micromonosporales > Micromonosporaceae > Dactylosporangium > Dactylosporangium sp. NPDC049525. The sequence continues at coordinate 55,227 of NZ_JBFAPO010000022.1, read as the reverse complement.
CGCCTCGGCGACACCGTCGCGACCGGCGCCTTCGAGCAGATCGGCCGCTGGCTCGGCGTCGCCCTCGCCGACATCGTGCAGATCCTCGATCCGCAGGTCATCGTGGTCGGCGGCGGTGTCATCGACGCCGGCGACCTGCTCATGAAGCCGGCCCGGGCCAGCTACGAGGACCAGCTTGCCCAGCGCGGCCGCCTGCCCGTCGCCGAGGTCCGCCCGGCCCTCATGGGCAACCTCGCGGGAGTGGTCGGAGCCGCCGACCTGGCGCGCGTATGACCAAGCTCCGGGTGTTGTCTTACAACCTGCACAGCCTGCGGGACGACCGCCGCGCACTGGCGCAGGTGGTGCGGGAGATCGCGCCCGACGTGGCGATCCTGCAGGAGGCGCCCCGCCGTTTCCGGTGGCGGCAGAAGTCGGCCGACCTGGCCCGCGACTTCGAGCTCGTCGTCGGCGGCGGCGGGCTGCCGGCCCTGGGCAACCTGATCCTGACCAACCTGCGGGTCCGCGCGCTCGGCGGGTTCGACATCCGGTATCCGCTGACGCCCGGCCGGCACATGCGCGGCGCCGCGTTCGTGCGGTGCAAGGTCGGCCGGTCCACGTTCGCCGCGGTCGGCTCGCACCTGTCCACCGACGCGACCGAGCGCCCCGATCAGGCCGCCATGCTCAAACACCACCTGTCGGAGCTGCAGGAGCCGGTCATCTTCGCCGCCGACCTCAACGAGAACTCCGGCGGCGCCGCCTGGCGGACCCTCGCCGACGGGCTGCTCGACTGCGCCGGCACCGACGAACGCCTCACGTACCCGTGCGCCGCCCCCCGCGAACGCCTCGACGTCGTCTTCGTCGACCCCCGCATCACCGTGCTGTCCTACGAGGTCGTCGACACCCCGGCCGCCCGCCTCGCCAGCGACCATTTCCCGGTCGTCGTCGAGCTCGACCTGCCGGAGTGAGGCTGCTGCGGTTCGTGGTCCTTCTGGCTCCGGTCCGTCGTGGGCGCGGCCGCCGCTCCCGTCAGCCACCGGTCAGGCCTTGACGGCCTTCCCTGCCATGTCCGCGTGCAGTTGCGCGGACACGACCTGCGGTCGTGAACAGGCACGCGACCTTCGGCCGCGACCGGGTCGGGCTGGAGTGGGCAGGGGGCCGGGCGGGGGGCCATTTGACCTTGGAGACTTTGACTGCCTATAACCAGTCAAACTCTCCAAGGTCAACTTGGCTCGGCGCCGCGACGTGCGGGACTGGACAAAACAGCGCCGAGCGGACGAGGATCTGGCCGCGAAAGCATGAGCGGCATTGGGGAGACGACGCGGGTGACAAGCTTCGACGAACTGGCCGGCGGTGCGACCCACTGGCGCGACGGCGAGCCCGTCTACGACCGCGGCGACACCGTCTGTGTCATCGGCGCCGGCGGCACCGGGCTCGCCGCGATCAAGAACCTCCGCGAGGCGGGCTTCGGCGTCGACTGCTACGAGCGCGAGACCGGCGTCGGCGGCGGGTGGAACTGGCGGCACGACCGCAGCCCCGTCTACTCCAGCACGCACCTGATCTCCTCGAAGCCGTTCACCCAGTTCCCGGACTTCCCGATGCCGGACGACTGGCCCGACTACCCGCACCACTCGCAGCTCCTGGCGTACTTCGAGCGGTACGCGGACCACTTCTCGCTGCGTGAGCACATCTGGTTCGGCACCGACGTGGCCAGGGTCGAGCCCGCCGACGACCCCGGCGGCGGCCCGCCGCGCTGGGACGTCACGGTCCGGGGCTCCCGCGGCGGGGCGCCACGCACCATGCGCTACGCCGCCGTCGTGGCCGCCAACGGGCACAACTGGTCGCCGAAGATGCCCGAGTACGAGGGGCTCGCCGAGTTCCGCGGCAAGGTGATCCACGCCAGCCAGTACAAGGACGCGGCCCAGCTGCGCGGGCGCAAGGTGCTCGTCGTCGGCGCCGGCAACAGCGGCTGCGACATCGCGGTCGAGGCCGCCCAGCAGGCGGCGAAGTGCTGGCACTCGACCCGCCGCGGCTACTGGTACGCCCCGAAGTACGCCCTCGGCAAACCCGCCGACCAGGTCAACGACCGGATCCTGGCGATGCGGCTGCCGTTCCGGCTGCGCCAGTGGCTGCTGCAGCGCACGATCTCGATGACGGTCGGCGACCTGACCCGCTTCGGGCTCAAGGCACCCGACCACGGCCTGCTCGAGATGCACCCGCTGGTCAACAGCCAGCTGCCGTACTACCTCGGCCACGGCGGCATCACCCCACTGCCGGACATCAAGCGCTTCGAGCGCACCGAGGTCGTGCTGGCCGACGGCCGCACCATCGAGCCGGACCTGGTCGTGTTCGCCACCGGGTACCTGCCGAACTTCGACTTCCTCGCCCCGGAGCTGCTGTCGACCGACGCGACGGGCCGGCCGCGGCTGGCGCTGCAGATGCTGTCGCGCACCCACCCGACCCTCGCCGTCGCGGGGCTGCTGCAGCCCGACTCGGGCGTGTTCACCCTCGCGCACTGGCAGACCGTGTTCATCGCCCAGTGGCTGCGGGTCCTCGACGCGTCGCCGGCCAGGGCGCAGGCGCTGTGGGCGAAACTGCGCCAGGACGGTGACCGGCGCTTCACCGCCGGCAAGGTCACCGACTCGACCCGGCACTGGTTCGAGGTGAGCCACTTCGTGTACCTGCAGGAGCTGGAGAAGTCCCTGCACGAGCTGGAGGCGGTCCGTTGACCACCCGAGTGATGCGCTCCGACGAGTGGTCCGACCCGCCGAAGCCCGTCCAGCGGGAGGTGCTCACCGAGCAGCCCGACACCCCGCAGGACAAGCCGCCGGTGCTGTTCGTCCCCGGGTACGGCCACGGCGCCTGGGCCTTCGCCCAGCACTGGCTCGAGCACACCGCCCGCCGCGGCTTCCCCGCGTCCGCGATGAGCCTGCGCGGGCACGGCGGCAGCGGCACCGACCCGGACGCCCGCCTGCGCGACTACGTCCACGACGTCACCCAGGTCGCCGCCGGCCTGCCGAAACGGGCGGTCCTCGTCGGCCACGGCGCCGGCGCCCTCGTTGTGGCGATGGCCCTCGCGAGGTACCCGGCCCGCGCCGGCGTCCTCACCGCACCCGTCTTCGGCGGCGTCAGCACGGCCCTGGGCCTGCTGCGCCGCAACCCCGCCGGCACGGTCCCCGGCCTGTTCGGCGGCCGCGTCTCGCTGCGCCAGGCGCAGCTGTTCAGCCGGTCCCTGCCGGCGAAGGAGGCCCAGTCCTACACCGCTCGCCTCCAGCGGGTCCCGGCCGGCGCGCAGCGGCAGCTGATCCGCCGCCAGGAGCCGGAGGCCGCGGTCGGCGCCCCGCCGGTCCTCGTCGCCGGCAGCCCCGACGACCGCATCGTGTCGGCCTCGGCCCTGGAATGGGTCGCCCGCCGCTACGGCGGCTCACCCCTGCTCTTCCCCGGCATGGGCCACGACCTGATGCTCGACGCCCGCTGGCAGGAGCCCATCGACGCCATTCTGGACTGGCTCGAAAAGCCCCACTGAAATGCTCGCTGCGCTCGCACGCCCTGCTCCGCACGGGCGCACCACACGCTGCGCGCCGCATCCAGCCGACCAGGGTTGAGGTGTACGAGCCTCGCGGCAGGTCTGACATCTGGCTCAGCGCGAGACTCCCTCGTGCCGTCGTGGCGCGCCGACCCAGACAGACGTTGGTCAATGCCCGGGTTCGTGGCTTTGCGACATCGACAGTGTGCGACCTACCCACAGGATGATCTCTGGAACGCGGGTAGATCGCACACTGTCTATCCGGAAAAGGGGCGTTTCAGGGCATTGACCAACGTCTCCGCCGAGGCGGCGGAGCCGGGGGCAGCGGGGCCGGGGGCAGCGGGCTTGGGGTGAGTGGAGCCGGGGCAGCGGAGCCGGAGGTAGCGCAGCCGGAGGGTAGCGGGGCCGGGGCAGCCGAGCCCGGGGCTGGGGGCAGCGGAGCTGGGGGCAGTGGGGCTGGGTGGGTGCCTGTGGGCGGCGGGACCTGCTGATTTCCGGGCGGAGGTGTGGCGGAAGCGGGCCTAGACGCGGGCGCCGTTGTCCGGGTCGTCGTCTTCCTCGTCGCCGGGGCGCAGCCGCAGGATCAGCGTGACGAAGCCGCTGAGCAGCAGCGCGAAGCCCAGGAACAGCGTCGACTGCGGTCCGAAGATCGGCAGCAGGTCGGGCCAGATCAGCAGCATCAGGCCGCCGACCAGGCCGATGACGGCCAGCAGGGTCGACGGCGCGATCTTCGGCAGCGGCGGTGGGGGCGGCGGCGTGTAGCCGGCGTCCTCGTCCTCGTCGTCGGGCAGGTCGGCGCCGAACGAGTCGAGACCGTCCAGCAGCGACCGGTCCACGGCGTCGGAGGCGCGCCGCAGCGGGGTCCGCGGCGCCGGCTCGGTGTCCATGTCGGCGGCGGTGGACCCGGACGAGTCGAGGTCCTCGGCGGCGGGCCAGGGCGCGCTGGTCGGATCGACGGTGGTGTGGAAGCCGGCGATGATGCTGGCGAACGTCTCGTCGTCCGATTTGCGGCTCGTCTTGGCCTCCGGGGCGGGGGTCGCCTTGGCCGGCTGGGGTGCCTCGGCGGGTGGGGTGTGCTGCTCGGGCACGGCGGTGAGCTGGCTGAGGTAGTCGCGAGCGGTTGCGAGGTGGTCACGATCAGCGTAAAGCCGGTCGGTGGGTCTGGCGGGCAGTGTCGTGGTGCGCGTCACCGGGTGCAGATCAGTGGCAGGCTGGAGGTATGCCGCGATCCCGCCGGCCGCGAGGACGTCCAGCAAATGCTCACCGACCCGGGGGTCGACGTCTCCGACCACCGCATACTCCTGCGCCACCAGGCCGTTGTCGCGCCGGCCGCGCCGCGCCCCACCCCCTGGCACAGCCTGCCCCTCCCCGCGGCCGACACCGCGACGACCGGGTCCGCCGCGAAAAAACCGCTGACCGAAATCCTGACATGCGCAGTGGTGCTTCCGGGAGTGCGTTGTGGTGTGCCGAACTGGTTCGTAGGCTCTTTGCGACGGTCATCACCGATTGTCGGCAGATCTTGGAAGGTTGAGCGGTGCTCTACTGGTTCCTCAAGTACATCGTCCTCGGGCCTGTGCTGAAGCTCATCTTCCGCCCCAAGGTGGAGGGACTGGAACATGTCCCCGCCGAGGGGCCCGTGATCATCGCCAGCAACCACCTGTCGTTCGCGGACTCGATCTTCATGCCGCTGAGCGTCAAACGGCGGGTCACCTTCCCGGCCAAAGCCGAATATTTCACCGGAAAGGGGATCAAGGGCCGGCTCGTGAAGCTCTTCATGTCCGGGACCGGGCAGATCCCGATCGACCGCTCCGGCGGCAAGGCGGCCAGGGCTGCGCTCGAGGTCGGGCTCAAGATCCTCCGGGACGGCGGCATCTTCGGCATCTACCCGGAGGGCACCCGCTCCCCGGACGGGCGGCTCTACCGGGGCAAGACGGGCGTGGCGCGCCTCGCCCTGGAGTCCGGTGCCGTGGTCGTGCCGGTGGCGATGATGAACATGGACAAGGTCCAGCCGATCGGGCAGCGCCTGCCCAACCTGAAGCGCGTGCACATCCGCTTCGGCCCGGCGCTGGACTTCTCCCGCTACGCCGGGATGGCCGGCGACCGGTTCATCGAGCGGGCGGTCACCGACGAGATCATGTATGAGCTGATGACGCTGTCCGGCCGCGAGTACATCGACATGTACGCGCAGAAGGTGAAGAGCCTCCCCAAACCCGAACCCAGCAAGGCCGAACCTATAGCGGCGTAGGCGGCAGCTCGGCGAGGGTCAGCAGCAGCGGCGCGCCGGCCTGGGTGGCGAAGGCGATCAGCTCGCTGCGCCACGGCTCCAGGCGGTCCTCGGCGCCGAGCCGGCCGAGCGCCTGCACGGCCCAGGTGAGCGACAGGATGCGGGCGGAGGCGTTGGGGATCTCGCCGTAGAGCTCCGCGGCGGCCAGGTGCATGTCGGCGGCGCGGGCGAAGTCGCCGTCGACGAAGGCGATCGCCCCGGTGATGGTCCGCATCGCCGCCTCGACCCACGGGGTGCGGTGCGGCACGTCGGCGAGCATGTCCCGGATCGCCATCATCGAGACCCGGCCGGCGAGGACGGCGGCGTGCGCGGTCGCGTCGATCCACTCGCCGCTGGCGATGGCCCGCACCTCGCGCCAGGTCTTGGCGAGCTCGACGATGAGCGCCTCCGCGTCGCGCTCCCGGCCCTGCAAGGCCCGGCAGAGGGCGCCGTGGCCGAGCACGGTCCACTGCAGGCGGTAGAAGCCGCTGCGGCGCCCCGCGGCGACGAGGTCCTCGATCTCCTCGGGGTTCACGAAGGGCTCGCCGCGCAGGATCTTCATCCAGGCGTGCGCACCGCGCACCTGCAGGTCCCACTCGGACGCCGGGGCCCGTTCGGCCACCTCGATCAGGGTGGCCCAGTCGCCGGTGAAGTACGCGACCTGCGCGACGTTGGAGTAACCGGTGGCGAGGGTGTGGCTGCCGGGGACGGTGTGGCGGGTGCTCTCGTACATCGCCGCCGAGGCGGTCCAGTCGCCGTCCTCGAGCAGCGCCCAGGCGACGTTGCGCATCGCCCGGTGCTCCGACAGCAGCCGCCGCTCCCGGCACACCTCCAGGGCCGCCTGCAGCTCGACCAGGCCGGAGCGGTCGCCGGCCTGGAACAGCGCGGTGCCGATGGTGATCCGGGCGCTGGTGGCGACCTCGATCAGGCCGAGCCGGTCGGCGATCTCGGCGGCGGCGCTGGCCGCGGCGACCGCCGGCTCGACCTCGAAGTTGGACATGTGCAGCCGGCCGAGCTCGGCGTACGCGTCGGCCTTCTGCGGCGCGTCCGGCAGCTCGTCGAACAGCTCCACCGCCCGGTCCAGGCACGACAGGGCGCCGAGCCGGTCGGCGCGCAGCCACGCGGCCTGGCCGCGGATGGTCCAGGCCCGGGCGGCGCTGGCCTGCTCGCCAGCCGCGTACAGCCGATCGGCAAGGCCGGCCAGCTGGTCGGTGCCACCCGTGCCGAGGAAGGACTCCGGGTCGGCGTAGAACGCGATCTCGGTGGCGAGCAGCCCGATCCGCAGCCGCTCGCCCTGCTCGGTGCTGTCGTCGCAGAGGGCGAGGGCCTTGCCGGCGTGCGCCGCGGCCGCGTCGAGGACGTGCAGCGCGTAGGTGCGGCGGGCCGCCCGGTGCAGCGCGTCGCGGGCCGGCACGCTGTAGCGGGGCGCGTCGAGGCCGAGCGAGCCGGCGATCTCGTAGGCGGTGTACCGGTGGTTGGCGACCACCTCGGCGAGGTCGGTGTCGCGGTCGGCGGCGACGCTGTCGAGCCAGGCGGCGGTCAGCTCGTGCCGGGCGACCCGTTCGGTGCGGGGGAGCCGCTGGTAGCACACGTCGCGGACGAGGACGTGGCCGAAGCGGTACTCGGTCTGCCCCTCCATGGTCGAGGCGGCCTGCTCGTGGATCAGGTCGCGCTGCTCCAGGCGGCGAAGCGAGCGCTCGATGCCGTCGGCGGGGCGGCTCATGGCGGCGGCGACCGCGCCCGGCCAGAAGTTCATCCCGACCACGGCGGCGGCCTGCAGTACCGCCCGATCCGCCGCTTCCAGGAGGTCGACCCGGTTGGCGATGACGGCGTGGACGCTGTCGGGCATCGGTAGGACCCGGGTGAGCGCGTCGGAGGCGCGCAGGTTGCCCTGCTCGGCGAGCATCCGGGTGTACTCGAGCGCGTACAGCGGGTTGCCGTCGGCGAGCTCGACCAGGGAGTTGAGCGAGTGACCGGGGAACGCCGCCTGGCCCAGCAGGTGCGCATACATGGTCGCGATCTCGGCGTCGCGCAGCGGCGGCAGCGTGATGGTGACCGAGCCGGCGATGGCCCCGGCCCAGCTCGCGTTGCGCTCCAGGAACTCCGGCCGGGCCGTGGACAGCAGCAGCAGCGGCACGTCGCGCACCGAGGCGCCCAGCCGCTCCACGAAGCGCACCATCGACTCGTCGGCCCAGTGCAGGTCCTCGAAGACCAGGACGGTGGGGCGGTGCGCGGCGAGCGCGACCACGAAGCGCCGCCAGGCAGACTCGGTCTCGTCGGGGGCCAGCTTCGGCCCGGGCAGGCCGACGAGCGGGCTGAGCGCGTCGGAGAGCCGCTCGGCCTCCGACGGGGTGACGATCACGCTGAGCGCGGTGTCCAGGCGCTCGCGGGCCGTCTCGGCGGTGTCGGTGTCCAGGATGCCGGCCTGCGCCTTGACGATGTCCGCCAGCGCGGCATATGTCACGTTCTCCCCGAAGGGCGGGCAGCGCCCGGTCCGCCACGCGACCGGCGCGTCGAAGAGCCGCTCGGCGTGCAGGAACAGCTCGTGCACCAGGCGGCTCTTGCCGATCCCGGCGTGGCCGATCACGGTGACCAGCTGCGGGGTGCGCTCGCGCAGCCCCCGGTGCAGGGCGTTGACCAGCAGGCTCAGCTCGTGGGTGCGGTTCACCAGGGGAGTGGAGCCGGCCTCCCGGTCCGGATGGTTGCGCCGCAACGGGGCGAGGGCCAGCCACACCTCGGTCGGGGTGGAGCGCCCGCGCAGCGTGGCCGGCGGCTGCGCCTCGTAGCGGATCGAGGACTTGGTCAGCGCGTACGTGCTGCCGCAGACGAGGACCCCGCCGGGCGGCGCGAGGGACTGCAGCCGGGAGGCGGTGTTGACCACGTCGCCGGCGACGATCGCCTGGCCACCGTCACGGGCCGCGGCCACGTCGACCAGGGCCTCACCGGTCGCGACACCGACCCGGAAGCGCAGCGCGCGCTCGCCGTCGCCGGTGCTGGCATACCGCGCCAGGACCCGCTGCAGCTCGAGCCCGGCCCGCACGCAGCGCACGGCGTCGGTCTCGGTGGCCACGGGTGCGCCGAAGAGCGCCATCACGGCGTCGCCGATGTACTTCTCGACCACCCCGCCGTACTGTCCGATGACCTCGCGGGCGGTGGAGAAGAAGCCCTTCTGCAGCTCGCGGACCAGCTCGGGGTCGGCGCGCTCGACGTAGGGCGTGAAGTCGATCAGGTCGACGAACAGCACGCTGATGCGGCGGCGGTCCTCGCTGCGGGTGGCGGGGATCGGCACGGTGGCGCGGCCCATGTGACCGCCGCCACGGTCGGACCGGCTCTGCCCGCCGCCTGGCTGCCCCGATGAGGCGCGCGGGGTCCCGCAGCCGGTGCAGAACGACGCGTCCGGGCCCAGTGAGCGCCCACATGTCGCGCACGCCGGACTCAGCTCGGCGCCGCATCCACCGCAGAACCGGTCACCGTCGCCTGACTGGCGGCCGCAGCGTGCGCACTGACTGGAAATCGCCGACACTCCCCAACTCAGATCCCCGCACATCCTCACACGTCGGCAACCCGGCCGACCAGGTGTATACGGAGTGACCACCGCCGCGCAGCGTGTCGCGGCGCGGTGGTGGTCGAAACTGTTGGGGGACCGCTAGCGGTCGGTCATCCCGGCCCGGCGGCGCAGCGCGCTGAGGTCCGTGACCACGATCCGCCGGCCCTCGGTGCGCAGCCAGCCGCGGCTGGCGAACGACCCGATGGCCTGGTTGACGCTCTGCCGGGAGCCACCCGCCATCTCGGCCAGCTGGCTCTGGTTGAGCTCGATGGTCACCATCGGCGCGTTGGTCTCACCGGCGAGGCGGACGAGGGTCTTGGCGACCCGGCCCGGCAGGTCCAGGAAGACGTGGTCGGCGTTCTGCTCGGTGAGCCGCCGGATCAGCGCGCCCAGGGAGCGCATCACCGCGTCGAGGATCCGCGGGTTGGCGTGGACCAGCTCGATGAAGGCGTGCCGGGACAGTGCCAGGGCCTGGCAGTCCTCGATCGCCTCCGCGGACGCGGAGCGGGCAGCACCGTCGAGCAGGGACACCTCGCCGAGCGTGTCGGGCGGGCGGACCACCGAGAGGACCGCGCGCTCGCCGGTCGGCGCGGTCCGGAACACCATCACGGCACCGCGCTTGAGCACGATGAGTGATTCGCCCGGATCGTTTTCGACGAACAGCAGCTGGCCCTTGCGGTATGTCCGTGGCACCGCCGCCTGGATGACCCGCTGACGCACGTCGGGCTCCAGACCACTGAACATTTCCACACCGGTCAGTGCGTCGCCGGGATCTGGCAGCCGACCCTCCACGGTCAAACCCCTCCCGGTGCAGCGTTGATCGGACTCGTGATCACCGTAGGTGATCACGAGCACAGTACGGAACTTCTACCAGATCATGACGCGCGTGTCGGAGTCTGTACATCCCCCGCATCGGCTCACCGACAGCCCGCGCATGTGCCCGCAGGCAGGCTAGTGCCAGCACGCAAACCGCTGGGGGGCGGGGTTGGTGTCGGGTACCCGAGGTGCTGGTGGTGCGAGCACCGGTGCCTCGGGTATCTGCGTTTTCCCGGCACGGACGCCAATGCGGGCGCATAATGCGCATCGTGGCCCCCGCTGCCGACCAGGTGCACACGACACTGCGCAGGAGTTGGCAGTGCAGCCCCGGCCCGTGCATTCCTCTCGGCGCCGCCGCGTGGCGGGTTGAGATCGACGACGGCCAATTCGATGCGGTTCGGCTCGACGGCGACCAGTTCGTGGTGAAATGGGCGCCGGCGGCCGCGCGGCGCGGCTTCGAGGCCGGTCTGTGCGCCGCGGAGCACGTCGACGCCTCGGGGGTGTGCGCCGGCCGTCCGGTCCGGGCCGCCGACGGCGCGCTCACCACCCGGGCCGGCGACGGCGTCCTGGCCCTGCTGCGCCTGGTGCCCGGCCGGCCGCTGCGCGCCGACGACCCCCTGGACCAGTCGTGGTGGGGCAGCACGCTGGGCACCGCGCATCGCAGCCTGCGCCGGTTCGTGCACCCCGACCTGGCGAAGTTCCAGGCGGCCACGGTGCCGGCGGTGGCCCCGCATCTGGCGATGGAGCCGTGGCTCGGGCCGGCCGTCGCGGAGAGCGCGGCCGTGGTGCGCCGCATCATGATCACCGACCAGCTCACCTATGGCGTCCGCCACGGCTCGCCCGCCGCCGCCCGCTTCCGGCTCGACTCCGCCACCGGCCGGGTCGGCCTGTTCGGCTGGGCCGGCGCCGGCACCGGCCCGCTGCTGTACGACCTCGCCCACGCCGTCCTGTGCGCCGGCAATGCCGGCACCGACGGGCTCGTCGAGGCGTACGTGCGGGCGGGCCCGGTCCCGGCCGACGAGTGCGAGGCGGTCCTGCCGCCGATGCTCGCGCTGCGCGCCGCCGTCCACGCCGGCACCGTCGCGGCGAAGATCCACGCCGACGGCGGCACCCCCCGTGACCACGCCGAGCTGACCCGGCTGGCGACCCTGCTGCTGTGAGGCCGCGCCCCGCCCGGCAGGATGGGAGCGGTGTCGGCATATCGGTACTTCTACGACTGTGAGTTCATCGAGGACGGTCGCCTGATCGACCTGGTCTCCATCGGGGTGGTGGACGAGCACGGCCGGGAGTACTACGCGGTCTCCACGGAGTTCGACGCCTCGCGGGCCGTGCCGTGGGTGCGCCGCAACGTCCTGGACAAGCTGCCGTCACCCGCCGACAAGGCGTGGCGCTCCCGCGAGCAGATCCGGGAGGAGCTGCTCGAGTTCCTGGTCGAGCCGCTGCGCGCCGGCGAGGCCGACGAGCTGGAGCTGTGGGCCTGGTACGCGGCCTACGACCACGTCGCCCTCGCGCAGCTGTGGGGCCCGATGCCGACGCTGCCCCGGGAGATCCCCCGGTTCACCAAGGACCTGCGCCAGCTGTGGGACGAGTCGGGCCGGCCGCCCCTGCCCGCGGCGGAGGGGCGGCACGACGCGCTCGTCGACGCCCGGCACAACCTGGCCCGCTGGGCCGTCATGCGCCCGGCGTAGCCCTCGTCAGCGGCACCCGCAGCGCGAAGTACAGCGGCATCCCGATCGGCGACAGCAGGATCGTCAGGACCAGCACCGGCGCCATCACCAGGGGATGGATCCGCCGCTCGCGGCTGTCCAGGTAGATCCACCGGCCGACGAACAGGTCCCACGCGAGCACCTGTGCCCAGACGGCGGCGACCACGTCGTCGCCGGCGAACAGGGCGCGCACGCCGGCCAGGTCGGGGTTGAGCATCTCCGCGGCGAAGTCACCGAAGACCGGCGCGATCGCGAAGGCCCAGACCACCAGGGCCGGCAGCACGATGAACGGGGACCCGGCGATCCGCTCGCTCCACCGCCACCCGGGCGCGATGATCATCAGCGCCCAGAACGGCACGACCACCAGGAACGCGAGCTGGAACAGGGTGCCGGCCATCAGTGGACCTCACTCAGCACGGGTGCGGCGGGGGTCTGCACCGTACCGGGACGGGCCAGGGCCCAGGTCAGGCCGCCCGCCGTGGCCAGCAGCAGCCCGCCGAGCGCGGCCAGGGTCAGGGCGTCGGGGTGCGCGATCGACTGCCCGCGCAGCGCCTGCCAGACGAGCAGGCCGGTGAGCACGCCGTACGCGCTGCCGGCGACGATCACGATGCGGGTCCGCACCCGGTCGAAGCGCAGCCGCGCGAAGCGCCGGGAGGCGAGCACCAGCAGGAACCCGAGCAGCGGCAGCGCCTGCAGCGCGTGCATGCCGATGAAGTGCCCGGCGCGCAGGTCGCCGCCGGTGGTGCTCCAGTTGACCAGGGGCAGGCCGGGCCCGCCGTCCTCGACGCCGACGCTGTGCGCGCCGATGATCGTGGGCTGTTCGCCCTCCGGCAGGTCCTGCTGCGCCTTGGTCGGCAGGGTCATGAGGAAGCCGACCATCATGCCGCCGAGCCCGACGAGCAGGCCGAAGCGCACGGCGAGGGCGTTCGCCCGGTCCGGCAGCCGCTGGATCAGCAGCAGGACGGCGAGCCAGGCGGTGCAGATCCAGGCGATCGCGATGGTGGCGCCCATCACGCTGAACAGGGTCGCGTCGAGCGGGGTCTGGTTGTTGAAGTGGCTCTGCCGGCCGCGTGCCGCCTGACCGACGATGATCACCATCTCGCCGAGCATGGCGGCGGCGATCACGGTGCCGAGCCACCAGCCGAGCCGCTGCCGGCGGTCCAGCAGTGACAGCAGCCAGGCGATGGTGACGGCGTAGATGGTGATCGACACGGCGAACTTGAACGGCTTGAGCCAGACCGGGACGCCGACCAGGATCCGGTCGTCGAGAGCGAGGCCGGCACCGGCGAAGATCGCGATGAGGACCATCACCGCAGCGGTGAAGATGAGGGGGCGGTGCAGCTGTGCGAGACGCATCAGAGGCTCCCAGCAGTATGGATAGCGGCGCTCTCCACTATTGGAGAGCTACACTATCCATGTCAACCCTGAAAGGACCCTGATGCGCATCGCGGAACTGAGCCAGACGACCGGCGTGCCCGTGCCGACCATCAAGTACTACCTGCGCGAGGGACTCCTCCCGGCCGGCGAGCTGACCAGCCCCAACCAGGCGCACTATGACGATCGCCACGTCCAGCGGCTGCGGCTCGTGCGGGTGCTGCTGGACATCGGCCGGCTGCCCATCGCCACGATCCGCGACCTGCTCACCGAGCTGGACCAGCCGGATCCCGACGTGCACGAGGTGCTCGGCCGGGCCCTGCCGGCCACCGTCGGCACCCGCGAGACCAGCGACCCGGCCACGATCGCCGCGGCGCACGAACGGGTGAGGACGCTCATCAAGGAGCGCGGCTGGCTGATCTCGGACAACGCCCGCACCCGGCAGTCCGCGGCCGAGGTCGTCGCCGCGTTCCAGCAGGTCGGCGCCGACGTCGAGCACCTGCTGGAGCAGTACGCCGACCTCGCCGAGCAGATCGCGGTGCACGACCTGCGCTTCGTCGCCAAGGCGAGCGGCAACGAGGGCAAGCTGCACGCCGCCGTGGTGGGCTCGATCCTGGGAGATTCCCTGCTGGCGGCCCTACGACGGATGGCACAGGAACATGAGTCGGCCAAGATGTTCGGCATTCGCGACGACAACTGCTAGGTCCCGGACGCGGACTGATGCGACGTCGTCGAGTTCAGGCGGAGCGACTACAGTGCGCTGTGAATCGGCAGCGTCGCCAACGAGTGGGACCCTCCGGCTCGGCAGTGCCTCTGGGCAGACCCGTCAGCAGGGCCCACCAGCATGGTCGAGCAGCACCGCAACCAGGAAGGCAAGATCTAGCATGCGTATCGGCGTACTGACCGGGGGCGGCGACTGCCCCGGCCTCAACGCGGTCATCCGTGCCGTGGTCCGCAAGGGAATCTCCACCTACGGTCACGAGTTCGTGGGCTTCCGTGACGGTTGGCGCGGACCGCTCGAAGGCACCACCCGCGAGCTGGGCATCGCGCAGGTCCGTGGCATCCTGCCGCGCGGCGGCACCATCCTCGGGTCCTCCCGGACCAACCCGTTCAAGATTGACGGCGGCGTCGAGAAGATCAAGTCGAACCTGGCCGAGCTGGGCATCGACGCGCTCGTCGCGATCGGCGGCGAGGACACCCTCGGCGTCGCGGCGAAGCTGACCGACCTGGGCGTCAACGTCGTCGGCGTGCCGAAGACGATCGACAACGACCTCGGCGCGACCGACTACACGTTCGGCTTCGACACCGCGGTCAACATCGCCATGGAGGCGATCGACCGGCTGCACACCACCGCCGAGTCGCACCACCGCACCCTCGTCGTGGAGGTCATGGGCCGCCACGCCGGCTGGATCGCGCTGCACGCCGGCCTCGCCGGTGGCGCCAACGTCATCCTCCTGCCGGAGCGGCAGTTCGACGTCGAGCAGGTCGCCGGCTACGTCGAGAAGCGCTTCCAGACCCAGTACTCGCCGATCGTGGTCGTCGCCGAGGGCGCACAGCCGCTCGACGGCCAGATGGTGACGCACAACCAGGAGCTCGACGCGTTCGGCCACGTCCGCCTCGGCGGCATCGGCCAGTGGCTCGCGCAGCAGCTGGAGGAGAAGACCGGCAAGGAGGCCCGCACCGTCGTGCTCGGCCACATCCAGCGCGGTGGCACGCCGACCGCGTTCGACCGGGTCCTCGCCACCCGCTTCGGCCTGCACGCGATCGACGCCGTCCACGAGGGCGACTTCGGCAAGATGGTCGCGCTCAAGTCCACGGACATCGTCCGCGTCCCGCTCGCCGACGCGACCCGTGAGCTCAAGACCGTCCCGGTCGAGCGCTACACCGAGGCCGAGGTCTTCTTCGGCTCCTGAGCCTGCCGGGCCCGGCCTTCGCGAGGAGGCCGGGCCCGCCACTCGTCATCGACCAAGGGAGTGCGTGCGCGTGCGGACCATCGCCGTCTTCGGCGCCGGCAAGCTCGGCGAGGTGCTGCTGTCAGGGCTGCTGCGGGCCGGCTGGTCCGCCGACCGGCTCCTGGCCACCGCCCGCCGCCCCGAACGGGCGAAGGAGCTCGAGGAGCGCTACGGCATCCGGGTCGTGGACAGCGAGACCGCGCTGCTGGAGGCCGACGTGCTCACCGTCGCGGTGAAGCCGCAGGACGCCGGGGCGCTCCTGGCGGACCTCGGCCCGAAGCTGCCCGCCGGCAAGCTCGTCGTGTCGCTCTGCGCCGGCCTGCCGACGTCGTTCTTCGCCCGGCACCTGCCCGAGGGCACGCCCGTGGTCCGGGTCATGACCAACACCCCGGCCCTGGTCGACGAGGCGATGACCGCGATCTCCGCCGGCCCCCACGCCACCGCCGAGCACCTCGCCCTCACCGAGGAGATGTTCCGGCCCCTCGGCCGCACCATCCGGGTCCCCGAGTCGCAGCAGGACGCGGTGACCGCGCTGTCCGGCTCCGGCCCCGCCTACTTCTACTTCCTGGTCGAGGCGATGACCGACGCCGGCATCCTGCTCGGGCTGCCCCGCCAGGTGGCGCACGACCTGATCGTGCAGACCGCGATCGGCTCCGCGGTGATGCTGCGGGAGTCCGGCGAACACCCGGTGAAGCTCCGCGAGGCCGTGACGTCGCCGGCAGGCACCACCATCAACGCCATCCGCGAGCTGGAGAACCACGGGGTCAGGGCCGCGTTCCTGGCCGCCCTGGAAGCGGCAAGGGACCGCGCCAGGGAGCTCGCAGCCCAGAGTGGTTGAATCATGCGGTCATAGCGCCGCAGGCGTCGACCAGGAACGGATCTGAGCGTGACCGTCATCACCTGTACGTGCTGCGGCGTGGAGCTCGGCGACGTGCCGAGCATGTGGTCGTTCTCCGCACCCGACACCTGGGGCGTGCCGGGCGTCGGCGGGGCGTCGTTCCTGGAGGAGGAGCTCTGCTTCGTCGAGCTGCCCGACCTCGACGAGCAGCACTTCTTCATTCGCGGCCTGATCGAGGTCCCGATCCGGGGCGCGCAGGAGGCGCTGACCTACAGCGTCTGGGCCAGCCTCAGCCCGGCCGGCTTCGCGCGGGCCGTCGAGCAGTGGGAGGACCCGGACCGGGCCGCCGAGCCGCCGTTCTTCGGGCAGCTCGCCAACCGCATCCCCGGCTACCCTGAGACGCTGCGCCTGCGGGTCCGGGTGCACACCCGCCGGCCGGGGCTGCGCCCCCTGGTCGAGGTGCGGGCACACGAGCACCCGCTCGGGGTGCGGCAGCGCGACGGCATCGACGCGCACGAGCTCCCGGAGATCGCCGCCGCCTGCGGCGGCTGAAGGCGACACCCCTGGACGCCCGCGCAGCGGCTGAGGGCATCCCTGGACGCCCCGCGCAGCGGCTGAGGGCATCCCCCCTGGACGCCCGCGCAGCGGCTGACAATTCGTTCATTCAGGTATTCACCGGTATCCGCACGCAATACCGTGCCCGTACCGTTACGTGCAGTGAAGCTGATGTTGACCGCGACCGGTGGCCCCCCGCTCGTCGCGAGTCCCGCGCTCGGTGCCCTTCCCCAGCCGAAGAGCGCGGCGTAAAGCCCGCCGTCGGCCGCAGAGGTGGTCGACGGCGGCTTTGCGGCATGATAACCGGGTGCGATTCGAAACCAGCCGTGCCCTCGACGCCGTCGAGCGGAGACTGAGCGTCGACCCCCTCGCTGTTGGCGGGGTCATCGACCTGGTGGAGGCGGCCCGCAGCGTCGACCTCGACGGCGGGCGCCCCGCCTCCCTGCTGCGGCTCGGCATGTTCATCGACGCCCTGAGCCGGCAGCTCGGCGACGGCAACGTCGCCCTGTATGCCGTGGCCGAACGCGGCGCCATGTCCGACACCGACTTCACCTCCAACGAGCGGATGGTGCTGCGCCGCTGGTCCGACGACGGGCTGATCGAGATGTTGCCGCCCGGCGCCCGGACCGGCGCCCGGGTCCGTGAGGCGGCGGCGCTCACCGGCCTGCCGCTGATCAGCCGCACCCCGCTGCCCGGCCACCCGGGCCCGGTCTACCTCACCACCGGCGCGGCCGGCGGGATGGAGCTGGCCCTCGCCCCGTCGACCGGCTCCTCGCCGCGGCCGCACCCGGTGCTCGCCCGGTTCTGGCGCTGCCCGGCCGCGGACTGCCCGACGCTCGGCCGGCAGCCCGCCGCCGGTGCCGGTCAGCCACCACCCGCGCTGCCCAGTGGCGCCCCGCTGTGCCCGCGGCACGGCGAGCGGCTGATCGACGCCGGCCCCCGGCCGCCCGCGACGACGATGGCGGTGCGCATCGACGGCATCGTGCGCGCCCGCTTCCCGCTGACGGCGGCCCGCCCGGTCGTCGTCGGCCGGGCCCCGGAGGAGCCCGGTGGCATCACCATCGGCAACTGGCTCAACGACGAGTCCACCCGCCGGGTCAGCCGCAACCACGTCCGGCTCGAGCTGCGCGACGGCATGATCCTGGTGACCGACGTCAGCACCAACGGCGCCGCGGTCCTGGCCCGCACCGGCTCCTCGGTCCCGCCGCGCGAGGTCGACCTGCACCGCGGCGAGCCCAAGGCGATGGGGGAGTGGGACGAGGTCGAGCTGTATCCGGAGGTCACCGTGGGCCGCGCGGACCGGCCGCCGTCGTCGGTCGCCAAGGGCGGCGCCCCCAACTCCGTCATGGCCGACGCGCCCACGATCGCCCTGCGCCTGCCGAAGCAGGCTTGAGTGCGTCGCGACAGCGACGCATGGGGGGTGTGGGGTGGGAACCCCCCACGAAGCCGCGGGCGTAGCCCGGGGAGCCAGAAACTGTAAATCACTGGCCGTTTCAACGACGGCGAGCTATCTTTCGACCCGTGATCACGACGACCGCGTTCTTCGAGCCGGGCCTATCGGCCACCGGCTCCGCGGTCGCGTGCGCCTCGGCCCTGCGACGCTGACCCTCCTCCCGCAGCCTTTCATGCGGAACCTACGGAGGAGGGTGGCTCGGCCACCCCTCACGAAGGTGGCCGCACGGTTCTGCACACCCACCACACATCCACTGTGGAGTGTCAGATGGCCAAGCAGACGTTCACGAGGAACAAACCTCACCTCAACATCGGCACCATGGGTCACGTCGACCACGGCAAGACGACCCTGACCGCCGCGATCACCAAGGTGCTCGCCGAGCGCTACCCCACCGTCAACCGGTACACCTCCTTCGAGGGGATCGACCGGGCGCCGGAGGAGGTCAGCCGGGGCATCACCATCAACATCGCCCACGTCGAGTACGAGACCGCCACCCGCCACTACGCGCACGTCGACATGCCCGGTCACGCCGATTACGTGAAGAACATGATCACCGGCGCGGCGCAGGTCGACGGTGCGATCCTGGTGGTCAGCGCGGTCGACGGGGTCATGCCGCAGACGCGCGAGCACGTCCTGCTCGCGCGCCGCATCGGCGTGCCCCACCTGGTCGTGGCGATGAACAAGGCCGACGCGGTTGACGACGCCGAGCTGCTCGACCTGATCGAGCTGGAGATCCGCGAGCTGCTCACCGGCTACGGGTTCCCCGGTGACGACGTGCCGGTCGTCAGGGTGTCCGCGCTGCGGGCACTGCAGGGCGACCCGGCCGGCGTCCAGTCGGTCTTCGACCTGCTGGACGCGGTCGACCGGTATGTCCCGGTACCCGACCGGGTGCTCGCCGAGCCGTTCCTGATGCCGATCGAGAACGTGCTCACGATCACCGGCCGTGGCACCGTCGTCACCGGCGCGGTCGAGCGGGGCACGCTGCAGCTCAACGCCCCGGTCGAGGTCGTCGGGCTGGGTCCCACCCGGTCCAGCGTGGTGACGGGGCTGGAGACGTTCGGCCGGCAGCTGGAGCGGGCCGAGGCGGGCGACAACGCGGCGCTGCTGCTGCGCGGCATCCGCCGCGGCGACGTGCAGCGCGGCCAGGTCGTGGCCCTGCCGGGCTCGGTCTCGCCGCACCGCCGGTTCACCGCACACGTGTACGCGCTGACCACGAAGGAAGGAGGCCGGCACACGCCGTTCTTCGCCAACTACCGGCCGCAGTTCTTCTTCCGGACCACGGACGTGGTCGGCTCGGTCGACCTCGGCGAGGTGAGCATGGTGATGCCGGGCGACACCGTCGACCTGACGGTCGAGCTGGGCAAGCCCGTCGCCATGGCCGAAGGCCTCGGTTTCGCCGTCCGTGAGGGCGGCCGCACCGTCGCCGCGGGCACGGTCACGGAACTGCTCGACTAGACGACCCCGAGGTGGGCAGGTGCGTCGGCATGGACACCGACCATGTTCAAGGCCCGGCCGACGCACCGCTGACCCTGCTCGAGTACGGGGACTACCAGTGCCCCAACACGGGCAGGGCGTTCGGCGTGGTGGAGCGCCTGCAGCTGCACTTCGCCGGGCGGCTGCGGTTCGCGTTCCGGCACTTCCCGCTCGTCGACAAGCACCCGAGGGCGATGCCGGCGGCGCTGCTCGCGGAGGCGGCCGCGGACGCCGGCTCGTTCTGGGGCATGCACGCGCTGCTGCTGTCCCACCAGGACAGCCTGGAGGACACGGACCTGTCCCGGTACGCCGAGCAGTTCGGCCTGCCGGGCACCGGCGGGACCCGCGCGCACTACCAGCGGGTCGACGAAGACCTGGCCGCGGGCCGGTCCGCCGGGGTACGGGAGACGCCCGCGTTCTTCGTGAACGGAGTGCCGCACGAGGGCGGGTTCGACTTCGAGTCGCTGCGCGAGACGCTCGATAAAGTAGCAATCGGGTGAGATAGGGGTGAACAGTGTCGATTGCCGGATGGGTTACGGCTTGTCCTCCCTAAGATCTTTGAGAAGAAACACAGCGAATTTTGAGCTGAACAAAGGTTGCCGTTAAGAACGTCAGGGCAACCTGTAGGGGATGCGGAACCGGTACGTAGACCTCCTGCGAGCCGTCGCGATCATCCGGGTGGTGACCTACCACACCCTGGGGTTCGCGTGGCTGACCGTTGCGTTCCCGGCCATGGGCCTCATGTTCGCGCTCGGCGGCTCACTGATGGCCGCCTCCCTCGACCGTGCCGACGGCGTCGGCCTCAAGGCGATCGGCCGCCGGATGCGCCGCATCGTCGTGCCGTTCTGGGTGCTCGGCGCGTTCGCCGTCGTGCTCATGTCGTTCATGGGCGGCCTGGAGCACACCTGGCGCCTGGTGCTGTGGTTCCTGCCGCTCGACGACCCGCCGACGTCGGAGAAGGGCGGGGTCTGGTTCAGCCAGATCTGGTACGTCCGCTCCTACCTGTGGTTCATCATCCTGTCGCCGGTCATGCTGTGGCTCTTCCGGCGGGCGCCGATCCCGACCGTCCTGGTGCCGTTCGGGATCCTCGTCGCGCTGTGGGAGACCGGCCACGGCACCGGCGGCATGGTCCGCGACTTCTTCATGTACGCGCCGATGTGGATGCTCGGCTTCGCCCACCACGACGGCACCCTGCAGCGCATCTCGAAGAAGGTGCTGTGGCCGGCGTGCCTGGTCATCGGCGGGATCGGCCTGGCCATCCTGTACACGCATCCCGGGCCGCGCGGGTACGACATGAACGACGCCCCGGTCGCCGACGCGCTGTGGTCGACCGCGTTCCTGCTGGTGATGCTGCACGCGGCGCCGGCGGCGCTGAGCCTCGGCGCGGCCGAACCGGCGGTCGAGGCGGTCAACCGGCGGGCGCTGACCATCTACCTGTGGCACGAGGCGGTCATCACCGCCGTCCGGCTCGCGGCGGTCGCGGCCGGCGTGTCGCTGATCGGCGTGTACGGCGGGCTGCTCCAGATCGTGCTGGTGTTCGCCCTGGTCACCCTGGTGGTGCTCGCACTGGGCTGGGTCGAGGACCTGGCCGCCAGGCGCAAGCCGAAGCTCATCCCGCTGCCTACCCGTACACCCGCCAGGCGGCTCGACGAGCAGGCGCAGCCAGTTCCGGTATAAAAAGCAAGACGACACGCCGACACTGGTCTTTGCTGGAACTTGCTGGAACCAGCTACCGTGCCGTTCGTGTCCGAACCGATCCAAATCGAGCTGCTCGAGCGGCGGATCGACCGGTTGCGTGGTGAGCTGCGACGAGCCGCCACCACCGGTGACCGGATGCAGGCCCGTGCCCTGCGGGCCGAGCTGCGCCAGGCGGAGCACGCCTGGGACGACGCCCTGGCCGACCTGGAGGACCAGGCCCGGCCGGCGCCGCAGCCGGTGCACAAGCCGATGCTGTCCATCCGTGAGCAGGTCCACCACGCGCTGACCCTGCTCACGGTGCCGGCCGCGCCGAAGCTCATCATCGCCGTCCACGACGCCTTCTTCCCGGGCGAACTGGTCGCGGCGCGCCTCACCAGCCTGCGCCGCGACGAGGAACGCTCGTTCCGCGTCCAGCCGTTCGGCCGGCCGTACTACCTGTGTCCCGCGCTCACCGCCGACCTGCTGTCGCCGGCGCGCGGGCTCCTTGCGCTGTCGACCTGGCCGCTGGAGACCCGGGTGGTCGGGCCGCTCAGCGCCCGCGTCGACTTCCTCATCGGCGCGATCAAGGTGGCGGAGCGGGTCGGGCAGCTGCCCGAGGACGCCCACGACGCCCGGCGGCTGCTGTGGCGCTTCGCCGCCAGCATCCCCGGCGCGGGTAGCGCCGGCATCACCCCTGAAACCGTCGCCGGCCTCGCCCAGGCCGAACTCGACGTGCACCTCGAAGCCGACACCGCGGACCGCACCGCGGCGGCCGAGCGTGCGCAGGAACGCCTGGACGGATCCGAGGCGCTCTTCGGAGCGCGTCTGCAACGACTGCGTCGTACCGCGAGCACGACGTGAAACCGCGAAATTCTTCCCCGAAAGAAGACCGCCCATGGACCCACTGGTCGACCGGTTGGACCGCATCCGCGGCACGGTGGCGCCGCGCAACCACAACGCGCGCACCATCGCGGCCCTCACCAGCAACCCGGGGTGCGGCCGCCGCGGGCTGATGGACGCCGCCGGGGTCAACAAGGGCGCCGTCGCCGGGCAGCTCGGCTTCCCCGCCGGCTTCGGGCAGTCCCGGTTCGCGATCGCCCGCGGCAACGCGTTCGAGGCGCAGGTGAAGGCCGACGGCGCCGCCGAGCTGCTGCAGCTGCTCCGCGAGCGGCTCGGCCTGGCGATCCCCGAGGTCGCCTATGACGACCTGTCCAACGTCGGCGGCAACGCCAGCCGCGAGGTCCGTTACGCCCGCACGAAGGCGCTGCTCGCCCGTGCCGCGTCGGAGCGTGACGACGCCGGGACGCTGTTCGACCATCCGATGCTGCGCCTGGAGATCGCCGGCTACTACGCGTACCTGGAGCCCGACCTGATCGCGTTCCGGGCCGGCGGCCGGTTCCACGTCGTGGAGATCAAGTCGTTCGCGGTCATCGACGGGCAGGCCGACCCCGGCAAGACCGCCGCCGCCGCGACCCAGTCCGCGGTGTACGTCATGGCCATGCGCGAGCTGCTCGCCGAGCTCGGCCACCCGCCGGAGACGGTGTCACACGACGTGGTCCTCGTCTGCCCGGAGAACTTCGCCAACCGGCCGACCGCCACCCTCGTCGACGTGCGCAAGCAGCTGACGGTCCTGCGGCGGCAGCTGTCCCGGCTCACCCGCCTGGAGGCGATCCTCGACGCGCTGCCGGCCGGGTTGTCCTTCGACCTCGCGTACGACAGCGACCAGCAGCCGACCCGCCCCGCCGACGAGCTGCGCAAGGCGGTCAGCACGATCGACGCCCGGTACAGCCCCGACTGCCTCGGCACGTGCGAGATGGCGTTCTTCTGCCGCGACGAGTCGGCCGGCTCGACGTCCGCGCTGGGTCGTTCGGTCCGTGACGACCTCGGCGGGGTCGAGAGCATCGGCACCGTCCTCGGCCTGGCCCGCGGCACGCTCACGCCGGGCGCCGGCCAGGAGGAGATCGCCGGCCTGCTGCGCTTCGCGCACAAGCTACGCACCGAGTGCCTCGACGGCATCGGCTAAAGCGTGAGCATCCTGACGGCGCTCGCGCGGGCAGAGGCGGTGGAGTCCGGCAAGGCGCAGCCGCTGACCACGGTCCGGCACACGCACGTCGCCGAGCGCCCCCTGGTCCTGGTGCCGCTGAGCCTCGCCGGTGAGGCCGCCGCGCCCCTGGCCGCGATCGTCGGCACCGACCCGGCGCAGCCGCGGCTACTCGTCGTGGCCAACCCGCGCGACCGCACCCAACGCTTCGACTTCGTCGCCGAGCTCGCCCGGGTCGTGCTGTCCTACGTGGACGGTTGCGCCCGCAGCGTCGACACCGGCGCCGGCGGCACGAAGCTGCGCTACGCCGAGGCACCCCAGGTCATCGTGCCGAACCGGGGCGGGGTCGAGTTCGTGCGGCTGCTCGGCCGCTCCACCCGGTTCCGCCGGCCGTTCGGCCCGTACCCGGTGCACCGCACCGTGCCGATCCTCGGGCAGTGGCTGACGTTCCTGCGGGAACGCGCCGACCACCCGGGCTCCTCGATGCTCCTGGCCATGACCGAGGTCCTCGGCAACCACTGGGCGACCGGGCAGAGCGGCCTGGAGGACGCCAACCTCGCCGCCCTCCTCGGCTGGATCGACCCGCCCGGCGGCCTTGACGGCGCCACCGCCGCGTCGCTCGCCGAGGACCCGCTGCGCTCCCCGCCGGCCGGGCCGAGCACCGACCCGACCTTCGACAACGAGATCCTCGCCCCGGCCCTCGCCGCCGTCGCCCGCTCCGACAGCGACGACTTCGCCCGGGAACGGGCCCTCGCGGCGCTCACCGCCGCCGTCGCCGACCAGATGCGACCCACCTGGGACCTGACCTGGCAGGCCGTCCGGCTCCTGCGCGCCCGGCCCGCCGGGGCGTCCGTGGAGACCCGCTGGGCGATGGACCGCGACGTGTTCACCATGTACCACATGGCCCTGGCCGAAGGGACCGCGCTGCCCCAGCCGAGGCGGGACAGTGCCGTCGCCGCCGCCGGCCGGCTGGATCGCCTGGAGCGCGAGCAGGCCCGTTACGACGCGCAGCGGGCCCTCGACGACCCGCTGGTGATGGCCGAGTTCCGGCTGTCGGGGGAGGCGTTCACCGGCACCGTCGTCGCCGCGTCACCGAACCGGGTCGACACGTCGGGCAAGAAGGCCGCGCTGCGCCCCCACATCACGGTGCAGACCGACGACCCGGTGCGCCTGGAACCCGGTGCGAACCTGGTGTCCCCGGCCCGCCTCACCCAGCAGGCGACCGTCGTGTCGGTGTCCAGTGTGGACGTCGTCCTGGAACTGTCCAAAGGCATGGGCCGCTCCACCAAGCAGCCGGCGCCCGGCTCGGTGCCGGAGGTCGGTGAGCGGGTCACGTACGGGCCGGTCACCGACGCCTACCAGCCGCCGGGCCGCTTCCCCAGCCGCGACGACACCCCGTGGACGCACGGCGGCCCGCCACCGGTCGTCGAGTACAGCCCCAGCGAGAACGACGCCGTGGAGGACTGGTCGTGACGAACGTGATCGACGACATCCTGCGGGACTTCGGCTCCGCCGCGGGACGGGGCGTCGTCGTCGACTCACCACCCGGCGCCGGCAAGTCGACCCTGGTGGTGCGGGCCGCGCGGACCCTCGCGGAGGCCGGCGAACGGCTGATGGTGGTCGCCCAGACCAACGAGCAGGTCGACGACCTCATCGACCGGCTCGCGACCGCGGCACCCACGCTCGCCATCGGCCGGCTGTCGGCGTCGACCTACGTACCGGCGCAACGCGTGATCAAACACGGCACCGTCACCGTCAGCGGCGCCGTCGGCGACATGAACGCCAGCGCCGTCACCATCGGCACCGCCGCGAAATGGGCGACCGTCACCGACGGCAGCTGGGAGCGGGCAATCGTCGACGAGGCGTACCAGATGCGCTCCGACATGCTGCTGCGCGTCGCCGGCCGGTTCTCCCGCGCGCTGTTCGTCGGCGACCCCGGCCAGCTCGACCCGTTCTCCGTCGTGGCCGTCGAGCGCTGGGCGGGCCTGTCCTGGGACCCGATGCAGAGCGCCGTCGCCGTGCTGCTGCGGCACAACCCGGACCTGCCCGTACACCGGCTGCCCGTGTCGTGGCGGCTCCCACCGTCGGCGGCGTCGGTGGTGTCGGCGGCGTTCTACCCGTTCACGCCGTTCGAGGCGGGCACGAAACCCGCCGACCGGCGCCTCGAGTTCTCCGCCCGCGCCCTCGGCGGCGACCACGGCCTGGACGCGACCCTGGAGACCGCCCGCCGCACCGGCTGGGCGCTGCACGAGCTCCCCGCCCGGCACACGGTGCGCACCGACCGGGAGGCGGTCGCCGCGATCGCCGACCTGGTGACCCGCCTGTTGCAGCGCGGGCCGGTCGCGTACTCCGAGCACGCCCCCGACGGCCGCCCCGTCACCGTCGACCGGGTCGCCGTCGGCGCCGCCCACCGCGACCAGGTCGCCGCGATCCGCCAGGCCCTCGCCGGCACGGTCGCCGCCGACGTCACCGTCGACACCGCGAACCGCCTGCAGGGCCGCGAGTACGACGTGACGGTCATCCTGCACCCGCTGTCCGGCCGCCGCGACGCGAGCGCCTTCCACCTCGAGGCCGGCCGCCTGTGCGTCCTCGCCTCCCGCCACCGCCACGCCTGCGTCGTCGTCGCCAGAGCCGGCATCGCCGAGCTCCTCGACACCCACCCGTCCGCGGAACCGGTCCACCTGAACGTCCCGGTCCGCTTCCCCGACGGCTGGGAAGCCAACCAGGCCATGCTCGCCCACCTGAGCCGCTGAGCTGGCTGGGCGACAGACCTGTTGTGCCTCAAACCGTGACCTCCGGTCTTTCGTAGGTCCGGTGGGTAAGACTGCTCACATGGACCCAGAGCGCCCGGATCCGGCCGCCGAGCCGCTGATCGTCGTGGACGGCGCCAACGTCGTCGGCTCCGTGCCCGACGGCTGGTGGCGGGACCGGCGCGGGGCCGCGACCCGGCTCCGTGACGCACTGGCGGCCCGGAACGCCGCCACGCTACCGGCTGCGCTGCTCGGTGCGGTGACCCTGGTGGTGGAGGGCGCCGCCCGTGGTGTGCCGCCGGTCGCGGGCGTGCATGTCGAAGCCGCGCCGCAATCCGGTGACGACCACATCGTCGCGCTCGTCGCTGACAATGTCGGCCGCCGTCCGGTCGTGGTGGTGACGTCCGACCGGGAGCTCCGCCAACGAGTGCGCGAGCTCGGTGCGAGTATTGTCAGCCCCGGTGAGTTGCGCGCGTCGATCCCATATGGTGGACGACGTGAATCTACCTAGCGGATAGGATTTGTCGGCAACATGTGCGCACCTTGGCATGGGTTTGCCGGTACCCCAAGGGTGGATCTTCTCAACATGCGGGAAGAGATTGACCAGTCATCGTACGGTGACAAAGCTGGACTCGTAGACGTGTCGTGAATGGCCGGTGAATGTCGGCCGAAAACATCAGACAAATTGTCATCGATCTATTCTGTGCGGCAGGTAACAGCTCTGTCGCGCGGCGTGACGATGCTGGTAAGGTCGGTCCCATGTGCCATGAGGTACTCCTTGACCCCATCTGGGTCTCGCGGCGTGCACACCATTTCGACGGCCTTTGTCGAGCGGCTGTCCGTTGATTCGGCGTCATTTCAAAGGCTTTTCGAGAGGAATTGAAAATGGCCATTTCGGTCGTCGGCGCTCCTGACGTGACGCCATCGGTGGTCACCATCACCGTGCACATCACCCTCAACGGTGACGAGCTCCCACCGGAGGCGTCCCGCCTGATCAGCGACCTCGAGGCACTCGCCGCCAGCCAGGCCAAGCAGCAGATCCAGCGCGGCCCGCAGACCCCGGCGCCGCTGCAGCGCGCCACCGCACCGGCGCACACGCTGCAGCACGGACCGTCCCAGCACACCGGCCGCAACCTGCGGCTCGTCGAGACCTCCGAGGCCGCCGGCGCCGTCGAGCCCACCCGGGTCAAGCGGATCGGCGCGGCCGCACCCGACGCCCCGTCGCTCTACCTGTGCACCGGATCCCGGCTCGTCCTGCGCGACGGCGCGCCCGTGCCGCTGACCCGCCGCGAATACGACCTGTTCCTGTTCCTGTGCGAGCACCCGCGTCGCGTGTTCAGCCGGGCGCAGCTGCTGCGTCAGGTGTGGGGCTACGACATGGTCGGCACCGAGCGCACCGTCGACGTCCACGTGCGGCGCCTGCGGGTCAAGCTCGGCGAGGCCGCACGGATCATCGCCACAGTGCGCGGCGTCGGCTATCGTCTCGACGATGACGCCGCCGTCCAGGTTGTCGTTCGCGAGGACTGACCTCCGGATCCCCGCGCTCGCCGCGGGGATCCTCCTGCTGGTCGACCTGCTGCGGGTCTGGCTCCCGTCGATCATCACGATCTTCGGGCAGGCCGCCTCGACGCCGGCGGAGCTCATGGGCGCCTTCGCGCTGCTGTGGTTCCTCGTGCCGTTCGCCGTCGTGCCCCTCGCCGCGCGATGGGACGCCGGGAAGGTCGCGATCATCGGCGGCGCCGGCCTCGCCGCCGCCCGCTTCGCGCTGCTGTTCGTCCACGGTGGACAGCCGCAGCTCTACGTCGCCTCCGCCGGTCTGCTCGCCGGGCTGTCATGGCTCGCGGCGAGCGCCGTGCGGGGCGCCCCCGCGGCCACCGGCGTCCCGTTCGGCCTCGCCGCCGCCGCGCTCCAGCACGCCGCGCTGCGCACCGTCGACCTGACCTGGCAGTCGCGCTGGTGGGCCGCGCCGGTCGTCGCCGTCGAGTGCCTGATCCTGCTGTGGTGCCAGTGGCGCACCGCACCCGGGCGGAGCTCCGCGGCGGCCTGGTTCCTGGTCGGACCGGCGATGCTGCTCGCCGGCATGTTCGCGCTGTCCCCGGCCGTCGCGACCCTCGCCCTGTCCTACCGCTTCGACCCCGTCGCCAGCACCGCCCCGCCCGCGCTGCCGGAGCTGCTGCTCGGCCTGGCCGTGGCCGGGTTCCTGGCCGGCGCGACCGGACGGCTCGCCGGCCGCTTCGACCGGATCGTGGCGGCCGTGCTGCTCCTCGCCGCCGCGGTCATGTGGCTCGTCCCGGACGGCCTGTTCGTCGCGCTGCTGCTCGGCTGCGGCGCCCTCGGCCGGGCGTTCCGTGCCGCCGCGGCCGACGGCGCACCCGACCCGGCCGCCGGGCGCGGGGCGGCGGCCGGGCACGCCGCGATCGCCGGGATGGTGGTGTTCGCCGTCGCCGCCGTGGCGTACTACGCGGCCTACGACCTCGGCTACCCGAACCAGTGGGTGCCCGTCGCGGTGGCCGTGGCACCGGCATGGATCCTGCTCCGCGCCGGTGGTGGCGCCCCCGCGGTCGGCCTGTCGTGGCGGTCCGCACTCGCCGGCCTCGGCGTCTGCCTGCTCGTGCCGCTGCTCGGGGCCACCGCGACGCCGCCGGTCGCACCCGACGCCGCGCCGGGACGGGGGCTGCGGCTCGTCGCGTACAACATCCGCATGGGCTTCGGGCTCGACGGCACCTACCGTCCCGCCGTCGCCGCCCGGGCGATCGCCGCATCCGACCCTGACGTCGTGGTCCTGTCCGAGGTCGACCGGGCCTGGCTGCTCAACGGCGGCCACGACGACCTGCGGGTCCTCGCCGCGGAACTCGGCATGCGGTACTGGTTCGGCCCGGCCGCCGACGCAGTCTGGGGCGACGCGGTGCTGACGAGGCTGCCGGTGAGCACGGTCGAGACGGTGCCGCTGTCGGCGGTGGGCGCGCCGACCGGCGCCCAGGCCCTCGGCGTCGTCGTGCGATTCGGCGGCCGGGACATCGCGGTCGTCTCCACCCACATCCAGCCGCCGCCGGACGCCGAGCCCCTGGTACAGGTCGCCGAGATCGCCGCGTTCGCGACCCGGTTCGGTGCGGGCCGGCCGACGTTCATCGCCGGCGACCTCAACATCGAACCCGGTGACGCGTCGATGCGGGCGTTCGCCGACGCCGGCTACGCCGACGGGTTCGCGGCGTTCCGCCCGGTGCGCACGTTCCCCGCCGACGCGCCCGTCAAGCAGATCGACCACGTCCTCGTCCGGGGCCTGACCTGCACCGGCGTCAGCGTCGGCACGGCGGTGACCTCGGACCATGCGCCGGTCGTCACAGAACTGCGCTGATTGAGCAGGCCCGTGAATGGGCAACCTGACGCTCAGAGAGAGAAAGGGGCAGCGATGAGCGTCACACATGCGAACGGGACAACGATCGGTGGCACTGCCACCGGGACTCGCGACGACCTCGGCACCACGGTCGACACGATGTCCGCCAAGACCAAGCAGCGCGCGGCCGAACTGGCCGAGCAGGGCAAGGACGTGGCACGCCGTCGGCCTGTTCCGCTGGTGACCGCCGCCGCGGCCGGAGTCGCCACCGTGATCGTCGCGGTAGTGACGGTCGTGCGGCGCCGCCGCAAGCCGACGCCGCGTCAGCGGGCCGTCAACGCTTGGCGGAGCACCAGCAAGAGCGTGAGGAAACGAGTCAAGCGGTAACTTGCTCTCAAAGCGCGCGCCCCCGCACCGGAACAGATGCGGGGGCGCGCGCATTTGCTGCGCTGGCTGGGCCGTGGGTCAGGGGGTGGCCATGCGGTAGGCGGCGAGTTGGGTGGCCTGGACGACGACACGGTCCTGGGAGTCCCAGATCTCGCAGACCTGGTCGACGAGGTGCTCCGTGAGCAGCCGGGCCCGCTGGCGGACCCGGAGGGGACCTGCGGCGGGGAGGGCTCGCACGTACACCGTCAGCTCCAGCGTCGGCGTCCAGCCGTTGCTGCCCAGGGTGAACGTCGCCGGTGGGAACGCGTCGGCGGCGAACAGCAGCGAGACCGGGTCCCAGGTCGCGCCGTCCGGCAGCCGCAGCCAGCCGCGCAGCTCACCGGCCGGGTCGCCGACCGCCTGCCAGTCGATGCGCTGCTCGAACTGCTCCAGCATGTCGATGCGCAGCCCGGTGCCGGGGGCCTGTGCGGGGGTGGGGAACAGGTCCTGCTCGGCGGCGACCGGCGGGGGAGCGGCGTCGACCCAGCGGGGCTCACCGGCCGCGGCGAGCGCGCCTAGGGTGAACAGCGCCTCGACGCACGTGCGGTCCTTCTGGCTCAGCCGCGCCCGGATCTGGCTGGCGGAGCGGCCGGTGCGCAGCACCTCGACGGAGACTGCGGCCGGGCCAGGGTCCGGCGGCGACAGATAGACCGCGCTCGCCGACAGCGGGTCCGGGTGGGTGCCGGCCGCCTCGACCGCGGCCCGGGCGAGGATCGCCAGGAGGTAGCCGCCGTTGGGCTTCCCGCCGACGGTCCACAATGGATCAAGCTCGGCGTCGAAGCCGCCGGCGCCGTCGGGCCGGACCCGCGTCGCGTCGGTGAACCCTGCCACGCCTGCCTCCTTCTGGTTGGATGACGGCATGGCTCGCACGCGGCTCTACCGCAACGGTGACCTGGTGGCCGAGGACTTCCCGATCGACGATATCTCGGACCACCTGGAGGCCGAGGACACGGTGGTGTGGCTGGACCTGTCCTCGCCGTCGCCGCGGCAGTACGAGCAGGTGCAGGAGGAGTTCGGGCTGCACCAGCTGGCGATCGAGGACGCGTCGTCGCCCCGCGAGCGGCCGAAGCTGCATCACTACAGCGGGCACCTGTACCTCAGTGCGTACCAGGTCGGCTTCGAAGGCGACGGCAACGACCTCTCCGTGCACCAGGTTTCGGCGTTCATCACCGACCGGGCGCTGATCACCGTGCACGGCGAGGGCTTCGACATCGACGCGGTGGTGGAGCGCTGGGACACCACCACCGAACTGGCCGTGCACGGTGTCGCCTACCTCGTCCACGGGCTGCTCGACGTCGTCGTCGACGGGCACTTCGACGCGGTGCAGCAGCTCGACGACGCGCTCGAGGGCCTGGAGGACAAGCTCTTCGAGGAGACCCCGAGTGCGGTCCGTGAGGTGCAGCAGCGCAACTTCCGGCTCCGCCGCACACTCAGCCACCTGCGCAAGATCGTGCTGCCGATGCGCGAGGTGGTCAGTGGCCTGACCCGCACGAAGTTCGTCGACGAGGACATCGCGCCCTACTACCAGGACCTCTCCGACCATGTCATGCGGGTCACAGAGTGGACCGAGAGCCTGCGCGACTTCGTGGCGAGCATCCTGGAGTCCAACCTCGCCGTGCAGGGCAACCGGATGAACAACATCATGAAGAAAGTCACCAGCTGGGCTGCCATCATCGCGGTGCCCACGGCTGTTACGGGTTACTACGGGCAGAATCTTCCGTTTCCTGGTTACGAGCACACTTGGGGCTTCGTGACCTCCGCCGTGCTCATCGTGGTGCTGTCCATAGGGCTGTACTTCACCTTCAAACGCAAGGACTGGCTGTGACTACTGAACAGGCTGAACATTTCGACGTCGTCGTGCTGGGCGCCGGTCCGGGCGGGTACACCGCCGCCGTGCGCGCCGCGCAGCTCGGGCTGCGGACCGCGATCGTGGAGGACCGCTACTGGGGCGGCGTCTGCCTCAACGTCGGCTGCATCCCCAGCAAGGCCCTGCTGCGCAACGCCGAGCTGGCGCACATCTTCACCGCCGAGGCCAAGACGTTCGGCATCCAGGGCTCGGTGACCTTCGACTACTCCGCCGCGTTCCAGCGCAGCCGCAAGGTCGCCGACGGCCGGGTCAAGGGCGTGCACTACCTCATGAAGAAGAACGAGATCCGTCAGTACCAGGGCCGGGGTGTGTTCCTCGACGAGCACACGCTGCGGGTCGGGGACGAGACGGTGACGTTCGCCAACGCCATCATCGCCACCGGTGCCACCACCAGGCTGCTGCCGGGCACCTCGCTGTCGGACCGGGTGGTGACCTACGAGGAGCAGATCCTCACCGAGGAGCTGCCGTCCTCGATCGTCATCGCCGGGGCGGGCGCCATCGGCGTCGAGTTCGCATACGTGCTGCACAACTACGGCGTCAAGGTCACCATCGTGGAGTTCCTGGACCGCATGGTGCCCCTGGAGGACGCCGAGGTGTCGGCCGAGCTGGCGAAGCGCTACAAGCGCCTCGGCATCCAGGTGCTGACCTCGACGCGCGTCGAGTCGGTCGAGGAGACGGCGGACAGGGTGCGCGTGCGGGTCGCCGGAAAGGACGGCGCGTCGCAGATCCTGGAGGCGGACAAGCTCCTGCAGGCCATCGGCTTCCAGCCCCGAGTCGAGGGCTACGGCCTGGACAAGACCGGGGTCGCGCTGACCGAGCGGGGCGCGATCGCCGTCGACGGGCGGCTGCGCACCAACGTGCCGCACATCTATGCGATCGGCGACGTCACCGCGAAGCTGATGCTCGCGCACGCCGCCGAGTCGATGGGCATCATCGCCGCGGAGACCATCGCCGGCGCGGAGACCATGGAGCTCGACTACGTCATGATCCCCCGGGCGACGTACTGCCAGCCGCAGATCGCCAGCTTCGGCTGGACCGAGGCGCAGGCCCGCGAGCAGGGCTTCGACGTGAAGGTCGCGAAGTTCCCGTACACCGCCAACGGCAAGGCCCACGGCCTCGGCGACGCCACCGGCTTCGTGAAGATCATCAGCGATGGCAAGTACGGCGAGCTGCTGGGTGCGCACCTGATCGGCCCCGAGGTGACCGAGCTGCTGCCGGAGCTGACCCTGGCCCAGCAGTGGGACCTCACCGTGCACGAGGTCGCCCGGAACGTCCACGCCCACCCCACCCTCGGCGAGGCGGTCAAGGAGGCCATCCACGGGCTCGCCGGCCACATGATCAACATGTGACATCGGGAGTGTTCCAGTTCCCGGGACCGGCGGGATGGCGACAGCCGCCGGTCCTGGGCGGTCGGTAGGCTTTGCGGTATGCGGCAGGAGTGGCACCACTTCACATACCCCGGTCCCGAGATCTCACGAGTCGCCGTCGCGGGTAACGCCGCCGACGACGAGGAGTTCGGTCTCGACCACTGGCGCACCCTGCCCCGCGCGCAGACCCCGCCGTGGCCGGACCAGCAGGCGGTCGACGAGGTCGGCCAGCTGCTGTCGTCGGTCCCGCCGATCGTCGCGCCGTATGAGGTCGACCAGCTGCGCGAGCGGCTCGCCCTCGTCGCCGACGGCAAGGCGTTCATGCTGCAGGGCGGCGACTGCGCCGAGACGTTCGCCGACAACACCGAGGCGCACGTCCTGGCCAACGCCCGCACCCTGCTGCAGATGGCGGTCGTGCTGACCTACGGCGCGTCCCTGCCGGTCATCAAGCTCGGCCGGGTCGCCGGCCAGTTCACCAAGCCCCGCTCCGCGGCACTGGACTCGCTGGGCCTGCCGGCCTACCGCGGTGACATGATCAACTCGTTGGACAAGGACCCGCAGGCGCGCATCGCCGACCCGCAGCGCATGGTCCGCGCCTACGCCAACTCCTCCAGCGCGATGAACATGCTCCGCGCCTACCTCGGCGGCGGCATGGGCGACCTGCACGCCGTGCACGACTGGAACAAGGGCTTCGTCGTCACCTCGCCCGCCGGCCAGCGCTACGAGGCGATCGCCCGCGAGATCGACCGCGCGCTGCGCTTCATGCAGGCGTGCGGCGTCAACGACGACGAGGCGCTGCGCACCGTCACCCTGTATTGCTCGCACGAGGCCCTCGCCCTGGAGTACGAGCGGCCCCTGGCCCGCATCGCCGGCGG
The DNA here is from genome assembly GCF_040676755.1 of Dactylosporangium sp. NPDC049525. Taxonomy (NCBI): domain Bacteria; kingdom Bacillati; phylum Actinomycetota; class Actinomycetes; order Micromonosporales; family Micromonosporaceae; genus Dactylosporangium; species Dactylosporangium sp. NPDC049525. The sequence goes on along the minus strand of NZ_JBFAPO010000022.1, from coordinate 21,411 downwards.
CCGTCCCTACGGGCTGTCCGGGCACTTCCTGTGGATCGGCGAGCGCACCCGCCAGATCGACGGCGCCCACGTCGACTTCATGTCGCGCATCGCCAACCCGATCGGCGTCAAGCTCGGCCCGACCACCGCCCCCGAGCAGGCCCTCGAACTGTTCGAGAAGCTCAACCCCGACAACATCCCCGGCCGGCTCACCTTCGTGGCCCGCATGGGCAGCACCAAGGTCCGCGACGCGCTCCCGCCGATCGTGGAGAAGGTCACCGCCGCCGGCTGCCGCGTCGTGTGGCAGTGCGACCCCATGCACGGCAACACGCACGAGTCCTCCAACGGGTACAAGACCCGGCACTTCGACCGGATCGTCGACGAGGTCCTCGGCTACTTCGAGGTCCACCGCGAGCTGGAGACCCACCCCGGCGGCCTGCACGTCGAGCTCACCGGCGAGGACGTTACCGAATGCCTCGGCGGCGCCCAGGCGATCGTCGACGAGGACCTCCCCGACCGGTATGAGACCGCCTGCGACCCGCGGCTCAACACGCAGCAGTCCCTGGAGCTGGCGTTCCTCGTCGCGGAGATGCTGCGTGGCTGACCGGGTCGCGGACCTGCGCTCCGACACCGTCACCCGGCCGACCGCCGCCATGCGAGCCGCCATGGCCGAGGCGCCGGTCGGGGACGACGTGTTCGACGAGGACCCGTCACTGCACGAGCTGCAGTCGTATGCGGCTGCGCTGTTCGGCCACGAGGCGGCCCTGTTCACGCCGTCCGGCTGCATGGCCAACCAGATCGCCCTGCAGCTCGTCGTCCCCCGCGCCGAGGAGCTGCTCTGCGACGCCGACGCCCACGTCGTCACCTATGAGATGGGCGCGGCCGCGGCGTACGGCGGCATCTCCACCCGCACCTGGCCCGCCGTCGGCGGCGCCATGGACCCCGCGGTCGTCGAGGCCATGATCCGCCCACCGGGCGGCTACACCGTCGCCACCCGCGCCGTCGCCGTCGAACAGACCCACAACCGCGGCGGCGGCACGATCATCCCGCTGCCGGCCCTGCAAGACCTGCGCACCGTCTGCGACGACGCCGGCCTGCTCCTGCACTGCGACGGCGCCCGCATCTGGCACGCGCACGTCGCCACCGGCACCCCCCTGGCCGAATACGGCCGGCTCTTCGACACCATGTCCGTCTGCCTGTCCAAGGGCCTCGGCGCGCCCGTCGGCTCCCTCGTGATCGGTTCCGCCGCCCGCATCGCCGAGGCCCGCCTGATCCGCAAGCGCCTCGGCGGCGGCATGCGCCAGGCCGGCATCCTCGCCGCCGCCGGCCTGTACGCGCTGCAGCACCACATCGACCGGCTCGCCGACGACCACGCCAAGGCCCGGCACCTGGCGACGGCCCTCGCCCCGACCGGCGTCGTCGACCCGGCCCGCGTCGAGACCAACATCGTGCTGCTGGACCTGCGCGCCGCCGCCCTCGACGCGGCGCAGCTGACCGCGGCGGCGCAGGAGCAGGGGGTCCTCGTCTCCGCGTTCGGGCCGCGCACGGTCCGCCTGACCACCCACCTGGACCTCACCGACGACGACGTCACCACCACCGCGTCCGTGCTCACCAAGCTCCTGACCTGATCCCCCGCTCCGGTCCGTCGCGGGTTTCTGCCCCGGCCCGGTCGCGGGTTTTCTGCTCCGGTCCGTCGTGGGCGCGGCCCGCCGCTCCCGTCAGCCACCGGTCGGCCGTGAACGGCCTCCCTGCCACCTCCGCGTGCAGTTGCGCCGCCACGACCTGCGGTCGTGACAGCCCACGACCTGCGGTCGTGACAAGCACGCGGCCGTCCCGGCGGCGGGTGAAGGTCGAGGGCACGTCCCGGCGGGTCAATGTCTCCGAGGGTCAACGCGACGTGGACATGCCGCGCAGCAGGGCGATGTCGGCGGCGTGGTCGGCGGACAGTTCGCCGCCCGGGGTTTCCACGATCAGCGGTACGCCCGCCGCGGCCGGGTGGCGGGCCAGTTCCGCGAACGCCGCCGCGCCGATGGTGCCCTTGCCGAGCGACTCGTGACGGTCGCGGGTCGAGCCGCAGGTGTCCTTCGAGTCGTTGGCGTGGATGAGCCGCAGCCGCCCCGGGCCGGCCGCCCGGATCAGGGCGTCGAGGGTCGCGGTCATCCCACCGGGGACGGCCAGGTCGTGCCCGGCGGCCCAGGCGTGGCAGGTGTCGAAGCAGATACCGAGGTGCGGGTGGTCGTCGACGGCGGCGAGGTACGCCTCCAGGTGCTCGACCCGGGACGCCAGGGAACGGCCCCCGCCGGCGCTCGGCTCGACCAGCAGCGGCGGCCAGCCCTCCGCGACCGCACGGTCGAGCAGGGGACGGAGCACATCGCGTACCACATCCAGGGCCTTCTCGGCATGGGCCGCGTCGACCGCCGAACCGGCGTGGAAGACCACACCCCGGGCGCCGATCGCCTTGCCGCGGCGCAGCGCGTGCTCGAGTGTGGCGACGGACCGTTCGACGGTGGCCTCGGTGGGGGAGCCGAGGTTGACCAGCAGCGCGGCGTGGATGTAGGCGGTGACGCCGCGTTCGCCGCAGCCGGTGAGGAACGCGGCGTCCTGGCCCGGGTCGCCCTCGGTCAGCGCCCAGCCGCGCGGGTTGGAGACGTAGACCTGCACGGCGGTCGCGCCGGTCTGCTCGACGTAGCGCAGCGAGGCCTTGGCCAGGCCACCGGCGGCGGGCGCGTGCCCGCCGACCGGTGTCGAACCTGACACTAGAAGTACGCCAGCAGACGGATCCGAGTGCCCGGCGGGACCTGGGTGTTCGGCTGCGGGTCCATCTGGCGGACGGTGCCGAAGCCCTGCACGTCGACGCCGAGCCCCAGCGCCTCCAGCGTCTGGCGGGCCTGGTCGACCTGCATGCCGCGGACCTCGGGGACCGTGACGAGCGCGGGGCCCTTGGAGATCTGCAGGTCGATGACCATGCCGTCGGTGACGCTGTTGCCGTCGCCGATGCTCTGCGTGACGACCTCGTTCTGCGGCTTGTCACTGTCGACGGCCTCGATCTTGCCGACCGTGATCTTCACCTTGGCGAGGGCCTGCTTGGCCTCTTCGATGTTCTTGCCGATGACGAGCGGCACCTTGACCGGGTTCGGACCCTTGCTGACGAGGACCTTGATCGTCTGGCCGGGTTTGACCTCGGTGCCGATCTTCGGTTCGGTCTCGATGACGTAGCCGGCCGGGATGGCGTCGTCGAACCTCTCGGCGCGGGTGGCCTGCAGGCCGGTCGCCTGGATGTCGACGAGGGCGAGGTCGTATTCCTTGCCGGCGATGTCCGGGACCTTGTGGATCTCGGGTCCGAGCGACAGCGTCAACGTGATCGTGCCGCCGTCCAGGATGCGGGCGTGCGCCGCCGGGTCCTGGGCGAGGACCTTGTCCTTCGGGACCTTCGTGTCGAACTTCGCCGGGCCGAACTTCACCTTGAACCCGGCGGCCCTGGCCTGCTGCCCGGCCATGTCACTGGTCATCGTGGTCAGGTCGGGGGCGTCGGTGTACCGGCCGACGCCGAACCAGTAGCCACCGACGGCGATCAGCAGGCCCAGCGTGAGCATCGCGGCGATCACCGTGAGGCGGGTCCGCGGGTTGGCGTTGATCTGGGCGAGCAGCTCCGCGAGCCGGGCCGCGGGGCCGGTCGGCTCCGGCTGCGCCCGCCGGCGCCGGGCCGGCGGCTGCGCGGCCGTGGGGCTGGGCAGCTTCGCCCATGAGGGCCGGGCCGGCTCCATCGAACCGGTGCGGTACACGTTCTGCGGCACGGACTCGATCTGCGGCACGATCACCGTCGGCTGCGACAGCGGCCGGGAACGGGTGGCGAGCTCGACGCCGACGTTCTCGCGGGCGGCCTGCACCTCGGCGAGCATCGCGCCCGCGTCGGTCGGGCGGGCGCCGGGGTCGCGGCGGGTCGCGCGGATCACCAGGTCGTCGACGGCCGGCGGAAGCCCCGGGGTGTACCGCGACGGGAACGGCACGTCCCGGTCGACGTGCTGCCACGCGACCTCGACGGGCCGGTCCGCCTCATAGGGCACCCGGCCGGTGAGCATCTCGAAGAGCACGATGCCGGCGGAATACACGTCGGTGCGGGGATCGGCGTGGCCGTCGGTGACGAGCTCCGGCGCGACATAGGCAACGGTGGCCATGAGGTGCGAGCCGGTCTCGTCGGCGCTGGCCTCGACCGCGCGGGCGAGCCCGAAGTCGGCGACCTTGACCACGCCGTCGATGAGGTTGTGCGCGTCGCCGGGCGCCTCCGCCACGAGGACGTTCTCCGGCTTGACGTCGCGGTGCACCAGGCCGGCGCGGTGCGCGGCGGCGATCGCGGCGAGCATCTGCTCCATGATCGCGAGGGCTTCCTGCGGCTGCAGGCGGCGGCGCTCGGCGAGCACCTCGCGCAGCGTGCGGCCCCGCACGAACTCCATGACCAGATACGGCAGCCCGTGATGGGTGCCCTGGTCATAGACGGCCACGACGTTGGGATGGGTGAGCCGGGCGATCGTCTTCGCCTCGTCGGTGAACCGGCCGACGAACTGCGGATCATGCGACTGCGCCGGGTGAATGATCTTGAGGGCGACGGTGCGCTCGAGCCGCTCATCGAGTGCCGTGTAGACCGTCGCCATGCCGCCCTTGGCGACACGGGAGCGAACGCGGTAGCGCCCGTCTACAAGCGCACCGAGGAGGGGATCGGCGACCGTGGTATCCATTGGCTGCGAGTGTACGGCTGGTGAACCGGTTTCCTCAGCGTCCTGCCGTACCGACATTGCTTTGTCCCTGTTTCGGGGTCTTCGAGGCGGTGCGGCTCGGCGACGGCCCGGTTGCGGACGGTGACGGACTGGCCGAAACGGTCGGGCTGGGGCTCGCCGTGGGCGTCGGCGTGCTCTCCGGGGTCTTCGTCGTGGGCGCCCCGGCGGGCGGCGGCACGGCCGGCATCGCCAGGACCGGCTGCGGCGCGGACCGGCGCACCTGCGGCCGGGCGTAGGTCGGCTGCGCCCCCGCCGAGGGGTTCCCCGCGCCGCCCGTCACGCCCGGCGCGGCGAACGTCGGCTCCGCCGCGGCGGCGACCGACACCGGCGGCGGCATGCGCAGCGCCGTGAGGCTGCCCGCGACCGCGAGGTACGTCCCGGCCGCCCCACCGGCGACGAGCAGGGCAACACCGCTGGTCGCCGCCACCCGCCGCGGCCGGCGGGGCACGTCACGGGCCCGGTGCCGTGCCGCGAACTCGGTCGTCTCATCGGTCAGCAGCTGCGCCAACTTGCGCCGGCTCACCTGCCGGTAGACGTCGTAGCACGCGGAGCGCCAGGCACCGGTGACCTCACGGTGGACCTTGAGCCAGAGCCCCACAGCCGTTCCCCTCCGTCAGTTGTCGTCGCAGCGACATGGCACTGTGTTCCTGTGACCGAACAACCTGTGGGCCCCGCCGAGTGGCTGACCATGCCGGACGTCGCTGAACGCCTCGGCATCCCCGTCAACCGGGTGCATCAGCTCGTCCGGGAGCGCCAGTTCCTCGCCGTCCGCGAGAACGGCGTGCTGCGCGTGCCGGCCGACTTCATCAGCGACGACGGTGTGGTCAAGCACCTTCCCAGCGTCCTCACGGTGTTGCACGACGCTGGGTACAACGACGATGAGGCGCTGCGGTGGCTGTACACGCCTGACGACACCCTGCCGGGCACCCCCGCCGAGGCGTTGCGCGACAACCGGGCGACCGAGGTCAAGCGCCGCGCGCAGGCGCTGGGCTTCTGAGTGGGCGCTTAGTGCTGCGGCACCTCACGTACCTGCTGGTGCTCGCCGGCTGTCTCTTCGGCGCGCTGTGGCTCGAGCCGCTGCTGAAGGTCGGCGTGCTCCGGCAGGTACGGCGGCTCACCCTGACCATCGTGCCGGTCGCCGCCGTGTTCGTCGTATGGGACCTCCTCGCGATCCGCGCCGGGCACTGGACGTTCGACCCTGCCCAGACGACCGGCGTGGTGTTCCCCGGCGGGCTGCCCCTCGAAGAGGTGCTGTTCTTCCTCGTCGTGCCGGTCTGCGCGATCCTCGGCTTCGAGGCGACCCGGCTGACCCTGATCCGCCTCGGGTCGCGGCGGCGGTCGTGACCTACACCGCCGCCGCAATGACCGGGGTCGTCGCGGCCGTCCTCGTCGACGTCTTCGTGCTGCGCAGCCGGGTCGTGCTCGGGCGGGTGTTCTGGTGCACGTACCCGATCATCTTCGGCTTCCAGCTGCTGTCGAACGGGATCCTGACCGGCCGGGGCGTGGTCCTCTACAACCCCGACGACGTCCTCGGCGTGCGGCTCGTCCACGCCCCGGTCGAGGACCTCGCGTTCGGCTTCGCCCTCATCGTGCTGACGCTGTCGCTGTGGGTCAGACTGTCCGCTGGGTCGCGGCCTGGGCCAGACCCGTCAGAACCTCCCGCGCCTCCGCGGTGATCTGCGCGCCGTCCAGCGCCGTCAGGGCTTCCGCGGTCAGGTGCTCGATCCTCTGCTCGGTCCGGGCGAGGGCACCGCTGCCCTCGATGGCCTCCCGCAGCCGGGCGACGCCACCGGCGTCGAGGCCGGGATTGCCGAGCAGCTCGTCGAACAGCCGCCGGTCCCCGCCGTTCTCCAGGGCCGCCGCGACCAGATAGGTGCGCTTGCCCTCCCGCAGGTCGTCCCCGGCGGGCTTGCCCGTCACCGCCGGGTCGCCGAACACCCCGAGCACGTCGTCGCGCAACTGGAACGCCTCGCCGAGCGGCAACCCGTACCCCGAATACGCCTTCGCCAGGGTCTGCGACGCCCCGGCGATCGCGGCGCCCAGCAGCAGCGGCTGCTCGATCGTGTACTTCGCCGACTTGAACCGCGCCACCAGGCTCGCCCGCGCCGTCGACGTGTCGCCGGTCGCCTGCGTCTGCACGTCGAGGTACTGCCCGATCGTCACCTCGGTCCGCATCTCGTCGAACACCGGTCGGGCCCTGGCCAGCGTGTGCGGGTCGAGCCCGCTCGCGTGCAGCATCTCGTCGGACCACACCAGGCACAGGTCGCCGAGCAGGATCGCCGCGGCGGTGCCGAACCCGGCGGGGTCACCGCGCCAGCCCGCCTCGGCGTGCAGCTTCGCGAACCTGCGGTGCACGGCGGGCTCCCCGCGGCGGGTCTCCGAGCCGTCCATGACGTCGTCGTGGATCAGGGCGCTGGCCTGGACCAGCTCGAGCGCGGCGACCGTGGCAACCACCGCGTCGTCGTCTCTGTCTTTTCCGCGGGCACCGCGGTATCCCCAGTACGCGAACGCGGGCCGCAGTCGCTTGCCGCCCTGCAGCACGAACGCCTCGATGGCGTCGGCGACCGGGGCGAGGGCCTCCAGCTCGATCTCGGCCAGCCGGCTCCGCCGCCGCTGGAGGAAGTCACCGAGCGCCAGCCGCACCCGTGTGCGAAGGTCGGCCCGGTCGAGGAAGGGGTGGGTCACGGCAGAGACGCTAGTCCGAATCCGCCGCGCCCGCCGCTCCGGACCCCACCTGCGTCAGCCGGTCCGGCATCCGGTCGAACCGGTCGGCTGACCCTTCCCGGCCTGCGACAACACAGCGAAACCGTCCCTTCGCGGACCGTTATCGCGGTCGCGGGTGGTGGCCCTTTGCCAACACGCTTCTCGCCCCCGCTGCCACTGCCCGACGCCGCCGGTCCGGACAGACGCTGGTCAATACCCGCTTTTGCCGCTTTTAGCGCTTTTGCGCCATCGACCATGTGTGATCTACCCGTAGGATGATCTCTGGAGCGCGGGTAGATCGCACACTGTCTATACGTACCGCCGCGCGCGGTGCCAGCCGGTCCGGCAATCGGCGGGTTCGTCTTTGACCGAAGCGAATGCTGCCCTCGACGGCGACGTTCACAGGGCATGACGAACACGCATACGAACCACATCCGGCGGACAACTCATCTCGGTGGACTGGAGAGCACTCGGTGGACTAGAGCGCGACGGCCCGTTCGACCCTGCCCACGTCCGAGGCCGGACTGATCGGCTCTGAGGATCAGCTGGCCACCCTCCCCTGGACCTGCGCCGAGGCGCTCAGGATCGGCGCCGATCGGACCGGTGCCGGTGCGGCGCCCGGCAGATACGCGGCGGCCGACGCGGCCAGGTCCGTATACGCCCGCAGCGCCGCCGGGCGCCCGCTGCCCATGGTGGCGTGCAAGGCGGCCTCCAGGCGCCGCAGCCGGTGCAGCACCCTGAACGACCCCGAGTCCACGCACGCCAGCAGCGTCTCGGTGGCGGCGGCACACGCCGCGTCGAGGTCGCCGGCGGTGAGGTGGGCGTGGGCGGTGGCGGCACTCACCAGGCCGGCGGCTCGGAACCGGATGGTCGGCGCGCGCTGCGCGGCGGCGAGGCGGTGCAGCGCCGCCGCGGGCCGGCCCGCCGCGGCCAGGCTCAGCCCGGCGAGCGCGTCCACGTGGGCGCCGTCCAGCCAGTAGAGCCAGGGCGGATCGAGGCCGGGCACCCGGCGCGCATGCGCGCGATCGGCCGAGGCGAGCGCCGTGTCGCACGTGCGCCGGTCGTCGGCCTGCGCCGCCGCGAACGCGACCCGCAGCGACAGCACCGTCGTGGTCGCCGCGTCGCTGCCGGCCGCGACCCGCTCGGCGATGGACACGACCCGCAGCGCGTCCTGCCCTTCGCCGCGTTCCGCGACGGCCTGAGCGTGGCAGCCGAGCAGATGCCCCGCCAGAGCTCGGTCGCCGGCGGCGAGGGCCGCCCGCACCCCGCCGCGCTGGACACCGTCCGGCGGATGCCGGCCCGCGTCGGCTGCCACCCAGGTGTGCAGCTGGGCCAGCTCCGCAACGTGCGCCGGCTCGCCGCGTCCAGCGGCGGCGTCGCGGGCGGCGTCCCGCAGCTCGGCGAGCACGAGCGCGAGCAGCTCCGGCCCGGCGAGGAGATCGTCCATACGGCGCAGCTCGGCGATGCGCCCACGCCGATCCACACCGCCGTCCCCGCCGGAGCCCGCGCCGCCGCTCTCGGCACCCCCCGTTCTGCCGTGCCGACTGTCCCCACTGGAGCCCGCGCTGCCTCTTCCGACGGCCCCCGCTCCGCCGTGCCGGCCGTTCCCACCGGAGCCCGCGCCACCGCTCCCGGCAGCCCTCGCTCTGCCGTGCCCGGCACCGCCGTGCCCGGCACCGCCGTGCCCGGCACCGCCGTGCCCGGCTGGCGCCGCAGCCACAGTCGGCGCCGGCTGTGGCTGCGGCAACGATGCCGGTGTTGGCGTGATGGACGTAACGGGCGTGATCGGCGTCGTGGTCAAGGTCATGGTCGGCTCCCTCCACAGGCGGGTCAGCGCCGCAGCGCGTTCCAGGTCGTCGAGCGGGGTGTCGAGCACGAGCGCGAGCCAGCCCAGCCAGACCCGGCTCGGGATGCGCTCCTCCCGCTCCCACCTGGAGATCTCGTGGCGGGTCAGCGTCGGCAGCCCCGACGCGGCGCACAGCAGCCCGGCGAGCCGCACCTGCGACTTGCCCTGCGCCTGGCGCACGCGGGTCAGCAGCACGCCGAGCGACTCGCCAGGGCGTGCGGGCGGGTAGATCCTCTGGGACATCGGTCACGACCTCCTGGAACCAGCGACCCCCGTCCGCTCGCGGTCCAGCCGGACACCCCAGCGCCCGCAGGCCTTCGCGATGCCCGCGGACGTCGAACCGTCCACCGCCTTTCTACCCCAGAGGTACGACATGATTCGGTGGCCGCGGAGCCCCCAGCCGCGGCGTCGATGGCACTACAGTCGGGACGTGGCTTCTGGACTTCCTTCCGTGATGGGTGGTGGACCCGCGGCGATCGGTGACCTGATCTCCGGGGCCGCTGCGACGTTCTCCTTCGAGTTCTTCCCGCCGAAGACCCCCGAGGGCGAGCGCCAGCTGTGGCAGGCGATCCGCGAGCTGGAGCCGCTGCGGCCGTCGTTCGTCTCGATCACGTATGGTGCCGGCGGCACCACCCGCGACACGACCGTCGCCGTGACAGAGCGGGTGGCGACGGAGACGACGCTGCTGCCGATGGCGCACCTGACCGCCGTCAACCACTCCGTCGCCGAGCTGCGCAACGTCATCGGCCAGCTGGCCGGCGCCGGCATCCGCAACTTCCTGCTGGTGCGCGGCGACCCGCCCGGCGACCCCATGGGGGAGTGGGTCCGGCACCCGGAGGGCGTGCTCTACGCCGAGGACCTGGTGCGCCTCGTCCGCGAGTCGGGAGACTTCAGCATCGGGGTGGCGGCTTTCCCGTACAAGCATCCGCGGTCGGCCGACATCGAGTCCGACACCGCCAACTTCGTCCGCAAATGCCGGGCCGGCGCGGACTTCGCGATCACCCAGATGTTCTTCGACGCCGACGACTACCTGCGGCTGCGGGACCGGGTCGCGGCGACCGGCTGCGACACCCCGATCGTCGCCGGGGTCATGCCGGTCACGGCGATCGGCACCATCGCGCGGTCCCAGCAGCTGTCCGGCGCACCGTTCCCGCCGGCACTCGCCGCACGGTTCGAACGCGTCGCCGACGACCCGCAGGCGGTCCGGCGCCTCGGCATCGACCTGGCCAGCGAGATGTGCGAGCGGCTCCTCGAAGAGGGCGTGCCGGGGATCCACTTCATCACGCTCAACCGGTCGACGGCCACGCGAGAGGTCTGGCAGCAGCTCGGTGTCGGCGCCCGCGTCTGACGTCCGCGACTGGGACGGCTACGCCGAGCGGTGGGCGGCGGCGCACGGCGGCTACGACCCGAGATCCGCGCCGCCGGTGGTGCAGGGTTGGCTGCGCATGTCGTACGAGGTGGGCGCCGCCCTCGTACGAATCGGTGTCCGCAGCCCGAACGCCATCACCGCCCTTGGGCTGCTACTGGCCGCCGCCGTGCCGTTCGCGGTCACCGGTGGACCCGGCTGGGCTCTCGCGGGGGCGGTGCTGGTGCTGCTGTCGGCAGTCGCCGACACCGTCGACGGCGTCCTGGCCGTGGTCACCGGCCGGGCGAGCCGCCTCGGCCAGGTCTACGACTCCGCCGCCGACCGGGTCGCCGAGGCGTGCTGGCTGGTCGCGCTGGTCATCCTCGGCGGGCCGGCCTGGCTCGCCGCGGGTTGCTGCGCCGTAATGTGGCTGCACGAGTACGTGCGAGCCAGGGCCACCGTCGCCGGCATGTCCGACATCGGCACGGTCACGGTCGCGGAGCGCCCCACCCGCGTCCTCGTCACGATCTTCGGGCTCCTCGCGGTCGCGGGCGCCGGGGTCGCGGACCGGTGGCAGGAGCAGACGGTCCTCGCCGTGCTCGCGGCCATGGCCGCGCTGACCGTCGCCGGCTTCGTCCAGCTCGCCGTCGCCGTCCGCCGCGCCCTGTCCTGAGCTTCGTGGCAGAATCTCTGCGACGTGATCTCCGGGGTATCACGGATGGTGATTGCCCGGCGACGATTCTCGAGATCATTTTTTCGGGTGGGGTACGGTAGGCAAGCAGTCGGCCGTCACCGGCCCGGGTCCTGTCCCCGACTGAGCGAGGCGTGCAGGGTCTCGGCTTCGGCCACGACCGCCCAGCGTCGATGTGACCGAGTCCGCGCGTCGCCCGTGGCCGTCCCCGCGCGTGTCGCCCGCGCGTCGCCACGCCGCCCAGCGTCGCTGTGCCCGCCCCCACGCGTCGCCGGCCCGCCCGTCGGCCGGGCCGCCCGTCGCCGGCCCGCGCGTCGGCCGGGCCGCGCGTCGGCCGCCTGGCGCTGCGGCTGCGGACCGTGACGAGGCGATGCGGGGCCGGTCTGGCCAGCGAGGCTATGCGGGGCCGATCCGGTCGGCGACGATCTTCGCGGACAGCATCACCAGCGGCAGCCCACCGCCGGGATGGACGGACCCGCCGACCAGGAACATGTCGCGGACCGCGCCGCGGTTCGGTGGGCGGAGCAGGCCGGTAAGGCCGTGGCTGGCGGTGCCGTAGATCGCGCCGCCGGGGGAGCGGGTCGCCGTCTCCAGGTCCGCCGGGGTCAGCACGTCGCGGAACAGCAGCCTGTCCCGCACGTCGACACCCCGGGCGGCGAGCGTGGCGAGGACGCGGTCGGCGTAGCCGTCGGCGACGCCGGGTGCCCGCCAGTCGAAGGGGCCCTGCGGCGGGGCGTTGACCAGGACGAACCACGCCTCGTGGCCGTCCGGGCGGGCGGCGGGGTCGTCGGGCGACGTGACGAACACCGCGGGGTCGTCCGGCGGGCGGGCCGGGGCGCCGAAGATCGCGTCGAACTCGGCGTCGTAGTCGCGGGGGAAGAACACCGTGTGGTGGGCCAGTTGGGGGGTTGTGCCGCGTACCCCGAGCAGCAGGACGAAACCGCCGAGGCTGCGCCGGGTGAGGGCGGCTGCCCGGCGTGGTGTCGGCAGCAGGTCGCGGTAGACGTGCAGCGCGTCGGCGTTGGCGACGAGCAGGTCGCAGCGGACCGTGGTCCCGTCGGCGAGGACGACGCCGGCGGCCCGGGAGCCTTCCATGAGCACCGATTCGACGGGCGTGCCGAAGTGGACGGTGACGCCGAGTGCGGCGCACCGGGCGAGCAGCGCGTCGGCGAGGGTGCCGAGGCCGCCGCGCAGGTACCAGCCGCCGAACTCCAGTTCCGCGTAGGGGATCGCGAGCAGCGCGGCCGGCGCGCGGCGCGGGTCGGCGCCGGTGTACGTGGCGTAGCGGTCCAGCAGCATCCGCAGCCGTGGGTCGCGCAGGTGCCGGCGGCCCAGGCCGCGCAGGGTCTGGCCGGGTGCGATCGCGGCCAGGTCGCGCAGCCGCCACGCCAGGCCGGCCAGCTGCAGCGGGCTGTCGACGGGGGCGGTGAGGACGTGCCGCCACGAGGTTTCCCAGACGCGGCCGGCCCGCTGCCACAGCCGCCGCCAGTCCGCCGCCGCCGGAGGGCCGAACGCGGCCGCGATCCGGTCGGCGAAGCCGGCCCCGGCGCACGAGTCCAGGGTCGTGCCGTCGGGGAAGCGGTGCCGTACCAGCGGATCCAACGCGACCAGGTCCAGCTCCGGGGCGGGGCCGCCGGTGTGCGCGAACAGCTCCGCTGCCACCTGCGGCAGCGTGAACAGGCTCGGCCCGGTGTCGAACCGGAACGTGCCCTCGGCGGTGACCCGTGACCGCCGGCCGAGTTTGCCGCCGGCGGACGCGGCCTGTTCGAAGACGGTGACGCGGTGGCCGGCCGCGGCGAGCCTGGCGGCGGTGGCCAGGCCGCCGACGCCGGCGCCGATGACGGTCACGGTCGCCATGTGGGGCGTCCCTTCCAGGTGACCCGCCCCCGCCGCCGGTAGGACCGGGCGACCAGCCAGGCGAACAGCAGCACGGAGACGGGATGCAGGAGGGCGTCGGGCCAGGCCCGGCCGCCGGTCGTGCGGGCGCTGACGACCCGGCCGGCCACGCCGAGCAGGTAGCCGGCCAGGCCCCACCAGGACCCGGCGAGGGCGGTGAGCGGCAGCGCGACATACAACAGCAGCAGCAGCGACACGACGGCCGCGGCGCCGAAGGGGGAGCCGAACGACGCCCACAACGACTTGCTGTAACCGTCGACGACCTCGCGCCACGACGTGTACATGCGGCAGGTCGCGAGGTCCGAGCCGTCGGCGAGCGCGATCCGGCCGCCGGAGCGTTTCACCGCGCGGGCCAGTTCGATGTCCTCGAGGATCTTGTCGCGGACCGCGGCGTGCCCGCCGGCCCGGTCGTAGGCGGCCCGCCGGACCAGCAGGAACTGCCCGCCGGCCGCGGCGAGCGACGGCCGCGGCGAGCGTTCCACCGCCCGCAGCGGCAGGAACGTCAACCATGACCACTGCAGCAGCGGCTGCACGAGCCGCTCGCCCGCACTTCCCGTGGTGATCCGGGGGTACGGGCTGAGCAGGTCCACGCCCGTAGCGTCCAGTACTGCGGTGGCCGCGTCGAGCGCGTCGGGGCGCAGTACCACGTCGGCGTCGAGGAACACGAGGACGTCAACCGGCGAGGAAACGGCGTCGGCGAGCTGCTGGCAGGCATGCGGCTTGCCGAGCCAGCCCGGCGGCAGCGGCGCGCCGCTGAGCAGCGTGACCCGGTCGCCGGCGGGGGCGAGGACGGACCGGACGAGGTCGGCGGTGCCGTCGGTGGAGCCGTCGTCGAGGATCAGCAGCCGGGGCGCGCCGCGCAGGGCGAGCAGCGCCCGCAGGCACGGTTCGACCCGGTCCGCCTCGTCACGCAGCGGCAGCAGCACCGCGACCCGGTCGTCTGACGGCCGCGAGCCGGCGGGTGGCCTGCGCAGCAGCAGCGCGTTGACCACCGTGTGCGCGGTGAGCGCGAACACCACGACGGTCAGGATCGCGAGCGCCACAGCGTCACCGCCAGGGGGATCGCGACCAGGCCCATGCCGAGGGCACCCCACGCCGCCGACGCCGGCATGCCGAGGAACACGGCGTGCGCGAGGACGCTGGAGCCGTACGTCCACAGGTAGAGGGCGTATATCGGCCGGTCTGTGGACAAGGCACCGCCGATGGGGGTCAGCGCGGCCGCCAGTACCAAGGCCACCACCAGCCAACCGAGATAATTGGTCAGCGGGATGCCGGGGACACCGGGCAGCGACGCACCCGGCTCGTCCCAGTGCCAGTGGCCCTCGGCGACCATCTGCGGGTCGAGGAAGAGGTCCCAGGCGGCCAGGCCCAGCCCCGCCACGCCCACCCGCAGCCACGGCCGGCCGGTGAGGCGGGCCGCGGCGACCCACGCCGGCCACGCCATCCACGTCCAGGCGAGGGGGATCACCAGTGGCACGCCCAGCAGGCGCGGCCCGAGCGAACCGGTGTAGTCGTAGTCGCCGAACGGGAAGCCGGTCGCCCGGCCGAACGCCTCGACCGCGAACCCGCCGCCGGTCGTGACCGCCACGAGCAGGCCCGCGGCGCGTGGGCCGCGGGACAGCCACGCGTGCCCGACGGACAGCAGGTAGCCGGTGCCGACGGTGGCGACGGTCAGCGCGGCGCGGGTGCCGCCGTGCACGAGCGGGTAGGCGATCTCGACGAGGACCAGGGCCGCGAACACGGCCCAGAGGGCTTTCACAACGGCAGTTGCCGGCCGAGGACGGCGAACGGGCGGTCGTCGCCCGGGAAGTTGAAGTGCCGCAGGACGTCGACGAAGCCGAACCGCCGGTAGAGCCGCCAGGCGCGCGACGTGGCCTCGGGTGCCTCGGGCGTGGACAGCAGCGCGGTCTGCTGCGGCGCGTTGCTGAGCAGGTCGTGCAGCTGGCGGGCGCCGATGCCGTGGCCCTGCGCGTGCGGCCGGACGTGCAGCTCGACGAGCTCGAAGCAGTTGCCGAGCCAGAACTTGCGGTGCTCCCGGCGCAGTGCGTTGCGCACCTGGTCGTGCCACCACTGCCCGGACGTGCCGCGGTAGCCGTAGCCGAAGCCGAGCAGGTTGTCGTCGTCGTCGAGGGTCGCGACCGCCTGGAACGACTCGCGCCGGGTGTGGCCGGCCACGTAGCCACGGCGGGTCTGCAGGAGCTGGACCGAGTAGCCCATCGCTTCCCCGTAGACGGCGATGACGTCGTCGAGCCGCGCGAGGAGATCGTCCCCGCGCCACCGCACGAGCCTCACGGGCTGTCCCTCCAACCGATCACCTCACGGTCGCCGGTGACGTCCAGCACGCGGAACCGGGCGAACAACTCCTCCGCATACCAGCCTTCCCGGGCCGTGCGGTCCACGACGGCGGCATGCTCGGGCTGACGGTACGCGAAACGTACGACATCCGCCGCACTGCGCCAGAGGCTGACCGTGCCCTGGAATCCTACGGGTGCCTCACCGATGCCGAACGCGCAGATCATGCCCTCGGCGTCCGGCAGCGCCCGGGACACGGGGTCGATGGCCTTCCAGAACGCGGGCGCCTTGCGGGCCTTCAGCCGGGCCCGGGTCAGCACGGCGATCATGCCGTCCTTTTGCAGGGCGCGATCCGGTACGAACGGTGCCTGCCCGGCCCACGTGCCGCGGCTCGCGACCGGCGCGAGGGTGATGACGCACCTCGCGGTGACACCGCGCATCGGCGGGGTCACCGCGGCGTCGCCGACGATGATCGCGGCCCAGCGGGTCAGGTCCGCTTTGCCCGCGCCGAACTCGCCGCCCCGGCCGGTGCCGAGCAGCTTCACGAACGTGGCGTCGCGGCGCAGCGGCCGGCGGTCGACCGCCATGCCCCACAACGCCCGGGGCACGGCGGCGGGCCGCACCCGCCAGACGTGGAGCCGGACCGTCACGCGACCTCGGCGGGGGTGCCGGCGGTGATGCGCACCAGCTCTGCGTACGTGACCGGGAAGACCGCCTGCGGGATCCCGCCGGCGGCCCAGATCTCCTCGTACTGCGCGAGGTCGACGTCGACGAGGGTCTGCACGGGCTTCGGGTGGCCCAGCGGCGACACCCCGCCGATCACCTGGCCGGTGTGTTCCCGGACGAACTCGGCGGTGGCGCGCTTGACCTTGCTCTTGCTGATGCCGAGCAGCGCCGCGACCTTGCCGGTGTCGACGCGGTGCGCCCCGGACGTGAGGACCAGCAGCGGGTCGCCGGCGGCCTCGAAGATCAACGAGTTGGCGATCTGGCCGACCTCGACGCCGACGGCCTCGGCGGCGGCCACCGCGGTGTGCACCGGCTCGGTGAGCACCCGCACCTGGCAGGGGGTGCCGGCGGCGGTGCGCGCCCCGGCGGCGTCGAGGGCGTCCTGGATCGCCTGCACGTTGGGATGCTGCTGCATGCGTCGACTCTAGTTCGCGGGCAGGTGTGCCGGTTCGGACGGCTCGGGCTTGACCCGGGCGGTCTCGGCGAGCGCGACGCCGGCCAGGATCAGCGCGCCGCCGCAGATCTGCGCCACGTTGAGGTGCTCGTGCAGGACCAGCCAGGCCACCGCGGTGGCGATCACCGGCTCCGACATGCCGATGATGCCGACGCTCGTCGGCGGCAGGTGCCGCATCGCGCCGGCGAGCAGCAGGTACGGGGCGATCGACCCGCCGATCACCACGTAGATCAGCAGCAGCCACACCGGGACGCCGTGGGTGGTGACCGTGGTGCGGGCGAAGTCGAAGTCCCACCACGGCCGGACCACGGAGCCGGCGAGGGCGGACACCCCGAACGCGTACGCGGTCAGCGACAGCGTGTCGCGGCTGGCCACGCCCCGGGCGCTGAGCAGGTAGTAGACGGCGAGCAGCACGGCGGCGCCGAGGGCGGCGCTCACCCCGACCGTGTCCAGGCGCAGTTCGCCCCAGATCTCCGCGACGCAGGCCAGGCCGGCGAGGCTCGCGGCGAGCCCGACCCACAGCCTGGGCCGCACCGCGTGGCCCTGCACGAACCGCGCCCACAGCGCGACCAGGACCGGCGCGGTGTACTCGAACAGCAGGCTGATGCCGACCGGCAGCCGGCTGATCCCCACGAAGTAGAGCATCGGGACGAAGAAGAACCCGGCCAGGCCGTACGCGACGAGCATCGGCACCTCCCGGCGGGTGACCCGCAGCCGGGAGGGCCGCACCAGCAGCGCGAGCGCGAACAGCCCCAGCGCGGCGCCGCCGGCCCGCAGCGTGGTGAGCTGCGGCGCGTCGATCCCCGTCTCGGCGGCGAGCTTGGAGACGGTGCCGTTGACGGCGAACAGGACGCTGCCGGCGAGGACCATCGCGACACCGGCGGCGGGGCGGGGCTGGTGGGTCACCCGCAGAGGGTACAGGTCAGGAGTGGGTGGTTCTCCACCCCTTACCCGTGGATGTTCAGGGGGTGGCGAGCCAGGCGGTGCGACTTGCTTGGACGGTGAGGTCGGCGCGGTGCGGCACGGCCTCGGCGAGGGCCTCCAGCGCCGTCAGGTCGTCCGGGGTCAGCCGGCCATCGAGGCCGTCGCGCAGGCGGCGCAGAGTCGCCTGGGCGTAGCGGCCGGTGGCCTCCGGCAGCGGCGGCCGCAGGTCGATCTCGAAGCGGTGCTCGGCCTCGACGGTGAAGCCCGCGGCGCGCAGCAGCGGCCCCCAGTCGGCGCCGAGGTGCGGCATGTCACCGGTCCGCGCCTCTGTCACCGCGGCGTGGCAGCGGGCCTCGAGCGCGTCGCCGGGCAGGAACCGCGGGAATGCGCTCATCTCCAGGGCCACGAGGTGGCCGCCGGGGCGGATCGTGGTGCGGAGCCTGCGCAGCGTGCCGACGGGGTCGGCGAGGTGGTGCAGGGAGTTGGCCGCCCACACCAGATCGGCCTGGATGCTGGCCTGGGCGCCGGCCTGGGTCGCGCCGAGGTCCGGCAGGGCGGTGTCGAGGTCCGTCTCGACCGTGCGGACCCGGTCGGCCACGCCCGCGGCGTGTGCCTTGTGCCGCAGGTGCTCCAGCATCTGCGGTGACACGTCGACGGCGGTGATCCGCGCCTCCGGGAAGCGGCGGGCCAGCGCCAGGGTGCCGGCGCCGGTGCCGGCACCCAGGTCGAGCACCGTCGTGGGGTTGCCGGCGCGCTCGTGCACCCAGGCCATGACCTCGGTGAGGTGGTCGTGCAGCACCTCGGCGTCGAGGTCGAGGATGTCGGCGAGATCGGCGTGGCCCGCATGATCGGAATGGTGGTGGTGTCCCATGTACCGAAGATAGCCGGATCTTGCGTCGGTGACATAGCATCTTGCGTATGACGCAAGACGGTGAGCTCGACGGGTTGGTTCGCAAGCGGATCCGCGGGCTGCGGGTGGCCAAGGGCTGGTCCCTGGACGACCTCGCCTCCCGGTGTTATCTGAGCCCCTCCACGCTGAGCCGGATCGAGACGGGCCACCGGCGGATCGCCTTGGACCAGCTCGCCCCGATCGCCCGCGCGCTTGGGACCAGCCTCGACCAGCTCGTCGAGGGCGTCGACGACGAGGACGTGGTGATCCGGCCGCGGCGCGACACGGCGCACGGGATGACCACCTGGATGCTGACCCGGGAGCCGGGACCGCACGGCGTCTCCGTGGCCAAGATGCGCGTCACCCGCCCGGTCCCCGAGGAGCTGCGGGTGCACCCCGGCAAGGACTGGTTCACCGTGCTGTCGGGGGTGATCGTGCTGCGGCTGGGGGAGCGGACCATCCTGGTCGAGGCCGGTCAGGCGGCGGAGTTCTCCACCATGACGCCGCACGCCTTCGGGGCGCACGGCGGCCCCGCGGAGATCCTCTGCATCTTCGACCACGACGGTGAGCGCACCCATCTGCACCCCTCGACGGGGGCCGACACGACCGGATGATCGTGCGAACGGATGTTCGAAAAATCTGCCCGCGCCGTTGCACCTTTCCCGCCCCCCGGGTGTAGTCTTATCCCAGTCGAACGAGTGTTCGAACTGCTTCGGGAAGGCGATTCGCGGCGTTCTTCCCGAGCGCGGTCCGCGACACCGCGGAGGCCGGATTTTCGCGGGTCTGGCCTCAGGTGGGGTCGTTGCCCGCCGCCCACGACCCCCGGGCGGCGGGCAACGACCCAGCCGGCTCGCCGGCCGGGGGTGGTGTGGGGAAGCTCCACGCCCGGCCGGCGACGTCGCCGTTCGATCCGCTGTCCGAGCACCGTCCGACCCGCGCGTCACCGCTACTCCCCCAGCGGCGGCACGCACGCACCACGGGCACCCACCGCGGGCCCGCCGACGCACCACAGAGGGAGACACCGATGCCGACGAACCGTTCGACCCACTCGTCCAACGTCAGTCGATTCCCGACCGCCCCGGCCACCCCTTCGGTCGCCGGCCCGGCCGGCGGTGTGTCCCGACAACAGCTTCCGGTTCCCGCGCATGCGCTTCCCCACCGCACCCCGCGGGAGCTGCTGACCATTGCCCGCCGTGGCCTCGAAGAGGCGGCGGAGATCCGCACCGACGGCATGCGCTATGCCACCGCCCACCTCGCCGCTCTGCGCGCCGCCGCCGCCGTCCTCGCCGCCCGGGCGGTGCCCGCCGCGCCGGGCCGCCGCAGCCGGGTGACGAGCGTCTGGTCGCTGCTGGTGCTCGTCGCGCCCGAGCTGACCGAGTGGGCGGCCTATTTTGCCGCCGGTGCCAGCAAGCGCTCCGCCGCCGAGGCGGGCATCCCGCGGGTGGTCACCGCCCGGGAGGCCGACGACCTCATGCGCTCCGCGGAGCAGTTCATCGCCGTTGTCGAGGTCGGCCTCGGCTTCTCCTATCAGCCCAGGCTCGAGGGTCTGGCCAGCTGACCCGCGGCAGGTGCCAAGACCCGGCCCGACCGGCCCGGACCGCCGCCGGCGCCCGCCAGTGCCACCAGTTCCCGGCCCAGTTCCCGGCGGTGATGGCGGCCATGGCCCTCGGGCGTCGAGGCTTCCGGTCCTGGTTTGTGGGTCGGACCGCAGGCCTCGGTCGTCGCCCAGGGCGCTGGGCCTGGCATGGTCGTGCAGCTCCGTTGCCGTTCGGACTTCGCCCCTCCTCGTGTCGGACCCGGTCTTACCGCCGGGCCCGGGCCGCGGCGGGCTGACGGCGCAGACGGCGGCCGGGCCGGGTGGGAGACCGGAGCAGGTGGCCGGGTGCACCACAGGCCCTGCCGGGCCGGCGGGTGCGCAACGCTCGGACCGGCCGCCATCTGCGTCGTCAGCCTGCCGCGGGCCGTCTCCACCAGCCGTTCCCCTCCCGCTCCTGCGCGTCCGCTTCCGGGCGGCGTTCGACCGGCATCCGCCCCGCTGACGCGGCGGCGTGGCAGGTCACGTCCGGCAGAGGTGCCAGCCGGGTCCGGCCGGCGTGCCAGCGGGGTCTGACGGTGTGGGCAGCGGGGTCTGACGCGGTGTGGGCAGCGGGTCTGACGGGTGCGGCGGCGGGTCTGACGGGTGTGGGCGGGCGGGTGTGGCAGCGGGTCCAGCGGGCGTGGGCAGCAGGTCTGACGGGTGCGGCGGGTGTGGGCGGCGGGTCTGACGGGTGCGGCGGCGGGTCCGGCGGGCGTGGGCGGCGGGTTCGGCGGGCGTGGGCAGCGGGTCTGACGGATGTGGCAGCGGGGTTTGACGACACGGTTTGACAGCGCGGGCCTTGGCCCGCGGCGCAGCAGGACAGCGTCACGCAAGGTCGCCGCAGCGGGCGGCCGGAGCGCGGCGGGAGAACAGCACAGACAGTGGGGGAGCAGGTGCCGTGGCTGGCATGTCGGCTTCGGCGACCGCCGAGTCCTACGACACACGCGTCGACGACGCTGTGGTCGGGACCGACGGCGTGAACGATCCTGCCCGCACGCAGGCGGACCACGTTCCGCTCGCCCCGGCCGCTTGCCGCGGGCCGCAGCCCATGCCACCCACCGCGGGCGCCCCGCCCCAGGACCTGCCCGCCCCGCCAGGCCATCTACGGCTCGCCTCGCCCCCCACATCCGTTCACGCCGAGCAGCCAGCCCCGGCCCCTGTCCGTGCCGAGCAGCCAGCCCCGGCCCCTGTCCGTGCCGAGCAGCCAGCCCCGGCCCCTGTCCGTGCCGAGCAGCCAGCCCCGGCCCCCGTCCGCGCCGAGCAGCCAGCCCCGGCCCCCGTCCGCGCCGAGCAGCCAGCCCCGGCCCCCGTCCGCGCC